>CBIHPJ010000616.1:0-5632 GCA_966211295.1 uncultured Myxococcales bacterium | reverse complement strand
CCAGCGGGGTCATCGCGAAGTTGTCGAAGGCGGCGACGAACGCGCCGAAGAAAGCGGGCCAGCGGGCGGGGGACATCGGCACGCGAGATAACGCGGTGGATCGATCAGCGCACGGTGAGCGGCGCGACGGACGTCGACCACGGCACCCGCGTCTCTCCGGCGGAGAGGTCGACAATGCGTGCCTCTCCGTCCGGCTGGAGCACCGTGACGCCTTTCACAGCACGTGGACTCTTCAGCACCAGTTCGCTGCCCTCGAAGGTCCAGCTCACCTCGTTCACCGCGAGCATGTGCTCCGCGAGTCCGCGCAGCGTGGTGACCCAGAGCGTGCCCTTCTTCTGCCGCTTCTCCAGTCGCGCGAAGACCTCGTCCGCTTCATCGGAGAGTTTGTACCCATCAGGGATCTTCTCGATGAGTGACCAGTGATCGAGCCGCGTGCCGCTCTTTTCGATGAAGATGTCGAGGTAGGTGTGCGCGACCAGCAGCCCGCGCTGCGTCTCGAGTTGATCGAGTGACTTCGAAGAGAGCCGCTCGAAGAACTGCGAACGCTCTAGCGCCATCCACCGCGAAGGAAAAAGCCAGAGCTCGCCCGTGAGCGGGTGTTGGTAGAGCGGGGCGGCTGAGATCTTCGTCGACTTCGGATCGAAGAGGTTCAGGTCTGACTTGTGATCATCGTTGCCGCTCCACGCGTAGCGGAACTTAGAGTTCGTCAGCGCCTTGAGCGTCTCTGCCCGTCCGGAGTTGGTCAGCGCTTCACAGTTCGTCGTCGGCTGATGATCGATCCACGTGGTCGGCTGGAACTTTGCGAGCAGCGAGAGTCCCTCGATGGTCTTCTCCGCCGAATCCGGATCTCCCGATGCAGAGTGCGAGGCCACCTCGATTCCATCCGCCGCGAGCGCGTCGAGCAGTTCGACGAAGCGAGGGTCTTCGAGCTGCGCCGCGTAGCCCTCGGAGGGCAGCGAGAAGACGGCCTTCGTCATCGTGAGTCCGTGATTCGCGAATCCGCGACTACCACCGCGGCCAGCGAGCGGAGCCTTGTACGTCGACTTTCCGTACATCAGCGCGCCGAGCCGAGTGACGTTCGCTTGATCCGCGTGATCCGTAATCACCACGGCCGCGCGGAATCCGTTCGGGTACCGCATCACCAGCGGCACTGAGCTCTGTCCAGGCAACCACCGGAGGCTCACTTTTGCGCGATCTCCCGCCACGACTTTGCGCGCGCTCAGATCGATCTGCGGAGGCTTGGTGACGATCGGCTTGTCCGTCGCCTCGCGCACGCACTGACTCCAGAGATGAAATGGATGTGACGCGGCGACATCCACATCGAGCCGGAGCTTCGAGGTGGTGAGCGACATGCCCTGCGCGTGACCGACGATCGCGACGTCATCGATCCACGCGACCTGCGGATCGAACGTGCCCACGCGCAAGGGCGCCGAACGCGAGCGATACGCAGAGTCGAGCATTCGCGCCGACTTCGCCGGAACGGGGAAGTCGATCCACGCAGCCTCGACTTCGCCCGGACCAGTCCACTTCACCTCGGCGGAAATGCCAGCCGCACCAGCCTCGATCGACCACGTCGCGGACTTCGTGGTGAGCGTTGTCTGAAAGCCGCCATCAGTGCGCTGCCAGTGGGCATCCTTCGAGTCCTCAGCTGGTGCGCCTTTCAGTTGCACGTGCACTTCAGGGTTCAGCGCGATCACTCCGCCATCGGGCTTCGCGATCACGAGCTCTTTGTTTTCGAGTTCGAGTGACCAGTTCCGCCCCTCACCCCGACCCTCTCCCCGCTCTCGCAGGGAGAGGGAGCGACGGAGCATCAGTGCGTGCAGCGCCTGACCGAACTCCTGAAACGCAGGGTCGTCCTTGTCGAGGCCCTTCATCACGATCGCCAGAATGTACCGAGCGCCGGGCGACTCGATGAGCATGCCCTCGGCGATCTCCTTCCCGAGGATGCCGGGCTTTCCGTAGTACTCGGTGTCGCCGAAGCGCTTCTGAATTCCCTTCGAGAACAGCGCGAGCCCCGCGTTGTGGAACACCGCTTTGATCGTGCGGCTGTGCTCGGGGTCGACGAGCTTTCCCTGCTCCATCATCAGGAAGTAGCGAGCGACCTGGCGCGCCGTCGCGGCGATCCGCAGCTGTCCCTTCGGACTCTTCGGCCACGGAGCCGACGGCGTCCACCACAGCCCGCCGGCCTTCTCGTCGTACAGCCCATGCTTCTTCACCGCGGAGACGATCGCGTCGTGACCCGCCCACGCGAAGAGCGCGCTCGCGTCTTCATTCGACGACGCCTTGATCATGCGATCCATCGAAGCGCGCAGCGTCTTCTGCTCGTCGAGAGACGCCTTATTCATCACGCCCAGCAGGATGGCGATCTTCCCGAGGCTCGCAGGAAACGTCTCCCAGTCAGGTCGCACCGCGGCCGCAGCGAGCTCGTTGGGTGAAGTGAGATCGACCAACACGAGCGACAACTGCTCATTCGCCAGCGCCTTCGCGAAGGGAGCACGCGCCTTCAGCAGCTGGTCGACTTGATCCTGCAACTCAGCGTTCGGCTCGCCCCAGAGATCAGTCGTCAGATCTCCCTGCGCGTCGAAGAGCGACAGCCGCTCAGGTCCCGCGGGCTTCTTCGCCTTCGCGCCCAGAGCGGGCAGGGCGGCGAGCAGCACGATCAGCAGCAGACGTCTCACGGCTTGGTCGGACACTTCGCGATCATGAGGTGGTCGTTCTTCTTCTCAGTGCCGTCCGCGTAACCGAAGCGCATCGGCACCTTCTTCGCGGTCGCCCACAACGCGCGCATCTCGTCGGCCACTGGATCTGCCTCGGACTCGACGAGGAACGGCTTCTCGAACTTGCCGTACGCGTCGACGGTGCAGCCGTTCTCCTTCCACAACGAAGGGGGCATCCCCGTGGAATCCGAAACCATGAACGCCGAGTTCGCGAGCAGCCAGTTGCGCAGCTTGCTGAACCCGCCGTCCCACAACAGATACGAAGCGGCCTTCGTCATCGTGGTCACGCGGCCCTTCGCTTCGAGATGCGCGATCAGCCCAGCAGGGATCTTCTTGTTCGCGAGATTCGCCGCGAAGTGACGATGAATTCTCCGCGGCCCGTCGATCTTTCCGCGCGGCACGAACTGCACCTCGACGTTCGCGAACGCGGGGCTGAAGTCGGGGCTCTTCCATTCCTTGTGCAGCTTCTTCGCCGTGGTCTCCTCGAGCGCGTCGATGTCCTCCTGACTCAAGTAGTGAAGCGAGCCGTCGGCCTCGAGTCGGAAGAACCGCACGGACACCGGTTCCTGCCCCGCGAGCGCGAGCCCCATCAAGTGCATCGAGAGCTGACCGGGCAGCTCACCGCGCTGCGCGATCGACATCTTCTCGGACACGGAGTCGTTGTTGATCAGCGTCGACTCGCTCGCCTCGGAGACCAATTTCAAGCTGCGCTTCAGCTCCGCCTTGTCCGTGAGCTCCTTCCATCGGCGCGGATCGCCCGCCAGCTCGAGGGAGATGGTGGTGACCTCCTGCGCCTCGGGAAAGATCTGGAGCGCCGACATCAAGTCGCCGCCACCGAACGGATACACAAGGGTCGTCGGAAGGCCCGCGGGTTTCAGCGGAGAGAGGAACGCGTTCGCCTTCGGTCCCCATCGACTGGAGAACGAGTCGTAGCGGCGCTTCTGCTTTTTGCACCACGCCTCCGCGGTCTTCGCGTCGAGGCCCGCGGGCGTGGCCTGGCAGCTCACCAGCTCGAAGATCGGCTTCACGTCCGAAATGAACTCCACGCCCGGGGGATCCGTGGCGGCGAGCAGGGAGGCGAGCAGGGCGACGATCACCCCCGAAGCTGACCATAGAAGCGGGTGCACCAACACTTCGTGACCGGCTAGGTTGACCAGTCGTGCACGTCGCGCCGCTCTCCGAAAAGCACCTGGGCGAACTTCAGCTCGCCACCGAACGCGCGCTGCAGCAGTGGGCGAAGGGCGTCTTCGCGGCGCCCGAGATCGTGAACTCGATGGAGCGGATCCTTCTCTTCTTGAGACAGAACGGCGGGGCGGCGAAGCAGGCGCGCCACGTCACCTCGCTCGCCTTCATCATCGGAGAGCAGATCGTTCAGCTCGGCGGCTGGAAATGGATGAGCGTGAGTGACGACGGCTCGGTGAACCCCGCGATCGTCTCTCCTGATGGCTCACGTGCGTGCATGGTGGTGGACGTGATGACCCTCCTCGTGACCGGTGGAACCAAGGGCTCCTTGAGCACTCTCGTGAAAGCGTGCGTGGAAAATGAAGAGCACGCGATGGTGGTGATGGTGTGAGTCCGCTCGAGTCCGCGATCCTCGCTCGTCTCTCGTCGTTGCCGAAGACGGCGCGCATGTGGGGCAGCCCCGAAGAGCTGGAGTGCGTGGCGCTCCACTTCAGTCACCTGCTGCTCTGCACCCGCTCGGCGGAGTGGACCTTCGAACAGACCTTCGAACGCTGGAAAACGCTCGGTGCACCGTTCGCGCAGGATGCCGATGAGCACGCGGCGATGCGCACGAGGATGTGGGGCGCGGATGAAGAGACAGCGCGCAAGCAGGTCGTCGAAGGTTTCCTCGTGGTGTGGACCGCCCTGAAGAGGAATCCCGAGCGTGAAGCCGTCTTCGGTCCGTGGATCGAAGGGCTCCTCGATTTCCCCGAGCGCGCGGGCTCACCTGACCGGCTGAACATGACGCTCTTCGCGCTGATGGGCTTCGTCGCCGCTGAACCACAGGCGTACGTCACCGCGCTCGAGCTGGAACGTCACCGCATCGGTGGACACGAACTCCGCGCGCTGCCCGTCGTCGCTCCGCCGGGACCGTCAGATGCTTCGCTCAACTACACGCGGAACTTTCAGAGCTGGGGCCGAGTCACTGAGGGCGTCACCGCGATGGTGAAATGGCTTACCTCTCCCTGCGAGAGCGGGGAGAGGTCGACGCGAAGCGACGGGTGAGGGGCCTCACTTCGTGCAATTCGCCCCCGACCCTCTCCCCGCTTCGCAAGGAGAGGAGGTCCTCATTGTCCGTGGCCGCGGCCGAGGATCTTCGGCAGGTACGCGTCGAAGTCGAACTGCGGAGAGTTCTCGCGATCGTGACAGCCGGTGCACGTCTTGGGCTCGGCCGCGCGCCCGATGTTCGTCTTCATCGGCTGCTTCGCGTGAGCCGCACCTGCTCCGTGACACGACTCACAGCCAACCTCTTCGCGTCCGGAAGTCTCATCGATCCGGCACACGCCGCCCGGCTGCTGCCAGCCAGTGACGTGACAGCTCACGCAGTCGAGGTGGTACTGCTTCCCCACTCCGACGAGCGCCTGGTACGCGCGCGGGTGCTTCGTCTCCTTCCACACCGCTTCTGCTTCCGCGTGGCAGGTGACGCAGGTCGCGGTGCCGACGAAGCCAGGCTTCTCCGCACTCGGTGGAGGACACGACACCCCGTGCGCCTTCGCCCACGCGAGGTTCAGCTTCCCGACGTCGACGTCGTACTGCTTCTCTACTTCCTGAACCGTGGCGTCCTTCGGGTAGCTCGACTCGAGCGGAATGAAGCGCGCGGTCACGGCGGCCTTTCCCTCAGGCATCTGCACCGGAGTCTCCGCGAGCACCTTGCGCCGTTCGATGACCTCCTCGAGCTTCGCCTTCTTCAGCGC
>CBIHPJ010000615.1:0-5633 GCA_966211295.1 uncultured Myxococcales bacterium | reverse complement strand
TGATCGACACCGGCAGCCGCATGGACGAGGTGATCTTCGAAGAGTTCAAGGGCACGGGTAACTCGGAAATCGTGCTCGACCGGAAGCTCTTCGAGAAGCGCATCTTCCCCTGCATGGACATCAACAAGTCCGGCACGCGCAAGGAGGAGCTGCTCCTCACTCAGGCCGATCTGGTGCGCATCACCGCGCTTCGCCAGGTGCTGCACCCGTTCACGCCGATCGACGCGATGGAGTTCACGCTGAAGCACATGCGTCCCACCAAGGGGAACATCGAGTTCCTCGGCGGCATGAACCGGTAATCACGGAGGAACTGAATGCGAGCGCTCTCGCTGCGGCTGTCGATGGTGTTGTCGATGGCGGTGGCGGGGTGCGGCTCGATTCTCGACGAGCCTCTCCCGCCCAACCCCGGGCGGGCCTGCGTGGCTGATTCCGACTGCGTGCCCAACGGCTGTTGCGGCATGGCGGGTTCGGCGATTCACAAGCTCGACGCGCCTGATTGTTCTTCGATGAGCTGCTCGGGAATGTGTCCTCCGGCGCAGACCAGTTGTGGCTGCGGGGTGCCCATCTGCCGCGACTCCCGATGCTCGGTAGCCGTGGCGACGGGACCCGGGTGTGAATGAGCCCTGTGATTGAGGGTTGACTGGTGGATCGGGGAGGCGCCCTGCGCTACATGCCCGGCCCCTGATGCTCAGGATTCTTTCCATTCTCACGCTGGGTTGCGTCCTCCTGGGATGCCCCATGAAGCCGCCGCCGAATCCGCCGCTGGACGCGGGCACGGCCGAGCTCGTGGGCCGCGCGTGCAACGTCGACGCGGAGTGTGGCTCGCTGCGCTGCGACAAGGTTCGCCGTCAGTGCATCTGCCTCTCTGACTTGAGCTGCACCTCGGGCGATCCGTTCGCCGCGGCGCGCTTCTGCAACAACTACACGGGCCTCTGCGTGGCGGAGATCACCGGCTGCAAGGGTGACTCGGAGTGCGCGATGACCGAGTTCTGCGACGCCTCGACGCGCTCGTGCCGGCCGCTCAAGAGCTTCTGCCAGACCTGCGTGGACGATCTCGAGTGCGGCGGCATGGGCGACAACTGCATCCTCGACACGACGCTCAACCGGAAGTTCTGCGGCACGGCGTGCACCGGCAACGCTGACTGCCCGCGCGGGGCGACCTGCCAGGACAAGGGCGGGGTGCAACAGTGCTGGCCCGATCGCACCGCCACTGGGCAGATCGCGACCTGCAACAACTTCGCGGGCTGCGTGCCCGACTCGCTGCGCACCTGCAACACCACCGCTGATTGTGGCGACGCGGCTCAGCGCTGCGACAGCGCCCAGGGCAAGTGCGTGGCGGTGCAGCAGGTCTGCCCGTTCGGTACCACGTGCGATCCGCGCCTGAAGATCTGCGTCGCCGAGTGCACGCAGGATCTCGACTGCGGCAACAGCAACCTGCGCTGCGTCAATCGCATCTGCGAGCCGGTGAGCGAGTGCACGACCGACCGCGAGTGTCCGCTCAACAAGAGCTGCGCCATTCCTCCGGGCGGCATGGTGGGCGAGTGCAAGACCTCGTGCGGCTCCGACTCGGAGTGCCCGCTGGGGACGGTTTGCATGACCAACGGTGGCCGCGCTTCATGCCAGCCTGGCTGCGCTTCGAACTCCGGTTGCGCCCTCGATCAGCGCTGCAACATGACCTCGCGCACCTGCGAGGGTCCCGTGGTGACTGGCGCGCGGATCTGTCAGGGAACCAGCGTCTGCCGTACCTGCGAGCGCTGCGATGGGGTGACCAACGTCTGCGCGGTCGCCACCACGACCTTCCCTCACTGCCAGCCCTGCGGCTCCTCCACGGAGTGCGCGGGCGGAACCTGCGTCGCCCTTCCAGTGACACTGCCCGACGGTGGCGTTGGCGTGGGGCAGAGTGTGTGCGCGCAGTTCTGCGGTCCCGGTCAGCAGGAGTGCCCGCAAGGCTTCGCTTGTCTTACGCTGACCACCGGACAGCAGGCCTGCATCGCGTCTGATCGCAGCTGCACCGGAAAGTGCCCATGATTCACGTTCGCATTCTGAAGTTCGCCGTTCTTGGTCTGACCCTCGCCCTCTCTGCGTGCTCCGCGGATCCGAAGCGGGAGATCTGCGGCGATGGCATCGATAACGACGGCAACGGTCTGGCTGACTGTGCCGACCTGGACTGCACGGGGCAGCCGCAGTGCGCTCCTCCGGACTACGGCAGCTGCGCGAAGTGCTCGCAGACCTGCTCGGTGCAGTCGGCGTGCGTGACGAGCTACCTCGACGAGCGTCCGATTCCGCAGTGCATCAGCGGGCACTGCACCGCGGTCGAGAAGTTCGTGCAGCCGCGCGTCGACCTGAACACGCGCGACAACTGGCAGGGGCTCTCGCTCCAGCCGGCTTCAGGCTCGACGCGCTTCATCAAGAAGTACGCGAACGATGGATCGCCGGTGACGTGCGCCACGGTGGCGGCCGTTGCGGCCGATCGCAACGCCCCGGGTGCCATCGAGGCGAGCGGCACGTTGATCGTTCAGGGACTCGACGTCACGCGCGTGACCAACCCGATGCTGGGGCAGGGGATCACCTACGCGTTCGTGAATACGCAGACCGGTGGCGATTATCTGATCTGGACGGAGCTCTGGGGTGGGCCGCCAAACTCGAACACCAAGCTGCCGAGCGGTCGTCGGTTTGGGTACGGGTGCTACGAGACGGGCCCGAACGTCGCGCCGGTCGTGCCGGAGGACAATTGTCCGTCGACGACGTCGGATGCGGGCACGTGCCGCGTGTTCCGGCTCGTGATGCCGCCGCCTGAGATGCCGTGACGGTGTCTCCCTCTCCCATCGGGAGAGGGTCGGGTGAGGGCAGAGATCCAGATGCCTTGAAGGACGCAGTCGTTCGGTGGTCGAGCTGCGTGCTCGACCCGATCAGGCCACTCGACGCGAGCATTCTGCTACTCGGGTGACCAGGCTTCGGGCGCGCGACGGCCGCACGTCTGGATTTTGTTTACGACCAGACGAGCCGCGAGCGCTCGGTCCAGTAGGTCACGGGTTCGATCGCGAACTGCGCCACGTCGGGCGGGGCGACCTCGCGAGCCCCCAAGTTCGAACGCAGCTGCTCCACCGTCGCGGCGCCTGAGAGCACCACGTCCAGAAACGGTTGACGAAGCGCGACAGCGAGCGCGAGCGCGTCGGGTGAGGTGGTGTTCGTCGCGGCGAAATCGAGCCACGGCTGCACGTCTCCGCGCGCAGAGAGGCGGCCGTTCGACAGGCCTTCCTTCGCGATGGTCTTCATTCCCTCGGCTTTCGCGCGCGCGAGCGCAGGACCCGCGGAAGGCTCGAGCACGTTCCACGTCGCCTGCACCCAATCGAAGAGCCGCCGACCGCCACGCTGAATCGCGATCGCCGCGTCGATGATCGCGCCCTGACGTGGACCGGTGACGGAGAGGCCCATCTGCACTCCGCTGTCGCGAAGCGCAGCCAGTCGATCGAGGACCGCTTCATCCTTCAGCACGCCGCTCTCCAGCGTCGCGGAGTGCACCTGGTAGATCTTCAGCGCCTTGCCGAGGATCGCTTCGCTCTCGCGCCACTGCGACTCGAGGTGAGCGAGCGAGTGATCCTTCACCTCGTGGACCGCGGCGTCGCTCTGCCAGTTCGCCGTGTAGCGGTAGCCCCACTTCGACGAGACGATCACGCCCTCGGGCTTTCGCGAGGCGAGCCACGACGCGAGGAACTCTTCCGCCTTGCCGTAGCTCCGCGCCGCGTCGAAGTGACGAACGCCTCCTTCGAACGCGGCGTCCATCACCGCGTGGGCCTGCGCTTCCATCGCTCGCGCGTCGGTCGAAGAGAGGTCGCTCTTGTGCTGCAGATTCATGTACCCCGGGCGTCCGAGCGCTGCGAGGCCGAGTCCAAGTACCGCCATGAGGTACGTGTGCTCCCGAGCGCGAAGATTCGCAAGCACAGCTGCGGCGCTGCTTCGTCAGAACACGTCGTCGGAGGGCGGAGGCGGTGGCGGAGACACCTTGTCGATCACTCGGTCGAGCAGGCTCGGAGGACCGCCACGCAGGCCGTACCGCATCGGATACGGAGCGGCGGGCGCTCTCGGCGGAGGGAGGACCACTCCGGCTGCGAGAGCCTCCGCGCGAATGCGATCCCCCACCGCTCCAGGTGCTTCGTCATGCTCCTCGCCGCGCTCCTTGAAGACGCGCCAGAGGCAATCGGGCCGAGTCTCGCTGAAGGGCCGGAGGCACTGCTCATAGCTGGGCATCACGTGGTTCGCCTCGCCACGCCATTGAGCGCCCACGCCGTCGCAGCCGGCGAAGAGCGAAATCCTCCCGGGCGAGGAGGATCGGATCGGAGTTGAGATCGGCTGCAGAACCTCGAGGGCAAGCGCACGCACTTCGGCCTCGCTCCGCGGCTTGAAGTCCACTGGCTCGTCCAGTTCGCTGAAACTCACCAGGCCCTTGCCGTCACCCCATTCGAGCCGAAGCATGGCGTCTTCGGTGACCGCGGTGAGCCAGCCGGTCTTCGCCGTGACGATGCAGGGGAACGGCGGGGGATACGTGGTCCGCTTGCCGCGGGTGCGCGACCACGTCAGCGCCGCGGCCGCGAAGATCACGACGACGAGCACCGGCATGAGCCTGCGAGGAGCCATCTTTCGCCTTTGAACACGGCGAGGAAATTTCCGTTCCCGGCATTGAACAACAAAGGCCTGTGCTTCGTATGGTGCACCTCATGAAAAACGCGTGGGCACTCGCAGTGGTTCTCGCTTTCACCGGCTGTTCGAAGAACGTTCGTCCCAGGACGGCGGTCGAGTTCTGCGAGCGGCTCCAGGAGAAGTTCGACGGCAAGACCGAGTGTCTCGCGCTCACCGACCCCGACAAGCTGACGATGATGCAGGCCATCGAGGGCGCGGTGCTGGTGAAGCACACTGAGGATTCGAAGAAGGCGACCGAGATCGCGTGGGTGGCGTACACCGATCCGCCCAAAGAGCCGACGCTCGGCGGCCTGCTGCAGCAGCTCGGGCGCGAGTTCGCCGGAGTGGCGCTGCTCGAGGAGCACAACGATCAAGCGAAGGTCGGCGTCTACGTGGTGCGGGGAGAGCTCGGCGCCGACGCGTGGGCTTCGGTGAGCAAGCTCGTCAAGGAGCTCAAGCCGCGTGAGCAGCCTCGGCTCGACTGATCGTGAAGCATCCCCTCGGGGGATCACTCGCTCCAGCGCACTCGCACCGCGCAACCATCGCCCGTGATGGGGAGCAGCTCCACTTTCGCGCCGTTCACGCCGCAGGCCCTCGCCAGGGCCTCGAACATGCCGACGTAGAAGGTGGGCATGGTGTTGTGATCATTGATCTCGAGCTGCATGTCGCGCGGTCCCAGCTCGCGGCATTCGCACGAGAGGTAGTTGCCTCCGGCGCGCATGCTCCGCGTCATCCGCTCCAGCACGCGGCGCAAGCCCATCAGCCGCACGCCCATCATCAACGCCTTGCCCACGATCGTCTGGGCGAAGCTGTCGACGCTCTCTCGGCCCAGCTCGGAGATCGCCGCGTCGCGCGTGAGCCCCGGGTACGCGTAAGGAACGGCGAGATCGATCCAGCTCGCGACCTTCTCCGCGGGGTAGGCAGGGAGCAGCTTCTGTTTCAGGTCGAGTCCCGCC
>CBIHPJ010000614.1:0-5704 GCA_966211295.1 uncultured Myxococcales bacterium | reverse complement strand
AGTGGGCGAAGGAGCAAGGCGTCGATCAGCACGAGGCGCTCGAGCTCTTCCTGCGCGCGAGCGCGGCCGGCGTGTTCGATCTGCAGTGGGTGCTGATGTGCCCGCTGTGCGGTCTCTATGCCTCGACGCGCGGTGCGCTCCAGCAGCTCGCTCGTCATGCCACGTGCGCCTTCTGCCGCCGCGCTGTGACCATCGCGCTCGATGACACGGTCGAGGTGGTGTTCACCGTCGCGCCCGCGGTGCGGAAGCTCGAGGCACGTGATCTCAGTGACGTCGAGCAGGTGCGGAAGAACTTCACCGCCGAGTTCTACGCGCGCGCGTTGATCCCCAACGTGCTGCACGAGCGCATCTCCGGCTCGATGGAGATCTCCCGCTGGATCCCGCCCGGAGGCAGCACCACCCTCGAGCTCAACCTGCAACCCGGGCCCTGGGTGCTCTGCGTTCCGCATCACCACTCGATCGCGCATCTCGAGGCGGGTGAAAGCGGCACCTCGGAGCTCGCGTTCGAGCTGCTCGACGGACAGATCGTGGGAGCGGCTCCGATCAAGGCGGGCCCGGTGAAGATCGTGGTGCGCAACCGCACTCCGAAGCCGGCGTTGGCGCTCTGGGGCTCGACCGCGTGGACGAAGACCTTCGACTGGTCGCAGGGAGGCGCGAAGTTCAGCCCCCAGCTCACCGCCAAGCAATTGCTCACCAACCAGACCTTCCGCGAGCTCTATCGCGCGGAGGGCGTGGGCACCGACGGAGGGATGCAGCTCAAGAGCCTCGCGATCCTCTTCACCGATCTCACCGCGTCCACCGAGCTCTACGAGCGAGTGGGAGATCTGAAGGCGCTCGATCTCGTGCGCCGGCACTTCGAGGTGCTGCAGCGAGTGATCGCCGCCGAACGTGGCGCGGTGGTGAAGACCATCGGAGACGCGGTGATGGCGAGCTTCGCTGAACCCGATCGTGCGCTCGCCGCCGCTGCTGCCATGCACCGCCAGATGGCGATGCTCGGTGCCAGCGAAGAGCTCACCTTGAAGATCGGCGTGCACGTGGGCTCGTGTGTCGCGATCGAGTCGAACCAGCAGCTCGACTTCTTCGGGAGAACGGTGAACGTCGCCGCGCGCGTGCAAGCCAAGGCAGGCGCGGGCGACGTGGTGATCACCAGGGAGGTGCTCGAACATCCCTCCGCTCGCGAGGTGGCGAAGACTCAGTTCACCTCGTCGAGCGAAGAGCGTGTTCACCTCAAAGGCATCGAAGGCGAGGTTGCAGTCCATCGCCTGCGTGTCAGCTGATCGGCATCAGCGAGCTAGTTGCTGCAGCGGTAGTCGCCTTCCATGCACTCGCTGACCGAGAGGTTGAACTCCGTGCCTCCGGTCGCCGACAGCCCGTTGACCGCGATGTAATAGGTGCCTGCCGGCAGCGTGGTGCTGATCAGGCGCGGGTCGGTCTTCACGCAGGTGTTGAGCGTCGTGCCCGAGAGCAAGCTCAGCTGCTGCCCATGCTGCCCACCGTCCAGCAGGAGAATGCGCACCGCCTTCGCCTGCGTGAGCACCAGCTTGTACAGGAATTGTTTACCCGGCACCGGAGGAGCACCTGCGCACGAGAGCGCCTCGGTCGGAGTGAAGCTCGAGCTGTTGATGTCGCGCAGCTCGCCCCACGGCACGCGATCGATCACGAAGGGCGTCGCCACCGAGCCATCGCCCACCACGTGCGGCGCGTTCGGATCGAGCTCGGTCGCACCCTCGCTGAAGATCCTCCGCATGCGATCGAACGCTTCGATCGTGATCAGGTTGCGCACGTTCTCGCCGTAGGTGGCGAGGCTGTTGGGGTCGAACCAGCAGCAGGTGTTGTAGTCCTGCTGACTCGGGTGCGTGTGGTCGCTCCGCAGGCCGTACGGGTACCCCATCGCGTAGAGCTTCTGCCAGAAGTCGATCATCGGCACCTGGCGGCCCTGGGCAATGGCACGCATCGCCGCCGAGAACGCCGGCGTCACCCAGAGGAAGTCACCGTCAGGAGGCATGGTGTTGACGATCGGGATCACGCCGCGATCGAGCAGGTGATCGATCAGCTTGCGCATGTACTTCTCGTAGCGCTCCACTTGATCAGCCACGGGGTACTCGTCCTGCCCGCCGTAGCCGACGTCGTTCGAGCCGTAGAGCACCACCGCGAAGCGCGGGTTGATCGCGTCGAGCTCTTGATCGACTGGCGACGGATTGCCCGTGGTGGGCCACGACGCGGTCATGCCGATCTTCGTGGCCTTGCTGATGCGCGAATAGCAGGTGGTCGTAGGAGAGAGCGGCGTCTTGAAATAGTCGATCGCTGGCGAGAACTGCGAATACGCGCCGAGCCTGATGTTCACGTCCCACGAGACCTGGCCCTCGAGAATTCCGTCGAAGCAGTTGAGAAAGCCACTGCCACTGGGCGTCTCGTCGAATGCGATCGACACCGAGTCACCGACGCGCGCGAAGACCCGCTCGCGACCGGTGCCGCGCGCGGCGATGGCCTTCAGGCGTTGCACGAGGCTGCTGTCGATCGGCGACTGAATTCGATCAGGTGAATAGATGACGGAGGAGCCCGGCAACGGAACGCCCGCGTCGGTTGGATTCGGAATGCCGGCATCGACTCCGGCGTCCGTGACCCCTGCGTCCTCGCCAGTTGGATTGCCCGCGTCCACGACGCCGGCATCAGTCCCTCCATCGGAGGGGATCACGCCGGCATCGTGCACGTGACCTGCGTCAGGCTTCTCCTCAATCGGGGGTGGTTGCTCCACAGCTGGAGGGGGTGCCGCTGAGTCCTCGCGGCATCCGCTTGCCAGAACCACCAGTACCGCGCCCATCAACCACGGCTTCCCAGTCAGTTGGCTCATGGCCTTTTGGGTAAGTGCCACCCAAAGGCAGTGCCTCCGCGAAATTGGGGTTCGGCGCCGAGGTAACAGCTTCAACTACCCGAGCGGCCCTCACCGAGAGGGTGGGAGTGGGGCCCAATGGGATCAATGGGCCGCTTCACGGCGCCACTCATCGACCGCCTTTCGAGCGACCTCCATCAACGCGGCACCGATGCGCTCGTAGTCTTCTGAAGGAAGGTTCGCGAGCGACACGCGCACCGACCACGGCGGTCCATCGAAGCCACTTCCATTCAACAGCACGATGCCGAAGTGGCGTGCGAGCGCGAGCACGATGTCCAGCGGGTCGTAGTGCGCTTGCACGTACTCGTGGAAAGTCGGGCCGAAGTTGCGAATGCCCCACGCCTGCAGATCGAGCTCGACGTAGTAGCCCGCGCGGAGCGGCATCGACGGCACCTCCACTCCCAGTCCACGCGCGAGCGACTCGAGCCGCGTCTGCACGATCGAGCGGCAGCGCTCCTTGTACGCGAGACCCTCTTCCTGCAGGCCGAAGAGCGAGAAGAGGCTCATCTGCACCTGCTGCGGCAGCGAGAGGCCCGCGGTGTGATTGAGCGCGACCATGCGGCTGTCGGCCACGCAGCGATCGATGAACTTCATCTTGTCGGGAAACTCGGTGAGCGACTCGTAGCGGAGGTGCAGCTCGTCACTGATCGACTCCGGATGTCTGGCGATCAGCTGATCGATCACCGTGTCTTCGTGAATGCCGATCGCGCCGAGGCGCCAACCCGTGCAGCCGAAGTGCTTCGAGTACGAGTACACGACGATGGTGTTGCGCGGCAGCGTCGCGGCGAGTGAGCGAAAGCCGGGCACGAAGGTCGCGTACACGTCGTCGGTGAGCAGAATGAGATCGGGCCGCTTGGTGCGCACCAGCAGCTCGAGCTGACGATGCGCGCTCTCATTCATCGCCATCGACGGCGGATTGCTGGGGTTCACCAGGAAGAACGCCTTCACCTTCGGATCTTCCAACTTCCGAAGCTCAGCCTCGGGGTACTGCCAGGTGGGAAACCCGTTCTTCATTTCTGACGCCTCGACGTTCACCACGTTGAGCGAGAAATCACGCAAGCGGGGGATCTCGAGATACGGCGTGAAGATGGGCGTGCCGATCGCGATGGTGTCGCCCGGATTCAACAGGTGATTCGTCTTGAGCGCGTTGAAGAGGTAGCACATCGCCGCGGTGCCACCCTCGGTGGCGAAGTAGTCGAAGCGCCCGGGCGGCGGCTTGTTGTCGAAGAGCTCCTGGTCGAGGTAGCGCCGGACGATCTTCTCGGTGTGCACGAGGATGCGATCAGGCTCGGGGTATGTGTCGCCGATGATCGCGTTCACCAATTCGTGCACGAAGGGATCACCCTCGAAGCCGAGCGCGTCGACCCCGTAGCCCACCGCCTGCGAGAGAAAGCGAGCGCCCTTCGAGGAGTGGTTCTGCAGGAAGGTGGTGAGCCTGATGGCGATGCCGCTGGGGCGCGGCATGCCCGCGAAGTCGGGCTCATCCCAGACGCGCTTGCATTCCTGGAGCGCGAACTCGCCGAGCAGGTTGAACGCCTCGCGCGGCGTGGTCGCGATCCAGTTCGGATTTCCGCGGCCCGCGTTGAGCATCTTGCTGGTGGTCGACTTGTTCGGCGTGGCGTCGCGCGCCAGCTTGATCAACACGTCCTTCAGCTCGAAGGGGCTCAGCTTGCGGAGCTTCTCGTGCTCCAGTTCCTGCGTGCTCTGAGTGGGTGATGACATGGCGCGCCCTCAGTACTGCTCGAAGAAGGTCTGCAGCTTCTTCGGTTCCTTCGTTCGCATGAGTCCGAGCTGCAGCAGCACGCGCGACTTGGCGGGGTTCAGCTCGCCCGACGCCACGAAGCCCAGCTTGTCGTCGTCGACCTCGTTGTTGCGGAGCACCACGCCTTCAGCCACGCGCGACGAGCGCACCACCACGACGCCCTTCTTCGCGACCTCGGCGAGCTTGTCGAGACACTCCTTCGTCATGTTGCCGTCGCCCACGCCGGCGATCACCAGTCCCTGCGCGCCGTCAGCGATGGCGGCATCGATCAGACCGGGATCCATGTTCGCGTGCGCGTAGAGAATGTCGACCTTCGGTAGCTTCGTGTTCGCGTCGACGGTGAACTCACTGGCCGCGCCGCGCTTGCCGCTGGTGCGATCGAACCAGCGAATCTTGCCCGCGTTCAGCAGCCCCTGCGGACCGCGGTTGAGCGACTTGAAGGTCTCGACGTTGGTGGTGTCGGTCTTGGTGACGTTGCGCGCGGCGTGGATGGAGTCGTTGAGCACCACCAGCACGCCCCTCCCCTTCGCGCCGGGGTCACCTGCGACTGAGACGGCGTTGTACAGGTTGCCCGGGCCGTCTGCGCTCACCGCCGTCGCGGGGCGCATCGATCCCACCATCACCACCGGCTTGTCTGTCTTCACCACGAGATCGAGGAAGTACGCGGTCTCCTCCATCGTGTCGGTGCCGTGGGTGATCACCACGCCGTCGATGCTCTTGTCCTTCACCACCTGGTTCAGCCGGTTGGCGAGCTTGAGCCAGGCCTCGTCGTTCATGTCCTGGCTGCCGATGTTCATCACCTGCTCGCCCTTCACGTCGGCGAGCTCAGCGAGACCGGGAACGGCGTTGATCAGATCCTCGACCTTGAACTGGCCGGACTTGTAGCCGTACGAGGTCTGCCCCGTGGCACCGCCGGCGATCGTTCCGCCGGTGGCGATGATCATGATCTTCGGCTTCTGCCCGCCCTTCTGTTCAGCAGCGAAGGCGCTCAGTGAGAGCAGGGCAAATACAGACACCAGTACACGTGATCGTTGCATGCGGGCGCCTCGTGC
>CBIHPJ010000613.1:0-5706 GCA_966211295.1 uncultured Myxococcales bacterium | reverse complement strand
CGCCCCGTGCAGCGGCACGTCGTCCTTGATCAAGAACGGCTTGGCGACATTGTCGATCAAGCCGACCACCGTGAGCGCCCAGATCGCGAGGACGAGCGCCATGTACGGGTGTCCGGTGACCAGGATGATTGCCGCGGCCGCCATGCACACCGAGCCCGCGCCCACCGCCGGGATGAACGCGATCACGAAGGTCAACGCGGTGAAGAACGCGGGGTAGGGCACCTTCGCGATGAGGTAGCCGATGAGCGCGGCGATGGCCTGGATCGCCGAGGTGACCAGCGTCGACTTGATCACCGACGAGGTCACCTTTCGAACGGCGTTCATCAGCTCGATCGTCTGCCCCTTCGGAAGCGGGGAGACGCGGTCGAGCCACTGCGCCAGCTGCTCCCCTTCGCGGAGCAGGAAGTAGAACGCGATGAGCATCATCGCGCCCTGGAAGAGCAGGGTGCCCGTGGCGCCGACCACCGCGCTCACCACGCCCGCGGCCTTTCCGCTCTGGGCCGCCACCTGCTCGGTGAGCTTCTTGTTGAGCTTGTTTTCGTCTTCTCCGACTTCGCCGGCGAGCGATTCGACGGCGCTTTGCGCGACCTTTTCGAGCGAGTCAGGGAGCCGCTCGATGAGGCCGTGCACGCCTTCGCTGCGCAGCGTCTCGAGGATGAACTTCGCGCCTTCGTTCACTTCCGTCACGAGGAAGGCCGAGAGCGCCACCACGGGCCCCAGGATCACGAGCAGCACCCCGGCGGTGAGGAAACCCGCGGCGAGCGTGCGACCCCGCTTCTTGCCGAGCTTCTTCGCGAGCTTCAGGTTCCACGGCCAGAACATCGCGGCGAACGCGGCCGCGAGCAGCAGCGCGCCCGTGAGTGGGAAGAACGCGGCCGCCGACATCGCGATACCGACCACCAGCACGGTGAAGAGAAACCGTCTCGCCGCCACCGGGTTCGCCATCGGCCACCCTAACCGGCGCGCGCGCGCGGAGAACTCCACGCTTTCCGTGAGTGAACTGTGAGTTCACAACTCAGTGACGTCGTGACCTGCGAGTTCACAACCGCGGCCCGTAAGCGCTCGGAATGTGCGCGATTGAGGGCTGGCCCCCTGCGTGCTTTTGAGGGGCGCAAAGGAGCCACACCATGACTCGTCTCATTGCTTTCGCGTCGCTCTGCTTCGCCGCCTCCTGTACCCCGTGTCCCGTTCCCCCTCCTGCTGGGTGCACCACGGAGGGCATGGGCACGATCGTCGTTACCTCGACCGGACTTCCCGCGGGCGTGACGGGGAACATTTATCTGACTGGCCCGACCGCGCAGACGGTGACCTCGAGCCGCACGCTGTCCGTGGGCGCAGGCGCGTGGAGTGTCACCGCTGATCGCGCGACCGCTCCCGATCCGCTCGTGCGCACGGTGTATCTGCCGACCATCACGCCTACGACCTTCTGTCTGACCGCGGGCGGTACGCAGGACGTGATCGTGACCTGGGCTCCGGTGGCGACGAGCAACAAGTTGTGGGTGACCAACTCGAACGGCACGGGCGAGTTCCTCGGCTTCCGTTCTGCGTCGCTCACGACCAGCGCGACGCGGCCGGCTGACGTGGTGTCGCGCGGCGGTTTTGGTCGCGACGTCGCGTTCGACAAGGACGGCAACGTGTGGGTGCCGGGTGGCACCACGGCAGACGCGGCGCTTCAGCGTTTCCCCGCGTCGCGCTTCGCGATGTCGGGCGCGGTGGAGCCGGACCTCGAGGTCGGCATCGCGGGGTCGGCGTGTCTTCCGCTGGTGGCGGGCCTGGCGTTCGACGCCGCGGGCAACCTGTGGGTGAGCTCGCCGTGCCGTGACTCGGTGATGAAGATCGACGCGGCGAGCCTGGCGACGAGCGGCATGGCGACTCCCTCGGTGACCTTCACGATCCCTGATCCGGGCGGCATCGCGTTCGATCGCTCGGGGAACCTGTGGGCCGCCTCGCGGATGGACAACCACCTGTGGCGCTTCGATGCGGCGCAGCTCGTCGCGGGCGGCACCGCCACTCCGGCGTTCAAGCTGGGTGGTTACGCGACCAACAACCCGCTCGACATGTCGTTGCTCACTCCGAGCTGGATCGCGTTCGACTCGCGCGGCGATCTCTGGGCGAACGACTTCGGCGGCAACATCTTCTTCCGCTTCGGCGCGGCGACGCTGCGGGGCTCGGCGACGGCAGACGTGCAGCCCCAGGTGCGCATCACGCTCGGAGTGACGGCGCTGCTCGAGGGCTTCGCGTTCGACGGTGAGGGTGGTCTGTGGAGCGCGGGTTCGGGCGGGACGATCTTCCGCCTCGCTCCTTCGCAGCTCGACGTGAGCACCGGGGCGGGAATGCCGACGATGCCGGCGACGACGATCACCAGCGCGGACATCGGCTCGGCGGAGAACCCGGCGTTCTACCCGGCGCCCGCGGGGCTGCCGCTCTACCACTCGCTCCCCTAACTCCCTCTCCCTGCGAAAGCGGGGAGAGGGTCGGGGAGAGGGGCTCAGCGCTTCTCAAGTTGCACCCGAATCCCATCGATCAGCGACCAGACGAATCTCATCCCTGCTTCATCTGGTCGGCTCATCACGTGACGCCACGACCGCTGCTCGAGAAACAGAATCGCGCGCAGCTGACTGAGATCCGACGGCACCGTCTCTTCCGTGCGGTGCTTCTTCGCGATCACGTCGAGCTGGCCGCCGAAGCTGGTGGAGTACCCGTTGAACGTGAGCGCGAACATCTCGATCACGTCCCAGCGGGCGTCACGCGGAGGCAGATCAATCAACCTGAGCCCTTCGTTCGAGATGAACGTCACGCCTTCAGTCCGTACTTCCGCATCAATCGGTAGAGGTACACGCGATCGACCTCCGCCTCCTTCGCGGCCTGGCTCACTTTCCCTTCGTGCCGCGCGAGGAGTTGTTCGAGATACGAGCGCTCGAACTGCTCGATCATGCGTTGGCGCGCTGAGCTGAGCGGACCGCCGTACGAATCGTTCGTGTTCTTCTTTGCCGCGGGAGCGCCACCGAGCGGCACCTGCTCGTCGAAGAGCATGCAGCGCTCCAGGTGATTGCGGAGCTCGCGCACGTTGCCCGGCCAATCCGCACGTGTGAGCGATTGCAGGAAGGCCTCTTCGAACAACCGCGGATGCGTGCGCGCGGTTGCGCCGAGTTGCTCGAGCACGGTGCGCGCGATCGCGGGGAGATCTCCGAGCCGCTCGCGCAGCGACGGCACGGTCACTCTCACCACCGCGAGCCGGTAATACAGATCAGACCTGAACTTCCCCGCATTCACCTCGGCGCGGAGATCGCGGTGCGTGGCCGCGAGGATCCGCACGTCGATCGGCGTGAACTTGTTCTGGCCGAGGCGCTTGATCTGCTTCTCCTCGAGCACGCGCAGGAGCCGCGGCTGCAGCTCGAGCGGCATCTCTCCGATCTCATCGAGGAGCACGGTGCCGCCTTCGGCCTCTTCGAACACGCCCACGCGCCGCGCGACTGCTCCGGTGAACGCGCCCTTCTCGTGACCGAAGAGCTCAGCCTCCAGCAGCGTGGGAGGGAGCGCGCCACAATCCACCACCAGGAACGGCTTGTTCGCGCGCGAGCTCTTCTCGTGAATCGCGGAGGCCGCGCGCGTCTTTCCGGTGCCGGTCTCGCCTTCGAGGATCAGCGTGCTGTCAGTGCGCGCGGCCTTGTCGAGCACGCTGAAGAGCTGGCGCATCTCCGCCGAGGTGCCGACGAGCTCTCCGAAGATCGATTCGTCGGAGACCTCGAGGAAGTGCCGCTTGCCCTCGAGCTCGAATTTCACTTCAGCGGCGCCGAGCTTCAGGCGGCTGCCGTCCTTCATGTAGCCGTCGCGAATGCGCACGCCGTCGATGAAGGTGCCGTTGGTGCTGCCGAGATCGCGCACCATCACGCGGTTGTCTTCGATGCGCACTTCGCAGTGGAAGCGCGAGACGGTGTGGTCTTCGACGGTGAGCGTGTTGCCTTCTCCGCTGCCGAGCTGCGCGCGGCCATCGGTGACCACCACCCGTTGGCCGTTCCACGTGAGCGCGAAGCCCTCGACGGAAGGCGCGAGGCGGTACCCCGATGCGGCGACGGGCAAGGTTCTGTCGTCGGGCTTCTTCGGAGTGGGCCCGGCGAGCGCCGAAGGAGAGAGCGGTTTCAGCTCCAGGCTCGTCGCCCTCATCGAATCGTCGTCGTCGTGATCGTCGAGTGCGCCGCGAGCCTTGCGCTTCATGCCTTGCGGTATACCTCGCCTATGAAACGAATCGTGGTGTTGACCTCAGGTGGTGACTCGCCGGGCATGAACGCCGCAATTCGTGCCATCGCGAAGCTCGGCGCTGCACAGGGCTTGCAGGTGTTTGGCTCGCTCGAGGGCTACGACGGACTGATCGACAATCATTTCCGCGAGCTCACCAAGGTGCTGAGTGATGGACAGGTCTCGGTGGATATCGAGGTCGACGCGGCGGGTGGTCAGGGCGGAACGATCATCGGCTCGGCGCGCTCGGCACGCTTTCGCGATCCGATGGGGCGTTCAGTCGCAGCGGAGCACTTGAAGAAGCTCGATGCCGAGGGGCTGATTGTCATTGGAGGAAACGGAAGTCTCACCGGCGCGCACACGTTCGCGCAGGAGAGCGGCTTCAAGGTGATGGGCATTCCGGGATCGATCGACAACGACATCGGCTGCACGTCGACGTCGCTCGGAGTCGACACCGCGCTCAACACGATCGTCGAAGCGTGCGATCGCATCAGCGACACGGCGCGCGCACACAAGCGGGCGTTCGTGGTCGAGGTGATGGGGCGCGACTGCGGTTACCTCGCGATGGCGAGCGCGATCGCGATGGCGGCGGACGCGGTGCTCATTCGCGAGTCGGGCAAGACCGAGGAGCAATTGGTCGACGACATTCGGCAGGTGATCCTGGGCGGCTTCGCGCGTGGGAAGCGGCGCATCCTGGTGATCAAGGCGGAGGGGATCGCGGTGCCGTGTACGAAGCTGGTGCGCATGACCGAGGATCGGATGAAGGAAGAGCTCCCCACGCTCGAGATTCGGGGCACGGTGCTCGGTCACGTGGTGCGCGGTGGCGCGCCCAGCTACTCGGATCGCGCGGTCGCGGGACGGCTGGGGTTCGGCGCGCTGAATTCGCTGCTCAAGGGGGCGACTGACGAGATGGTCGGTTGGTTGCCGCCGTTGCCCGGAGGAACTCCGACGCAGGACAGCTCGGTGGTGCGCTTCTCGCTCGAGCGCGTGCTGGAAGAGACGCGTGCGTTGATCGATGGCAGCTCTCCAATCACGAAGCGTCGCGTCGCGCTGATGACGCAGGCGTCAGGCGTGCTCGCTCTGTGACGATCTGATCCAATGCTCGAGTCACTCGACGCCGCGTACGCCTTCGTCAGAGACACTCCGCGCGAGCGGACCCGCGTCGAGGCTCACTGGAAGCTCAACCGCGCGTACTTCGATCTGATCTTCGCGTGGGGCTACGCGCAGTCGGGGAACGAAGCGCGATCAAAGGAGCTTTGTGAACAAGCGCGGGCCGCCCTGCCGCGGTTCAGCGCCATTCATGAAACCGCGCTCAAGGCCTTTGAGGTGCGAACGAGCGAGCGGAAGGCGTCGCCGTGGACGCGCCTCGCGATCGATCTCGCGGCGCTCGATTCACTCGACCGGTACAAGGTCATGCGCCTCTTCGAGACGCTCGCGATTCTCTGCCGGGTTGAGCGGATGGACGCGATC
>CBIHPJ010000612.1:0-5718 GCA_966211295.1 uncultured Myxococcales bacterium | reverse complement strand
GCGTCGTCCGCGAACTTCTCGAGCGCGTTGAGGCGATCGAGATCCTTCGCCCAGCCGTCGCCGATCGCCTCGGTGATCAACTTCGCGAGGCGCGGGTTGCACGCGAGCAACCAGCGACGCGGAGTGACGCCGTTCGTCTTGTTGTTGAAGCGCTCGGGGAACATCTCGGCGAAGTCGTTGAGCACGTCCTGTTTGAGCAGCTTCGAGTGGAGCGCGGCCACGCCGTTCACCGAGTGGCTGCCGACCACCGCGAGGTACGCCATGCGCACCTGCTTCTCGCGGCCCTCTTCGATGAGCGACATGCGGCCGATGCGCGATTGATCGAACGGCCAGTGGATCTGCACGTGCCGCAGGAAGCGCGTGTTCACTTCGTAGATGATCTGCAGGTGGCGCGGGAGCAGCCGCTCGAACAACGCCACGGGCCACTTCTCGAGCGCCTCGGGGAGCAGGGTGTGATTCGTGTAGCCGAAGACCTTCTGCGTGATGCCCCACGCCTCGTCCCACGGCACCTTCTTCTCGTCGACCAGCACGCGCATCAGCTCGGCGATCGCGATCGCCGGGTGCGTGTCGTTCAGTTGAATCGCCACCTTCTTCGGGAAGTTCACGAAGTCGGTGTGCGTCTTCAGGTAGCGCCGCATGATGTCGGCGATGGAGCAGGCGACGAAGAAGTACTCCTGCTTGAGGCGCAGCTCCTTGCCGGCCTGGTTCTGATCGTTCGGGTAGAGGACCTTCGAGATCACCTCGGAGTCGTTCTTCTCGACCACCGAGCGCTCGTAGTCGCCGTCGTTGAAGAGCGCGAAGTCGAACTCGGCCGACGCGCGCGCCTGCCAGAGGCGCAGGGTGTTCACCGTCTTCGCGCCGTAGCCGGCGATCGGGGTGTCCCAGGGCACGCCCATCACCGTCTTGCCGCCCACCCACTGTGACGCCATGCGGCCGTCGGGGAGCTGCGTCTGTTCGACGTGACCGTAGAAGCGCACCGGCACGATGCGATCGGGGCGCACCATCTCCCAGGGGTTGCCGAACTTGAGCCACTCGTCGGCGCGCTCCACCTGGTACCCGCGGAGGATCTCCTGGCTGAAGATGCCGAACTCGTAGCGAATGCCGTAGCCGACCGCGGGCATGTCGAGGGTGGCGAGCGAGTCGAGGAAGCACGCGGCGAGGCGGCCGAGACCACCGTTGCCGAGGCCCGCGTCGGGCTCCATCTCGAGCAGGTTGGTGAGCTCGACGCCGAGGTGCCGCAGCGCCTCACGCGTGGGCTCCCACAGGTTCATGTTGATCAGGTTGTTCCCGAGCGCACGCCCGAGCAGGTACTCGGCCGAGAGGTAGTACGCGCGCTTCGCGTCCTGCTGGTAGTAGCGGCGCGCCGTCTTCACCCAGCTCTTCGCGAGGCGATCGCGAACGGTCAGCGCGAGCGCGGTGTAGCGATCCCACTGGCTCGCGGAGTCGAAGTTCTTCCCCCGGGTGTATTCGACGTGGTCGACGAAAGCGCGGCGCAGTGACTCCGGCGAGGCTCCGGTGCGGGCATCGGTAGACATGCCGCTGCCTTAGTTCAGGCGGCCCGCATTCAGAATCGCTACTTCAAGGGGTGGTCGCGTTGAGAAACGCAACCCTGCATTGGTCGCCGCAGTGGGGATCGGTTCCTTGTCCCTCAAATTTTGCGCGTGGCCAGGTTCGTTTGAACCGCTCGGTTCCCTCTCGGGTGATCGTGAGCGTCACGTCTTCTCGATCGAGCTGCGCCGCATCGAGGCGATCCACGCTCAAGCTCGAGCCGTTGAAACGGGTCCCCGCTTCACCAATCGCGCTCTCGGTGCAGCTGGACCCGAGGCACACCTTCACGGTCGC
The DNA here is from genome assembly GCA_966211295.1 of uncultured Myxococcales bacterium. GTDB lineage: Bacteria > Myxococcota > Myxococcia > Myxococcales > Myxococcaceae > Archangium_A. Next base: position 3,876 of record CBIHPJ010000612.1, on the reverse strand, counting down.
GGGGCCTTCCCCAAGCGTGTCCGCTTCAGTCTGGGCCATGGTGAACGAGACGCCACTGGAGCACTGCGTCTCGGGAGGAGGGCAGGTTCCGGCGCAGCCAACCGCGGCGAAGCTGGCGACGACGGCCGCGCGGAACATCAGTTCTCGCTCGAGGCGACCGACTTCGCCTTTGCCGCGAGACGCGTCGCGGCGTCGGCGATCTGCGCCTTGAAGTCCTCCATCAGGGTCTTCGGGAGCGGATCGGCGCGCGGGAAGTTCTGGTTCAGCGGGTTCACCCAGCCACCACCGCGCTTGAGCCCGAAGTGCAGGTGCGGCCCGGTCGTGTACGCCCCCGTGTTGCCCGACTCCGCGATGACGGCCTTCTGCGCGATCTTCTGGCCGAGCTTCACCAGGATCTTCGAGAGGTGCATGTAACAACTCTCGAAGCTCATCACGTGCTTCACGCAAACGATGTTGCCGCCGCCGTTGTCCCAGCCAGCGCGAGTCACCGTGCCGTCAGATACCGCCCACACGGGAGTGCCCGAGGGCGCGTGGTAATCGACTCCGTTGTGATTGCCGACGTAGTTGAGCACCGGGTGAAAGCGGCTGCCGAACCCGGAGGTCACCGAGGAGTACTTGAGCGGTGACTTGAGGAACGTCTTGCGCGCCGAGAGACCGTCTTCGGTGAAGAACGTCTCGGTGCCGTCGGGCATCTTGTAGCGGAACGACTTCTTCGTCCCCACCGAGCTGCCGATGTACTCGGCGGCGAGCACGCGGCCGTACTCGAGGGTGCGGCCCTTGTGGATGACCTTCTCCACCACCGCGCGCATGCGATCGCCCTTCTGCACGTCACGGTAGAAATCGACGTCCCACGCGAACACGTCAGAGAGGGTCACCGCGATGTCCGGTCGCTCACCCGCCGCGATCGCCGCGTCCCACACGTTCGATTCGACGGTGAGCTCCACGGTGTCGGTGCGCTGCTCGCGCTCGATCTCACGTTTACGGCCGATGTAGCGATCGCCCTCGCGGCGCACCTGCCACTCGGTGAGCAGGCTGCGACGGTAGTCGAGCACGTCGAGCTGGCCGTGACGGAAGACGAAGCGCAGCTGATCGCCAGGGCGCGCCTTCTTGAAGTTGAACTCCGCAGCCGAGAGCGCGCCGTGGAGCGCGGTGACGGTGCTCTCGTCGAGCCCCGCGTCATAGAGCGCCTTCGCGACGGTCTGGTTCTTGTCGAGGCGCCGATTCTTCACGAGCGCGCCTGTTTGATTTGGTGAAGCGAGATTTGAGTCCTGCACGTGGAGCAGGAGTCCAACGAGAGCAACGACCAGCATGGGGCGCGACTCTACAGGCAGCTACAGCTCAGGTCAGGCTTCTGACCGTGATTTCAGGCTGAGGTATTCCGCCCACGCTTGCTGCGCCTCCGTCAGCCACTGCTCGACGTGCTGAAAAGAGCGGAGGGCGAGGCACTCAGACTGGGAAAGGAGCGGGTGGGTCGTCTCGCCCGCGCGGACCTGGACCTTCTCTTCCATCGCGCCGTGGGGAGACCACGTGAGCTTCGCCTCGAGATCGCCTGAGTAGATCTGCAGCACGAGGCCGAGCACATCGCGGAAGAAGCGGCCTTCCGGATCGTGACCCACGTCCACCGCGAGGAGCTGCGCCTGGGGCCCCTGCAGCTTGAAGTGGAGTGCGCAGCCCGGCTGTTCAGACACCAGGCTCAGCGTGGTTTCGGTGCGCTCGACCGAGCACCCCAACTCCTGGGGCAGGTGACCAAAATCCTCGAGAGGCACTTCCATCGAACAGGCAGTGACGAGGGCTCTCTCGAGTCGCGGGTCGGGCACGGGCCGCATCAATAATGGGGATCGTTACCGATCGCCCATCGATCGCTAACCCTTCAGAGATCCAGCTTCTTCTCGGTGAACTGCTGCCCGTCGTGCCGCATCATCAGGCTCTTTCCTTCGGCCTTGGTCACGATGGCCACCGGGCGCTTCCAGAGCTGCTGCAAATTCTTGAGCGTCTGGTTGGCGTAGTTCGGATCGAGGTCGGCGCCGTCGTGCTTGTGCGAGAGCACCAGCTCGCCCTTGTTCTCGTAGTTGGCGTCGATCACGTCGATCACCGGCTGGCCGAAGTTGGTCAGCGACTGGAGCAGCTTGTTCTTCACCTTCTTGAACTCGCGGGTGGCGATCTCCCACGTGTTCTTCTTGTCGTTGAAGTTGAAGACGAAGAGCTTCTGCTCGATCGCGAACTCGGGCGTGAGGAACGCGTCGATGAAGGTGATGTCGTTGTAGTGCTTGCGCACCTCGAAGATCTTCTCGCGCCCACCGCCGAGGTTCTTGTCCCAGCTGCGGCGCACGCGGAGGTCGTCGCACTCCTCCCATTCCTTCCCGAAGCGGCCCTTGTTCCACCGATCTTCGATGTCGCGGAAGAGCTCGATGCCGAGCTTGTAGGGGTTCAGCTTGCCCTGCTGCGTGGCCATCGTGCCGGAGTGGTGATCGGCGTAGTCGACGATCTCGTGATCCTTGAGCGCACGCGTGGTCATGATCGTGGAGTGCCAGTAGCTGGCCCACCCCTCGTTCATGATCTTCGTCTGGGCCTGGGGGGCGAAGTAGTAGGCCTCTTCGCGCACGATGTTGAGGATCTCGTGCTCCCAGTCTTCCAGCGGAGCGTGCTCGAGCAGGAACGCCAGCACGTCGCGCTGCGGCCGCTCGGGGAACTTCTTCTGCAGCAGCTTTTCCGCTTCGACCTTCTTCTGCTGCTGGTTCACGAACTCTTTCGGGTTCATGTACGGCCGCATGTAGTCCTTGTCGACGCGGATGCCCTCGGCGCGGACGTTCTGCTGTGACTCGGCGGTCTTCGGGTCGGGGTTGCGCTTGATGTGCGGCGCGTACTGATCGATCAGGTTCTCGAGCGAGAGCGCGACGTCGATGAAGTCTTCGACCTTCTCCACGCCGATGCGATCGATGTGACGGCGCACGCGCGTCGCGTGGTTCGCCATCTCGTCGACCATCTTCCGGTTCGTGTACTTGAAGGTGAAGTTGTTCTTGAAGAAGTCGTTGTGGCCGTAGACGTGCGCCATCACCAGCTTCTGATCGACCTCGGCGTTCGCCTCGAGCAGGTACGCGAACGAGGGATCGTTGTTGATCACCAGCTCGTAGATCTTCGAGAGCCCGTACTCCGACGACTTCGCGAGCTGCTCGTAGTCCATGCCCCAACGCCAGTGCGGGTAGCGCGTGGGGAAGCCGCCGTACGCCGCGACCATGTTCAATTCGTCGGTGGAGAGCACCTCGAAGACCTGCTCGAAGAAGTCGAGGCCGAACGCGCGCGCGTAGCCTTCGATCTCCACCTTCAGGTCCTGCAGGCGTGGGGTGAGTGATTTGGGCATTTCAGGGGCCTTCAGAGGTCAGACGGCCCGCGAGGAGCCGTCGATCGGTTTCAGTGGTGACCACGAAGATCTCGGTCTCGCGATCGCACGCTTCGCAGGGCCTCAGGGGAATGATGGTCCGGCACCCAAAGCAGAACAGCACGGGAAGGGTGGCCTGATTCACGGACTCGACGGCCACGGAGACCGGCGCCTTCTTCTGCGCAGGCTTCCGCTTGAGCACACCCATCACCAGGCGCGGAAGGCTGAGCAGCAACCCCACCGGTGAGCCGGAGTTCGCCATTCAGCGCCCCTTGCCGAGGAAGTCCTTGATGGAGTTGTAGATGCCGTCCTTGTCGGCGATCTCCGAGAGGCTGACCTTCTCGTTGGTGCCGAGGTGCTCGCGCAGGTCCTTGATGAACTGGCCCGAGCCGTACGGCGACTCCACTTGCCCGTACGCGAACTGGTTCACGTCCCCGAGCACGTCACTCTTCAAGATGTCGATGCACTGCCGCGTGTCGTCGGCCGACCAGTTGTCTCCG
>CBIHPJ010000611.1:0-5743 GCA_966211295.1 uncultured Myxococcales bacterium | reverse complement strand
AGCGCCCGCCTGAACAGTGCGTGGTCGCCTTGCGCACAGCAGGTACACACGCGCGCGATGTCTTCAGCCACGCGAATCGAAGTGAAGTACCCCTCGCGCCGCGCCCTCCTCGCGAGCGCGCGAAACGAAGGAGGCGCGCTGAGCCTGCTGGTGCCGGTGATGAAGGATCTCCCCATCGGATCCCAGGTGCTGCTCGAGATCAGAGTCGCGCGCACCGAGCTGGTGTTCGAGCTCGAAGGCCTGGTGCGACTGCAATCACGTCAGGGCCTCGGCATCGCGTTCACTGGAAACGAGAAGCGCACCGCGGCGCAGATGCTCGCCACCTGCGCGGGCCGCTCGGCCGATGAAGGCACGCAGCTCGACTCGCGTCACACCGTCGACGTGCGCTGCCGCGTGACGCTCGGTGATCAGAAGGTGAAGGCGTGGCTGAAGGACGTGTCGAACACCGGCGCGTTCATCATGGCGCCGGAGTTTCAGGGCGTGCGCAGCGGCACCGAGCTCATCATTCAGATCGAGCCGCTCTTCGGCTTGTGGGGCGGCCGGGTGGTGAAGGCGCGCGTGGTGTGGGGCGGCGAGAAGCACGGCGTGCCGGGAATGGGCGTGCGTTTCCTCGACGCCACCGCCGAGGTGCGCGACAGCCTGCGACGGCACTACGGAGCAGGCACTGCGACTCGCTAGCCGCGACTTCCCTTAACCGCGGCCGAGCGCCTTGAGCACCGCGCCCGAGTGACCCTTGGACGTCGTGAGGATCGCGCAGATCGAGTACCAGGGCAGCAACAGCACGACCCAGAGGATGTTCGCGGGGAGCAGGTTGATCAGCCCCAGCTTGAGCAGCTTCTTCCGCATGCACTGCGGGCAGCCCACCACCAGGCCGTGCTTGAACGACGCCGCCACGAGAATGAAGAGCAGGAACGTGGGAACGCGATAGCCCTTGAGGCTATCCGTCTGCTGACCGCACTCGGGACAAGGGAGCAGATCTTCCATGGGCCGCATGGCGGCGCAGCCTAGCTAGACCGGGTGGGGCCGGGCCAGCATCGCCAGCACCGCGACCGCGGCCATGATGGCGAGCACCGCGAGAATGGTGATGAGCACCGTGCGTTTTCGGCGTTCCACCTCATCGTCTCCCGAGGGGCGGTAGGCGATCGATCCCGCGGCGAGCTTGAGCACGTCCGCGCGACCCTCGGCCGCCACGGGATCTTCCGGCACCGCGACCTGGCGCATGCGGTACAGGCGGCCCACCATCGCGAGCGCGTCGAGCTGCTGCGACTTGCGACGGAGCTGCGTGTGCTTCGCCTCGTTGCCCCAGTCGCGGAGGAGGTCGACCCACTCTTCACGCAGCCACTTCGGGAGGAGAATGGTCGCTTCGTCGAAGCTCTCGAAGAGAATGCCGCAGTGCGGGCACGACGGAGACGAGCTCTTCGGTCCGATGCACTTCGGGCACACGTCCTCGGGAATCTGGAACGGTCCTTCGTCGGCGGCCTTCGCGGCCTTCTGCACCGCTTCGTGTCCCGCGGTGCGGAGCACCACCACGTTGCTCGCGCCCTCGGTGGAGGCGAGAGAGACCCTCGGCGACAATGACGGCGAACGCGGCGCCGGCATCGATGCGACCTGTTGTGCGGGCTCGACGCCAGCGGAGGACTGACTCTCGACTCGGCTCTCAGCACTGCATTTCGTGCAGGTGATGATCAGTGCAGAGCCCTCGGCGCGAAACACCTCGAGCGTGATCAACCGCTCGCACTGAGGACAGAGAACTTTCACGAAAACGGGTCATAGCACCGGGTTTCCCCGGCAATCAGGGAAGCGGCCAAATGAGTCCACGCTGTACAGTCAGTTCGTGAGCGCGGTTCCTCCCCTGGGGTTGGTGCAGAGCGACGCGTGGTTCATCGCGTGCACGAGCGCGCAGCTGGGAAGCGCGCCACTCGCGGTCACCATTCAGAACAAGCCGCTGGTGCTCTTTCGCGCGCGAGGTGGAGCTCCGACGGCGTTGAGCGATCGCTGTCCGCACCGCAACGTGCCGCTCTCGATGGGGCGCGTGCGCGGAGGCGAGCTCGAGTGCGCGTACCACGGGTGGCGTTTCGACGGCGCCGGGCAGTGCGTGGCGGTGCCGGGGTTGGTGGAAGGAGAGGTCTCGCTCAAGAGCCGCTGCGCCGAGCGCTTCGCCACGCGCGAGCACGACGGTTTCATCTGGGTCTACGCGACGAGCGGCGTGGAGGAGCCGAAGGAAGGGCCCTTCCGTTTTCCGCATCTGGAAGATCGCGGGTACTCGACGGTGCGCCGTGGGTTTCGCGTGACGTCATCGCTGCACGCGGCCATCGAGAACACGCTCGATGTTCCGCACACGGCCTTCCTGCACGGCGGACTCTTTCGCACCGAGCAGAAGAAGAACGTCATCGACGTGAAGGTGAAGCGGCTCGCGCGCTCGGCCGAGGCGCACTTTCACGGAGAGCCCGCGCCGCGCGGATTGGTGGGTTGGTTGCTCGCGCCGCAGGGCGGGGTGGTGGAGCACGTCGACCGCTTCCTGCTCCCGAGCATCGCGCAGGTGGAGTACCGCCTCGGCGCGCACAGTCATCTGATGGCGACGACCGCGTTCACCCCGGTGAATGACGACGAGTGCCTGGTGTTCGCGGTGGTGACCTTCAAGCTGCCGGTGCCGGGATGGTTGGTGAAGCCGTTCGTCGCTCCGGTGGCCGGGCGCATCTTCGGGCAGGACGCGGTGATGCTCGGGAAGCAGCGCGAGCAGATCAAGAAGTTCGGCGGTGAGAAGTACACCTCGACCGAGCTCGATGTGTTGGGTCCGCAGGTGACGCGATTGATCAAGGCGGCCGCGGCGGGCGAAGTGGCCGACGAGCACGAGCACACGCTGAAGATGAAGACCTAGTTCCTCCCTCTCCCTGCGAACCGGGGAGAGAGCCGGGGAGAGGGGCGAAAGTCACCAAGTTAACCCCTTGCACCTGCCCTCTGAGCGGTGTGAAGACCGGGGCATGAACCGTCTCCTCCCGCTCCTGATCAGCCTCTCGCTGACGGCCTGCTTCAACGCTGTTGGCGAAGCGCAGTGTCTCCGCGATCTCGACTGTGACGCGGGCACGTGCGTCAACAATCAGTGCGTGAGCGGGGCTGGCGGTGGCGCGAGCAGTGGAGGAGGAACCGCGACCGGCGGAGGCACCGGAATGGGCGGAGGCGCTGGAGGCGGCATCTCCAACGGTGGAGGAACGGGCGGAGCGGGCGGGGGAATCATGTCCGGCGGTGGCGTCGGCGGCGGAACCGGCGGAGCGGGCGGCGGCACCATGAGTGGAGGCGGCGCAGGCGGAGGCGGTGGCGGAATCATGGTCGACGGCGGTCCCTGCAACTGCCGCGACGCGCTCGGTCGCTGCCAGGACGGTATGTCTCCCATCGCGTGCGGCTCCGGTGGCAACTCGTGCCAGGCCTGCGGCTTCGGAGAGCAGTGCGTGAACGGCGCCTGCACCATGGGCGCCTGCGGTCCGCAGTCGTGCGCCGGTTGCTGCACCAACAACTTCTGCGTGGTGCCCAATCAGCAGTCGCGCTTCGCGTGCGGCGCGATGGGCCAGGCCTGCGCGCAGTGCCCCCAGGGCCAGACCTGCACCAACGGCAGCTGCTCCACTCCGGTGTGCAACGTGATGACGTGCCCGACTGGCTGCTGCGCGAACGGCATGTGCGAGACCGGTCAGTCGCGGTTCGCGTGCGGACTCGCGGGACAACAGTGCATGCGCTGTGGAATGGGAATGACGTGCAACTCCGGCATCTGTCTGCCGGGTGGAATCGATGGCGGCATGCCCCCCACCCCTGACGCCGGCACGCAAGTCCCCGCGGGAAGCGCGTGCGCCGGTCCTCAAGACTGCCAGCCGCCGTTCAACGCGACGTGCATCCAGGAGAACTTCGGTGGTCAGCCCACGGGCTACACGGGCGGCTACTGCACGAGGAACTGCGGAGCGGGTAATCCGTGCACGGGCGGCGCGGTGTGCATCACCGAGAGCTTCTTCGGAGCGTCGCAGAGCACCTGCCGTGCGCCGTGCATGCAGCCCGGCACGCAGAGCACCTGCCGCACGGGGTACGTCTGCCAGTCGTCGTCGCTCTCGTCGGTCCCGGGCTTCTGCCGCGCGCGCTGCGACAACATGGGAGCGCTCTCGGCCTGTCCGACGGGCCAGATGTGCAACACCTCGACGGGCGCGTGCCAATGACGATGGTCGTGGCACTCGCGTCGTTGTTGCTCGCTGCACCCCCGGCGGCTGCACCTGCACCGACGTTGGCCTCGGATGATCCCGCCGCGCGTCTGGCGGCGGTGGAGAAGTGGGCGAAGAAGCAGAAGAAGCCGCAGCTCTCGTCGAAGGACGCGCGTGCGATCACCGAGTGCATCGAGGTGCCTGCGGTGAAGGAGACGGGGTGCGCTCAGCCCGCGAAGCTCTGCCGGCTTCATGAAGGTGACGATGGATCGTCGGGTACGCGCACCGAGTCACTCTCGCTGTTGATGGCGGGGGAAGAGCACGACGTGCAGCCGCTTCGGGTGTGGTGGAACGCGGCGTACGAGGCGAAGGTGAGTGACTGCGATCCTCCGGAGCACTTGCTCGCGAGCGAGACCGACGAGCAGCGCGTCGCCGCGATCGCCGAGTGGAAGAAGAAGCACGCGAAGGAGTGGTCGGCCTGCGTTGCGCGCCTGGAGAAGAAGGCGAAGAACGACGCGGAAGAGCTCGCGTGCGATGTGGTGCTCGTGAATGGGTGCCGCCGCGAGGCGTACGTCACGTGCAAGGCGCGCAATCTCCGCAAGGGGATCGCCGCGCTCGAGCACCTGCACCGCTTCGAGTTCTGAACTGTGTCTCCCATCGGGAGCGGGTCGGGGTGAGGGCATACGTCCTGGAGGACGCGCTCAGCTTCGAGGGCGGGCAGCGTTGAAGGGGTCGTCACTCCTCGCCAGCATCAACTGGCCTCTTGGCACGTCACTCCAGTCGCGACCGTGACTCAGCTTCGACCGAGTGAGCGCGGGGCGGAGAGAGGTCTGCGCGCCACTAGCGGGAAATGCATGTCACCCGCTCTGGTGACCGATTTTGCGCTCATTTTTGGAGCAAGAACGATCCACTACGTGCGGCTTTTGTCTCGCAGCGCGAGAGAAAGGGCGCGATCGCACGCGCAAACGCATGTCCGACGCCAAGTGACATGCATTTCCCTCTAGTGACGCGGAGAAACCGACCGGGGCGGGTGCTCGGAGTCGGTCGTACGATCACGCCACTTGCTCGCGAGAGCAGCGCGTCGCCGCGATCGGCCTGCGTGGCGCGCCTCGAGAGGAAGGCCCAGAACGACGCTGAAGAGCTCGCGTGCGATGTGGTGCTCGTGAACGGGAGCTGAGCGTGCAGCCCACGGCCAGAGGAGCGTGCGGCTTTCACGAAGCCAAGTCCCTTCGTGACTGGAGTGACGTGCTGAGAGGCCAGCGCGAAGAGGCTCGGCGCGAACCATGGCCACCATTCCCTTCGAGGCAAACGGAAACTCAGCAGCGGGAGCGCCGACGCAGCAGCGCGATCGCGAGCGCAACCGCGAGTCCCTCGAGTGATCCGCAGCCGCATCCGCCGGCGACAGGATTCACGGCATCAGGACCAGCGTCACTCCCGCTTCCGCCACCGGTCGCATCACCGCCACCAGTCGCAGCTCCGCCACCAGTCGCAGCTCCGCCACCAGTCGCAGCTCCGCCACCCGTCGCAGTACCGCCACCCGTCGCAGTGCCGCCACCCGTCGCAGT
>CBIHPJ010000610.1:0-5749 GCA_966211295.1 uncultured Myxococcales bacterium | reverse complement strand
GCCTCGATCGCCAGCGCCTCATGCACCCACTCAGGCGGAGGCGTCGGCGCGGGCACGTCGAATCAGCTCAGCTTCGAGACGAAGTCCGCGAGGCGCGCGAGACCCTTCTCGATGTTCGAATCGCTGGTGGCGAACGAGAGGCGAATGAAGCCCTCCGCGCCGAACGGCTCACCAGGAACGGCGGCGAGCAGGAACTCGTCGAGCAGGATCTCGGAGAGCTTCATCGATCCCGTCACCGCAGCGCCCTTGTACGTCTTGCCGATCAGCTCGCTCACGTCGGGGAAGCAATAGAACGCGCCATCAGGGAGCCGGCACTTCACGCCGGGGATCTTGTTGAGCCCGTTGGTCATCAGCACGCGACGCCGCGCGAAGTGCGTGACCATCTCGTCGATCGGTGCCGTGGGACCCTTGAGCGCAGCGACCGCGCCCTTCTGGATCACGGACGTCGCGTTCGACGTGGACTGGTCCTGGATCATCTGCATGCCGGCGATCAGCTCCTTGGGACCCGCGGCGTAACCGAGCCGCAGACCCGTCATGGAGAACGCCTTCGAGAACCCGTTGATCACCAGCGTGCGCGGCGCGAGATCGGGCGCGACGTTCGCGATGTTGAAGAACGGACCGTCGACGTAGAGCAGCCGCTCGTAGATGTCGTCGGTGATGATCAGGCAGTCGTGACTGCGCAGCACTTCCGCGAGCGCCTCGAGCGCCGGCCGCGAGATCACCGCTCCCGAAGGATTCGAAGGCGAGTTGAAGATCACCGCCTTCGTGCGCGGGGAAAGGACCTTCTTCAGCTCCCTGGGATCCGGAGTCCAGTTGTCCGCCGCCGACGTCTCCACGAAGCGCGGCTCACCGTCGGCGAGGCGCACCATGTCGGGATAGCTGACCCAGTACGGCGAGAAGATCACCACTTCGTCGCCCGGAGACAGGAGCGCCTGGAAACAGTTGTAGATGGCCTGCTTGCCGCCAACCGTCACCACGACCTGCTCGGGCGTGAAGGTGAGCTTGTTGTCCTTCGCGAGCTTCTCGACGATCCCGGTCTTCAGCTCGGGAATGCCGCCGGTCGCGGTGTACTTGGTGAAGCCAGAGTCGAGCGCGCCCTTGATCGCGTCCTTGATGTGCGCGGGCGTGTCGAAGTCGGGCTCACCAGCGGCGAAGCTGAGAACGTCGGCGCCCTTCGCAGCAAGCGCGCGGGCCTTCGCGTTGAGGGACAGGGTCGGAGACGGCTTGACGGACTTGAGTCGTTTCGCGAGTTGCATGGTCACTTGGAGTATTTCGCCTTGAGCTTCGCGAGCACATTCGGAGGCACGGTGCCTTCGACGTCGCCACCAAACGAGGCGACTTCGCGAACGAGATTGGAGGAGATGTAGAAATAGTCTTCGCCCGTCATCATGAAGACGGTCTCGAGCTCGGGGCGCAGTCGCCGGTTCATGTTGGCGAGCTGGAACTCGAACTCGAAGTCGCTCACGGCGCGCAGGCCGCGGAGCACCACGTTGATGTTCCGCTTCTTCGCGTAGTCGACGAGCAGGCCCTGGAAGTCATCGACCTGCACGCGCGGATCGTTGACCGCCTCGAGGATCATCTGGCGGCGCTCTTCGACCGTGAAGAGCGGCGTCTTCTTCGGGTTGACCGCGATCGCCACGATCAACGAGTCGAACATCTTCAGGCCTCGCTGAATCAGCGAGAGGTGACCGTTGGTCAGCGGATCGAACGATCCGGGGTAGATGGCTGAGCGCACCGGGGCAGAGTCCGTCATGAGTCCGACCCCGTCAATGCGGAACCGTTGAATCTGAACATCGTGACGATCGCCGTTCCGAAATCACGCTCGTCGATGCTCTCGAAACGGCCCACTTGCTGCGGGAGCTGCTCTTCGCGTCCACGTTCGATCACGGCGACGCCGCCTTCACTCACGATGCCGGCTTTTTCGAGAGCCTCGAGCACGCTCACTCCCGCGGTGAGTGCGTAGGGAGGATCACTGAAGACCAGCTCGAAGAGCTGCTTCTTCTTGCCGAGCGTGGCGATGGCCTCGATGGCGCTCGAGTTCATGATCTCGACCTGGTTGGTGAACTTCAGCGTCGCCGTGTTCTGCCGGCACAGCTCGAGCGCCTCACGGCCGCGATCGACGAGCACCGCTTTGATTGCGCCTCGCGAAACGGCTTCGAGGCCAAGCGCTCCAGTACCCGCGAAGAGATCGAGCACCGTCAGCCCGTCGCAGCGCTGACCGAGCACGTTGAAGATCGTCTCGCGCACGCGATCCGCCGTCGGACGAATCACGTCGTCCGATTTCGGTGCGGCGAGCACCCTGCCCTTCGCTGATCCGGCGACGATTCGCATGCGACTCCCGCGGGCTTTCGCATACGTGTGCGCACCGTTCCACTCATCAAATCGTCGTATTCCGAGACGGTGCCGGGCTTAAGGTGTCCTCCTTCGAAGCAGTGGAGTCACCAGAATGGATTACGAGCGATACCAGAACCTGCACACCATCGTGATGCTGCGGGACATCTTGCGGAAGTGGTGGCGCGCAGAGCTCTGCTTCGCCGACAAGACCGGCACGGTGATCGAGTGGTCGAAGGGGCAGATCACTCCGCCGCCGAACGACTTCTGCAGACTCTCGCTGTTCTCGAAGGAAGGCTTCCGCCGCTGCACCGCTTCGGTTCGCGTGCTGCACGAGAAGTTCAAGTCGTCGCGCAAGCTGCGCCGCTCGCAGTTCCACGATTGCCACCTGGGCTTCGCGGTGATTGGCGCGCCGCTGTACGTGGAGAACGAGTACGAGGGCATGATCTTCGTGGAGGGCTTCGCGCGTCAGGAAGTGAGCCCGCGAGAGGCCGAGCAGCTCAAGGCGAAGATCACCGAGCTCAATCCCGGAACGACGGATCTCGAGCGCGCCCTCGAACGCATTCCGCAGATGGATGATCGCGAGACCGAGAAGATCTGCGACCTCCTCGAGTTCGGAGCCAACGAGATCGCGAACTTCGAGTCCGAGCTCGCGCGCCGCGACGAGACGATCCAGACGCTGAGCAGTGAGCTCAGTGATCGCTACAAGTTCGAGAACATCATCGGCAAGTCGAGCAGCATGATCGAGGTCTTCAGGATCCTCGAGAAGGTCTGCAACTCCGACTCGACGGTGCTGGTGAACGGCGAATCAGGCACCGGCAAGGAGCTCGTCGCGCGCGCGATCCACTACAACGGCCCGCGCAAGGACAAGCCGTTCGTGGTGCAGAACTGCTCGGCGTTCAACGACAACCTCCTCGAGAGCGCGCTCTTCGGTCACACCAAGGGATCGTTCACGGGCGCGCTCCGCGACAAGAAGGGACTCTTCGAGGTCGCCGACGGCGGCACCTTCTTCCTCGATGAAGTGGGAGACATGTCCGCGGCGTTGCAGGTGAAGCTGCTGCGCGTGCTGCAGGAAGGCACCCTCACTCCGGTCGGTGGCACCCAGCCGCGGCAGGTCGACGTGCGCGTGATCGCGGCGACGCACAAGGACCTCGGCGTGATGGTGAAGAAGGGCGAGTTCCGCGAAGACCTCTACTACCGCATCAACGTGATCCGCATTCAGGTGCCGCCGCTGCGCGATCGCAAAGACGATCTCCCCGTGCTGATCGACCACTTCATGCGCAAGCACAAGAAGGACGGTCAGCGCGCCCGGGCGCTCGCGAATGACGCGCTCGCCGTGATGCAGCAGTACCACTGGCCGGGGAACATTCGAGAGCTCGAGAACGAGATCGAGCGCCTGCTGGTGCTCGGTAACGAGTTCGAGATCCTTCCCGCCGATCTGCTCTCGTCGCGCATCAAGGACGCGGTGAGCGGAGCGTCGGGCGGCAACGTGATCGGCGCCTCCCGCATCGCGCAGCTCCCCGTGGGAAAACTGAATGACGCGGTGGAAGCGCTCGAGCGCGAGATGCTGGGCCAGGGCCTGACGCGCACCAAGGGCAACAAGAGCAAGCTCGCGCGCGAGCTCGGCATCAGCCGGTCCAACTTGATCCTGAAGATTCAGAAGTACCAGCTCGAGCGTCCGGGCACTCCGGACACCGACGACGATGGAGAGCTGTCCGCGTGAGTTCGACGTACTTTCATCAAGGCCTGCTGCAGACGGACGACGGCGCTCCCATCTGGTTCGAGTCGAGAGGCGAAACCGGCCACGTGCCCGTGGTGCTCAACGATGGACTCGGCTGTGACGGGTTCATCTGGCGCTACTTGTGGGAGCCGCTCACCGCGAAGCGCCGCGTGATGCACTGGAACTATCGCGGGCACGGCAAGAGCGGAGTGCCCAGCGACGATACGCGCATCGGCATGGAGTACATCACCGACGATCTCGCGCGCTTGATGGATGCGCAGAAGGTCGAGTCGGCGGTGATGTTCGGCCACTCGATGGGCGTGCAGGTCTGCCTCGAGTTCCACCGCAGGCACCGCGCGCGCGTGAAGGGCCTGGTGCTGATCTGCGGCTCGTACGGAACGCCGCTCGACACCTGGCACGATCACACCCTGCTGCGCGTGGCCTTCCCTCACCTGCTCAAGCTGGTCGAGAGTCAGCCGAAGATCGCGAAGGCGCTGATGGGCCGCGTCTTGAACACCCAGCTCGCGGTGGAGTTCGGCATTCGCACCGAGCTCAACCCGGCGCTGATGAAGCCGAACGACTTCGCGCCGTACATGGAGCACCTCGCGAAGATGCACCCGCTCTACTTCGTGCGGACACTCGACTCGCTGAAGGATCACTCCGCGTGGGATCACCTGCCGCACGTCGACGTGCCCACGCTGGTAATCGGCGGCGAAGGTGATCGCTTCACGCCGATTTGGCTCTCGCAGCGCATGGCCGAGTTCATTCCCAGGGCCGAGTACGTGTACGTGCCCGGCGGCAGCCACACGGCTCCGCTCGAGCGCCCGGGCTTGGTGAACGCGTCGATCGATCGCTTCCTGCGCGAGCGCGTGTCGATTTCAGGTTGAGCGAGCCTGGTCGCTGATGTCGGAGCGCTGTTGAGTCTGGCGATCGGCCTTCCGTTGGCAAGCAAGTCTGAAGCTCAAGTTTCGCACCGCCCGTCAGCACTGCGCTTCGTTCCGCGTGGTAGCCAACTCATATGAGCGATGAGGAGTCCGAGAGCAGCTTGATCCACTGCAACACATGCGATGGTGAGCGAAAGCACGCCGTCCTCAACAAACACGACGTGTACGGAACTGCTGAGGAGACAAATGAAGACGGCGATGAGGCGGCCTTCGACCTGATTGAGACACTCGAATGCTTGGGCTGCGAAACGGTGACCGTCCGACGAACGAAGTGGCACGGGGTACCCATCGAGCGAAATGAAGAGGGAGACATCGTCGTCGCAGATCCAGCCGTCTCGTACCTTCCTCCACGGAGGAGTCGACCGCGCCCCGTGTGGATCCACCAGATCAAGCAGCGCAAACTCCGAGTAATTCTCGTTGAGGTCTACGCTGCGCTCGAGGTCAAGGCGTTCACGCTCGCCGCGATGGGCATTCGCGCGATTGTCGATCTGGTCGCCACGAGCATTGTTGGCGACGTTGGCAACTTTCCAATGAAGCTCGATGCGCTCGAACGGAAGGGCTGGATCGGAGGACTCGACAAGAAGAGCCTCGGAATCGTCGTCGATGCAGGTAGCGCGGCCGCACATCGAGGCTTCCGTGCCGACGAGCAGGCGATCAACCACATGATGGAGACGATCGAGCATCTCCTGAAGTCGAGATACGTGCTTGATCAGCAGGGCAAGGTGCTGAAGAGGGCCACCCCGAAGCGGCGCAG
>CBIHPJ010000609.1:0-5773 GCA_966211295.1 uncultured Myxococcales bacterium | reverse complement strand
ATCAATAGGGAGCGCATCATGAATCACGAATCATAGGGTGTAGGGTGCGACCCAATGCGCGTCTTCGTCGTGTGCTGTGCCGCGTTGCTCTGCGCCTGCCCCGCGGTCGTCGGCGATCCCGATGGCGGAACGGGCGGAGGCTCGGGCGGTGGCAGCGCGTCCGGAGGAGGAACTGCGACCGGCGGAGGAAATGGCGGAGGAGACGGTGGAGGAAGCGGCGGCGGAGCTGGCGGCGGCAACGAAGAACTCGACGCGGGCTTGATGGAAGTCGACGCGGGTCCCTTCGCGTACGACGCGCGGCCTGCGAATCCGACGTGCGTCGCGCCCGCGCCTCCACCTGCGCCCTCGATGGTCACCACCGCGCGCGTGTTTCCCAACCTCTCCTTCGCCGCGCCGCTGGCGATGCTCCAACCTCCTGGCGAGCCGAATCGCATCGTGATCATGGAGCGCGACGGCCGCCTGAAGAGCTTCCCCAATCGGCAAGACGCGGGCACCCCCGACGTCGTCGAGCTGCTCGACATCACCGGCCGCGTGAACACCGCGGGTGAAGGCGGCTTGCTCGGCGTGGCCTTCCATCCTCAGTGGGCCACCAAGAAGGAGATCTTCCTCAGCTACACCGAGACTGGCAGCGCGGGTCCACTCCGCTCGATCGTCTCTCGCTTCAAGAGCAACGACTCAGGCGCGACGTTCGATGCGAGCAGCGAAGAAAAACTCTTCCAGCTCGATCAGCCGTACACGAATCACAAGGGCGGCAACATCGCGTTCGGCCCCGATGGCTTTCTCTACATCGGCTTCGGAGATGGCGGCTCGGGCGGAGATCCCGAGAATCGCGCGCAGCGCCTCAACACCAACCTCGGCAAGTTCCTCCGCATCGACGTCAACGTGCCGTTCGCGCAGAAGTACGCCATCCCCGCGGACAACCCGTACGCAGCGGACAACACGCCCTGCAATCGCACCGCGACCAACATGGAGCAGGCAGCGAACGTGCGCTGCGCCGAGATCTACACGCTCGGCATGCGCAACCCGTGGCGCTGGAGCTTCGACACCGTGTCCGGCGAGCTCTGGGCAGGCGACGTCGGACAGGGCGCGCGCGAAGAGGTCGATCTGATCGTCCGCGGAGGCAACTACGGCTGGCACGTGCGCGAGGGTTTCATCTGTTACTCGCCGATGACGGGTTGCTCGACCGCGGGCTTCATCAGTCCGGTGATCGATTACGCGCGCGCCGACGGCAACTCGATCACCGGCGGCTTCGTGTACCGCGGCACGTCGATCCCCTCGCTCGTGGGCCGATTCATCTACGGCGACTACGGCAGCGGCCGCATCTGGGCGCTCGAGTCGGACGCCATGGGCGCGTTCTCGGGGCGCCTGCTGCTCGACACCAATTTCGGGCTCGCCACCTTCGGTCAGACGCTCGACGGCGAGGTCTACGCGCTCGACATCCTCACCGGGCAGATTCAGCAACTGGTTCCATCGGGACCGATCGCGCCCGACACGTTCCCGCAGACGCTCTCGGCGACGGGATGCTTCCAACAGGGAGACACCACGAAGGCAGTCGCGGGAATGATCCCGTACTCGATCAACGCCGAGCTCTGGAGTGACGGCGCCTTCAAGCAACGACACTTCGCGATCCCCGACGGCGCGAAGATCACCGTGGGCGCGGATGGCGACTTCGATTTCCCGAACGGCAGCGTGATTTCGAAGACGTTCTCCGTCGGCGGCAAGCGCGTGGAGACGCGCCTCTTCATGCGCCACCTGGACGGCACCTGGGCCGGCTACTCGTACGAATGGAACGACGCGCAGACCGACGCCACGCTGCTCGCCGGGAGCAAGTCGAAGCAGGTCGGCGGACAGACCTGGTACTACCCGAGCCGCGTGCAATGCCTGCAGTGCCACACCGCCGCGGCGGGCCGCACGCTCGGTCCCGAGGTCGCTCAGCTCAATCGCTCACACACGTATCCCGTGGCGGGAGGCGGAGGCGCCACGCGCAATCAGCTCACCGTGCTCGAGGGACTCGGCTTCTTCAGCGCCCCGCTGGTCACTCCGTCGCCGCAGCTCGAGCCGCCGTACGGAGGTGGAGCGCTCGAGCTCCGTGCGCGCTCGTGGCTGCACGCGAACTGCTCGGGGTGTCACCGCGCGGGCATGGGCCAGGGCCCGGCGGACTTCCGCTACACGCGCACCTTCAAGGAGACCAACACCTGCAACGTGATGCCGCAGAACGGAGATCTCGGCATCAGCGGCGCCCTGTTGATCGCGCCCGGAGCTCCGATGCAGAGCATCGTGTCCCGCCGCATTCACGCCCTCGACGCTTCGCGCATGCCTCCGCTCGCGACGTCCGTCATCGACACCGCTGGCGTCGCGTTGATCGACCAATGGATCACCTCACTGACCTCATGCCCTCCATGATCCGAGACTCGTTCTGTTCGTTCTGCGGCACCGCGTTCCCCGAGCCGCTGAAGTACCCGCGCACCTGCGCGAAGTGCCAGATGCAAATCTGGTCGAACCCGATCCCCGTGAGCATCGTGCTCTTGCCGGTGCGCCATCAGCTCGGTGAAGGACTGCTCGTGGTGCGCCGGAGCATCGAGCCGAAGAAGGGCCTGCTCGCGCTCACCGGCGGCTTCCTCGAGGATCACGAGACGTGGCAGCAGGGCGGCGCACGCGAGGTACGTGAAGAGACCGGAGTGGTGATCGATCACTCCACGCTCTCTTCGTTCTGGTTCACCTCGACTGCGCCAAAACCGAACCGCGTGCTGTTGTTCTCCGTGGCGCGCCCCATCGAGGCGTCAGCGATGCCAGCCTTCGTCCCTTCCAACGAGACCTCGGAGCGCGGGCTGGTCTTCGGCCCTGACGACCTCGCTTCGATCTTCGCCTTCGATCTTCACGTCGCCGCGGTGGAGCGATACTTCGCGGCCTCAGGAATCACCGGCCCCCACCGCTACACACAGGCATGAAAAACCAGAAACGAGACTGCCCCGATTGCCGCACGCGCCTCCAGCCTTTCTGGGTGCCCGCCCGGCGGCTCGGCGACGAGGTCGAGCTCGATCGCTGCAACGATTGCGGAGGCGTGTGGTTCGACGCGGGTGAGCTGTCCGACGCCAGCGGGAAGAGCGTGAGCGCGACGACGGAGAAGACCGATCGCGGCTGCCCCGCGTGTGGCGCGAAGTTGCTCCAGGCGCAGTTGGCCGATGGGCCGGCGGTGGAGACGTGTCCTTCGTGCCGCGGCACGTTCCTCGAGGCGAGAGATCTCGATGCCATTGCGAAGAAGTCTCCCTCGTCGCGGAGACCGCCCAATGGCTCGGGCTTCATCTGCGACGGCTGCGGCGCGCGGAAGCCGTTCAGCGAAGGTCAGGCCACGCTCACCGGCCTCGAGTGCCTGGACTGCATGAGGGATCGCGGAACGCCTCCGGCCCCTGAGAAAGAGGAGTCGCGTTCGGCGTTCGGCAAGTTCCTCGGGTGGCTGCGAGGCGAGTGACCCCTTCTCCCTTCTCACGAAGCTCGCAACGGAGACGGCGTCCCAGTGCGCTCGAGCAACATCTCGTACGCGGTGAGGTAGTCCGTCGCCTGGTTCCTCGGCGCGAAGCCACGCGAACGCGCGAGGGCCCGCTTCGAATACTCAGCGCGCCGAGCGGGATCTCCAATCAGCTTGTTGAGCGTCGAGGTCCACAGCCCGGTGTCCTTCGGATCCACGTAGATCGCCGCGTCTTCCCACTGCTCGCGGAGCGGAGGCAGATCAGCGAGCACCAGGGCACAACCCGAGAGCGCGGCCTCGAGCACCGAAAGTCCGAACGGCTCGTACTTCGCGGGGTGCGCGAAGATTCCGGCGCGCGCGTACCAATCGGCGATCGCCGCGGGCGGCAGCTCTCCGAGCAGACCTGCGTTCTTGAAGGTGTTGGCCGGCTTCTTCGGCGCGTCGACACCCCCGGCGATCATCAGCGGCCATTCCAGCGCCTCGGACGCGCGATCGAGCATCAGCAGGTTCTTCGACTCGTCCCACACGCGGCCCGTGGCGAAGACGATCGGATCCTTCGTACGCGTGGCGTCGAAGCCGTCGGCCGAACGCGCGATGGGAATCACCTCGGTGTGCAGCGACTTCCCGTGGTGCCGCTCGAGCGCGCTCAACATCCAGTTCGTGCTCGCGATCACCGAGTCCGCCGAGGCCAGGCCCTCGCTCACCCGGCGGCGATAGGTCGTCCACTTCGCCGGCGCCGGAGTGCCACGCACCGCCTCGTGCCACGAACACGCGCAAGAGTGCGCCGTCACCAACCGCGGCGCCGCGAAGTCACGCACCGCGAGCGAGTAGCTGTTGAGGTGCACGATCTCGGGCTTCCACTTCGCCTCGAGGTAGAGGAGCCAGTCGCCCGCCGATCGAATGTCGACCCACGGGTTGTCCATCCACTCGAGAGCGAGCGGCTTGTGCTCGATCTTCAGATTGGGGATCTGCGAGGCCTGCTTTCGGCGCTCGAGCGAGGGCGCCGGCCCCATCACCGCGAGCAGCACCTCGACGCCGTGTTCACCGAGCGCCTTCGAGAGCTCCAGCGTGTACGGCCAGACTCCCGTGACGGCATCCGAAGTCATCAGTACGCGACGGATCATTCGCGACTGTTTTGCAAAGCGTGATCCTGCGAGTTGACGTGCCCTCACCCCGACCCTCTCCCGCTGGGAGTGGGAGAAAACGGTGCAAGCGTTTCATCACTGCGCAAGCCGATTGCGCCCGCGCTCAATCCCCAGCTTGACGGTGTGTGTCTCCTTGGAAACGATTCCCCCGTGCGGCTCGAGCCTGCCCCCAGCCTCGCCCGCTTCATGGAGGCGCCCACCGGGTGCTTCTGGCCTGGTGACTCCTTCTTTTATTGGTGCGCGTCCCCCACCTTGTACGGGTTCTCGTTGTGGGGGCGGCCAGGCGCGGCGGACCTCGAGAAGCTGTGCGCGGCGCTGCTGGTGGAGTTGAGCCCCAGAGCGCAGCCACATCGTTCCCTCGTCGACGCGTCGCTCGTGGAGGAAGTGGATCCCGCCGCGTTCGAGGTGCTGCAGCGTTACGTGAAGCAGCATCGCGAGGCGCTCTCGAAGCGCGTGACGAAGCTCGCCCTGGTGCGTCCCGCGGGTCTGGTGGGCGCGGTGGTCGCGGGCTTCTACGCGGTGCTCGATTCGCCCTACCCCACGCAGGCATTCACCGAGGTCGGCCCCGCGCTCGAGTGGCTGCAGGTCGAGCCGTCGGTGGGGGAACGAATCAGCGAACGTCGCGCGTCTCTCTCGGGTGTCTCGCCTCTGGTTGGACAACTGCGCGCAGTCTTCACCGCGCTCGGACCGAGGAGCGAAGTCGCGGCAGTCGCCAGGCAGCTCTCGCTCTCGCCACGCACGTTGCAGCGGAGACTCGAGGCGCTCGGCACCAGCTTTCAGAAAGAGCAGCTCACCCATCGGCTCCGGGCGGCGCAGCAATCGCTGCTCGAGAGCAATCAGGCGATCACCGCCATCTCCTTCGACGCGGGCTTCTCGACTCCGCAACACTTCAGCGCCGCGTTTCGTAAGTTCACGGGGCTAACGCCGACGCAGTTCCGCAGCAGGAAGGGTTCTCCTTGAGTGCAGTGCAGCAGTTGTCGCTGGATGACGAGCAACGAGTGGTCAGGGCCATCGCGAACGCAGAGCGGGAGAACCGCGGCGAAGTGCGAGTCCATCTCGAGGTGAAGTGCCCGACGTCGGATCCGACGCAGCGTGCGCGGCAGGTCTACGAGAAGCTCAAGCTTCACGAGACGCGCGAAGACACGGGCGTGCTGCTGTACGT
>CBIHPJ010000608.1:0-5792 GCA_966211295.1 uncultured Myxococcales bacterium | reverse complement strand
GCAGCGAAGGCTCACCATTCGCGCCGCCGAAGACACGACCGCGCGAGGTGTCCTTCACCATGAAGCCGAAGTTGAACGAGTGATTGAACTGCTCCATCAACGACACGAACGAGGGACCTGATCCGCTCACCGACGCGGCGGTGAGATCGAGCGGCACCTGCGCGCCTTCGAAGTAGAGCCCTTCATTCTTGAACTCATCGATCGCGTAGCCCTGCGGCACGGTGCGAGCCGCGTGCACCTCTTCATCGAACACGCCGAGCGCGCCCGACGCGGGATGAATCGAGAGATTGCGCCCGAGCTGGCCTGAGGTCGCGCAGAGTCCGCTCCGCTCGAGCAGTGCAGGCGTGTTGAGCGTGCCGCACGCGAGCACTACGACCTTCGCCTTCACGGTGAGCTGCTTGCCGCCGTTCGTGGTGACGCCGGTCACTCCGACCGCAGCGTCGCGCTCAGTGAGCACGCGCTCGACGCGAAGTCCCGTGATCAGCTGCGCGCCCTTCTCGAGAGCGAGCGGGACATACGAGACGTTGGTGCTGCGCTTCGCCTCAGTGGGACAGCCGAAGCAGCACAGTCCCTGGCCATCACAGCCCGGAGCATTCCGCAGGAGCGGGTGGTGCGAATAGCCGAGCGCATCACAACCACGCGCGATGATCTTCGCGGGAGCACCGAGCGCGGCGGCGGAGGAGGGCGCCACGCCGAGCACGTCTTCCACTTCTTCGTAGAACGGATCGAGCGAGTCTTCGGTGAAGGCACTCAATCCATCCGCACGCCACGAGGCGAGCACTTCACGCGGCAAGCGGAAGCACGTGCCTGAGTTGATCAGCGTGGTGCCACCGACTCCGCGGCCGATCGGCACCGGGATGGCCGTGTTGCCGAACGCGACCGTGGCGCCGCCCTGGCGGTACATCTTCTTCATCATCGGCACTGCGCGGCCGTTGAAGTCGTTGCGGGTGAAGTGTTCGCCTTCTTCGATCAGCAGCACTGCGTGGCCGCGTTGCGCGAGGGCCTTCGCCATCGGAGCACCGCCTGCTCCAGTGCCCACCACCACCACGTCGCACTCGAGAGACTCGCCATCACTGAGCGTCGAAGCATCGAGGATTTGCTCGTGCCATCGCGCGCGCTCGCGGCCCACCGGGGGATCCACTCCGTAGCGGCAGCCCAGCGCCTTGTAGACGGACGGATCATCGAAGTGCGCGAGCTTCAGCGGCGCGAGCAGTCCGCGGAGGAGGAGGCGAGTGGTCTCTCCGTTCTCGAGTTTCTCGAGGACTTCGACGCGGCGTCCGAAAGGGAGCTTCGCGAAGCGGGTGCGCGTTTGAATCAGTGACTGCGCGTCGAGCGTGAGCAGGAGTCTGCGGTAGCCGGCGAGAAAGGCGGGCGGGAGCTCACCGAGGAATGTCTCGAGACGATGGATCGTGTTGGCGTTTGCTCCGGGGAGGAGTCTTCCCGCAGGCAGTGCGGTGGTTGCGAGGAGCTCGAGTTGTGAACGTTCGGACTGGGTGAGCATTTTCGGTAAGCCTCTCCCCGAGGCAGGTTCATGATTCGCTGACGAGCTGCATCCGCGCCACCGCCAGCCTGCGCGCCTCGAGCTGACGATGCGCCCTCGACGGCCGCGGGAGCCACGACGCGAGGAACTCGGGCAGCTCGGTGAGATCGAACGTCATCGTCCCCTCGCCGTGGATCGTTCCGAGCTCGTCGCTCAGCATGATCGGCAGCACGGTCATCGAGCTCACCGGCGAGAACGGACTCGGATGCTTCGCTCCGTGCAGCCTCAGCTGCTTCCCGTCCGCGGTCTTGAAGTGCACGTCGTACGCGAGCCGCGGCGGGAGCACGGACATGTCGAGCGTGCCCTCGCACGTGGTCTCGTCGATCCACGGACCCGCGTGCACCACGCCGTTCAGCGTGAAGTGACCACCCGCGCCTCCTGAAGCGCGCACGTGAAAATCGACGGCATACGAAGGACCCGACTTCGGGGTGACGAAGCCGCGCATGGTTTCGACGAAAGCGATGGGCATGGTGTGCTCCTCTTTCGAATCAGACGACGTCAGGGAAACGGGGATCGGGTTCGCGGCGAAGCAGTTCGAGCGCTCCGCCATGCGCGCTCTTCAAGGTGAACGACGCACCATCGCTCGGGCGCACCACCAACTTCACTGCCGCGAGCTTGCTGTTGAAGCAGTACGAGCGCTCGCCATTCGGGTTGTCGTAACCGAGACACACCATCGGCTTCGTCGCGCGATCCGACGCGTCCATCTCGAGCGTCGCCTCACCGTCAGCGCCTCGGAGCGAGAGCACCCAGCTATCCGCGGAGACGGAAGCCTTCTGCCGCCACGCATCGAAGAGCGCGTCGAACGCGAACGTGCGTCCGCCCTTGCGCACCACGAGCGCCGAGAGTCGCGGCGTGGTCGTGCCCGCCACTCTCACGCGCGCGGAAAAGCCCTCCATCATCGCGTCGTCCTCGGGGAAGAGGCACTGACCCCACGCGTACTCGAAGGTGTGCTCCTTGCCCCAGTTGTGGCCCTGCATGCCGGGCCAGTCCTCCAGCGTCTCCGTGCCCCACGGCAGCTCTACGGTGCCGGAGAAGCGAAGCGAGGGCAGCGGCGTGAGCAGCTTCGACTTGGGGAAGGGCCCGGTGCGCAGCAACTTCCACGGGAGGATCGAGAGCCGCTGACCGATCGGCGACTCGTCTTGCTTCCAGGCGAGCTCGAAGCGCGCAGTGCCTTCCTTCGCGGGCACGGTGCCTTTCGCGCTGCCCGCGGCGCGGAGATCGAACTGCATTCCGGGCGCGTTCACCTCGAGGGCGCTCGCTCCGTCACCGAGGAACGAGGCTTGCTCGAACGGCTTGGTCTGCTTGTGCGCGAGCGTGCGGCCGCGCTCTCCGTCGAACCAGATGAACCAGCTCTCGGCGAGTGCGGGGCCGTCGAGGGGCGCGAGCACGGTGGCCTTGAGCCAGATCGCGAGCGGACGAGTGGGGTGATTGGCGCGGAGGAAGTAGCTCTCCACGTGGCCGCGCTGGCCCGCGAAGCGGAGCGCGTTGTCGGGCCGCTCGGAGGAGAAGAGTGGAGCGTTCATGCCTGACCCTTTCTGAGCAATGACATCGCTGAAGCTGCGTGCGCCCGCATCGCATCGCCGGCGGCTTTGCCGTCCTTCGCCCGAATCGCGGCGACCGCGCGGCGGTGATGACCGGGATCGAAGACATCGGAGCGATAGAGCGGAAGGAATCGCTCGGGCGCGCGGAAGTAGATGTCGCGCACCACCTTCGAGAAGACCGCGAGGAGCTGATTTCCGGAGATCAGCACCAGCTGCTCGAAGAAGTCGTAGTCGAGCGCCTGCAGCGCGGTGGCCTTCTGTCGCGGTTCCGAGAGGGAGCGAGCGAGCGCCTCGAGGCGTGCCACCGAGGCAGCATCCGCCTTGAGGGCCGCCTGCTCCGCCGACCAACCGAGCAGCAGACCTCGCAGCTCGTGAAGATCGTGAAGCACTCCCAGCCCGAGCTCCCCCCCTGCTTCCAAGAGCTCGGGCAGGAGCGACATCCCGCTATCGAGTAGTTCGTTGGCCACGCGCGTCGCACCGCCGTGGCGAATGGTGACCAGGCCCCAACCCTCGAGGCGCTTCATCGCCTCGCGCACGCTCGAGCGATTCACGTCGTACTTCTGGGCGAGCATGCGCTCCGAGGGCAGCGCTTCGCCGGGCTGCAGCTTCCCCTTCACGATCGACGCGCGGAGCGTGCGGGCGATCTTCTCAGCGACGTTGCGGCGAGGGGTCGTCATAACTGGTCCGACCAGTTGCTAACACCGAGAGGTGGCGAAGATCAATCTGCCTCCCTCTCCCCGAGGAATAGGGTCGGGGGGAGGGGGAGTCATCAGAACAACTTCCCGACACTGGTCGGACCAGCGTGGACGTCTCCCGAAAACTGGGGAAGAAGGGCCCCGATGTCTTCCCCGAGTCCCATTCCCCGCGCCGTCGGCTGGTGGCTGCTGCTCGTCTCCGCCGCGGTCTTCGTGCAGGTCGGCCTCGGAGGTATCACCCGCCTCACCGACTCAGGACTCTCGATCACCGAGTGGAAGCCGCTGCTCGGAGTGATTCCTCCGCACGACGACGCCGGCTGGGCCGAAGCGTTCGCGCGCTACCAACAGATCCCGCAGTACATCCAACTCAAGTCCCACCTCACCCTCGAAGAGTTCCGCTTCATCTACTTCTGGGAATGGTTCCATCGCCTGTGGGGCCGGCTGCTCGGCTTCTTCTTCGGCATCCCCGCGCTGGTGTTCTGGCGCCGCGGTCAGCTGAAGGGACTCGAGCGCAGGATGCTCGGCCTCTTCGTGCTCGGCGGAGGGCAGGGACTGCTCGGCTGGTTCATGGTCGCGAGCGGCCTGCAGGATCTCGTGTACGTGAGCCATCTCCGGCTCGCCGCGCACTTCATGCTCGCGCTCTTCCTGCTGAGCGCGCTGATGTGGACGGCGGTTCAGATCCTCGCGCCCTCACCGCTGGTTGATCAGCGTCTGCGCAAAGGCAGCTGGATCCTCCTCGCACTGCTCTGCGTACAGCTCACCTGGGGCGCGTTCATGGCGGGCCTGAAGGCCGTGCTGATGGCGCCCACGTGGCCGACGATCAACGGCCTGTGGTTCCCCAGCGCGGTGTGGAGCGAGCTGCCGTGGCAGCACCCGCTCTCGGTGCACTTCATTCACCGCACGCTCGGCTACTCGCTCGCCCTCGCGGTCGCGGCCTGGTGGTGGGCGACGCGCAAGTCACTCACGTGGCAGCGCCACCTCGTGCTCGCGCTCGTCTGCGCGCAAGTCACGCTCGGAGTGATCACCATCCTCTTCTCCACGCACCAGGGCGCGCTGTTGTGGCTCGGCCTCGCGCACCAGCTCACCGGCACGGCACTGTTGTCAGCACTCGTCACCTGCCTCCCGCTCCCTGCGAACGCGGGGAGAGGGTCGGGGTGAGGGGCTACTTCAGCGCCGCCTTCGCCTCGGGAACCGTCGAAGAAAGTTTCTTCAGCGCATCGATCGCCGAAGCGCGCAGATCCGGATCCGAAGACTTCATCAAGTGAACGAGGCCCGGCACTCCGCGCTTCGCCGCCGCGCCCATCACCTCGAGTCGGAAGCACGCCTCCTGGTGAAGATTCGATCCCTCGGGCTCAGGACGCTGCATCGCCGCGCCGAGCTCCGCCGCTGCATCAGCTGAAGTCGGATCGAGCGCCGCCAACGCCATCGCCACCGAGCTCCGGGTATCGGGATCCGAATCCTTGAGACCCTTCGCCAACTCCACCGCCACCTTCTTCTTCTCCGCGGCGGGAGCTTCACGCGCGATCAACCCGAGCGCACGAGCCGCGCTCTTCCGCACCGGCGCCACCGAATCACTCGCGAGCAGCTGACCTAACTTCGAGATCGCCGGAAACGCGGGCGACGGATCCTCACCTTGTCCAAAGCCCGCCAGCGCGTGCGCCGACATCTCGCGCAGCAACGGCTTCGGACTGTCGAGCGCCTTGATCAGCGCCGGCACCACACTCGGTCCCTGCTCAGTCAGCTTGCGGGAAGCGGCGTAGCGAACAGCAGGCTTCGGGTCTTCGAGTGCATCGAGATTCACAGGGGCCGCCGCGAGCAAGAGAGTGAGGACGATCATTGGCGGCAGCGTAGCGCTTTGGAATAGGGTCCTCAGACCCCGAAGCTCTCCGAGGAACTCATGACGCGCGTCTCGAATCGCAGCAGCACGGTCCGCACCGGTGGCGGTAAGTCGACTGGCAAAGCCACCTCCACCACGCGCAAGGGCGGCGGCAAGAGCACTGGCGGCAGCAAGAGCAC
>CBIHPJ010000607.1:0-5806 GCA_966211295.1 uncultured Myxococcales bacterium | reverse complement strand
TGGCGTTCTCGATCCTGAGGGAGAAACCTGCGGTCGTTCCGGACCCTCCAGCGCTCGTGGAGCAGGTCCGCGAGGTCGCTCGACTCGAGACACTGCAGGTGCGGCTCTACAAGCGAGTGTCCTTCGCGCCCGAGCCTGGACCCGCGGCGAGCGTCTGGGGCGACGTGGTGAATTGGGTGAAGCAATCGGTGAACGCGAAGGCGGGACGCGCGCTCGTCTTCGCCGACGTGAGCCTCGGTCTCGACCTGAGCAAGCTCAGCGTGGAGCAGGTGCGCGTCTCGGGTTCGCGCATCGAGCTCGCGTTGCCGCCGCTGAAAGCCCAGGTGTCGCTGCGTCCTGAAGACACCGAGGTGATCGACAGCAACCTCGACTCCACGCAGACGGCGAAGTTGTTCGAGCTCGCGAAGGACGCGTTCCAGCGTGAGGTGGAATCAGACGCGGCGCTGCAGTCGAAGGCGCGCGCTTCCGCGGAGCGACAGCTCAAGGCGTTGCTGATCACCGCTGGCTTCAAGGAAGTAGTGTTCGTGCCGTGGCCGCTCACCGCGCGCGCTGGCTGATCTGCATCGCGTTGCTCGCGGCGTGCAGGACCACGCCTCCTCCGATCACCGAGCCGATGCCCGAGCTCGACGTGATGATCCGCTCGCAGAGTGGACAGTCGCGAAGACTCGGCCGCTTCGGAGACGTCGCGCCCCCGCGTGAAGGCCTGTGGTTTCTGCAGCCGATCGATCCGCAGCTCGATCTCGGCCGGCTCGCTCGCGCGCTCGCGGGAAAGCAGGTGCCAGGACTCTCGCTGCGCGGCACTCCGCAGGTGGCGTCGTTGAAGCAGCTCTGCACGCTCTCTTCGCTGGTGTGGATCGATCTCTCCTTCACCACCCTCGATCGAAGCGCGCTCGAGGCGCTCTCCACGTGCGCGGGTTTGCAGGCGCTCACGCTCGACGGAGCGCAGCTGCAGGGTCTCGAAGGACTGAAGCCGCTTCGTTTCCTCGAAGCGCGCCAGACTTCGCTCGGAGATTCGGCGGCACGCACGCTCTCTGCCTGGCCGCAGCTCACCGAGCTCGCGTTGTCGAAGACGCGCGTCGGAGACGAAGGCGCCGCGGCGCTCGCCACTCGGGGATCGATTCAGAGACTGGAGCTCTCGGAGACGCGCCTCACTCCGAAAGGAGTCGCTTCGCTGGCGCCGCTCACTCGATTGCGCGTGCTCGATCTGAGCGGAACCGAGCTGGACGACGCGTCGCTGCAGGTGCTGGAGGGCTTCGAAGAGCTCGAGCTGTTGTCGTTGGCGAGCACCGCCACCAGCGATGAGGGGCTGCATCACCTCCGCAAGCTCGCGCACCTCACCACGCTCGACTTGAGCGACACCGCGATCACCGACTCGGGACTGCAAGGCCTGGAGTCAGCCACGCAGCTGGTGGCGTTGCTGCTCGCGAATACGAAGGTGAGCGACGTGACCGGCGCGCGGCTCGCGAAGCTGGAGCATCTGGAGGTGCTGGACCTGAGCGGCACCAACATCTCCAACGGCACTGCGAGCGTGATTGGCGCCTTGCCTTCGGTGCGGCAGCTCGCGCTCGCGAAGACGAACGTGGACGACGAGGGCGTGCGATCGCTCGAGAAGCTCACTTCGTTGCGCGCGCTCGATCTCGAAGACTCGTTGATCAGCACGTCTTCGCTCTCCACCATCGCGAAGTTCACCCAGTTGAACGCGCTCGATCTCGGAGCCGCTGCGCTCGACGACGCTCACCTCGGCACGCTGGCGCCTCTCACCTCGCTCACCGTGCTGCGGCTGGGGAACACGCGCCTGAAGGCGAAGGAGCTGGAGTCCTTGCCGAACGTGGCGGGACTCGAGGTGCTCGACTTGAGCCGGCTCGAGCTCGGCGACGCGGAGTCGAAGTGGCTCGCTGCGCACGCCCCGCGGCTCACGCTCTTGAAACTCAACTTCACGCGCGTCGGAGACGATGGGCTCGAGGCGTTGAGTGGACTCTCGCAGCTGAAGCGGCTCGATCTCGGAAAGACGCGGGTGACCGATGCGGGACTGAGGTCGCTCAGCGGTGCGCGTGCGTTGAGCTCGCTCGATTTGGGGCTCTGCCAGGTGACCAACGAAGGCGTGCGCGCGCTCTCGAAGTTGGAGCTCGAGTCGCTCTTCCTCGCGGGCACGCAGCTTGATGACGGAGCGGTGCCGCTGTTGCCGCGTTCACTCCGCTCGGTCGGCTTGGTGAAGACGAAGGTGAGCGCTGCTTCGATGCGTGGACTCGCTGCGTTGCCGTCGCTTCGTGAGGCGGATCTCCGCGAGCTGGGGCTGAGTGACGAGGACGTCGCACCGCTGCTCGCACGCGAGGTGAAAGTCCGTCTGCGCTAACCCTGTCCGACATGTAGGGAACGTCTTGGACGAAGTTCGCAATGCGCTCGGAGAATGGGACACTCGTCACTGCCCATGTCCCCCGCTCTCGGTGGTGCCGGACGCGCGAACTTCGCGCTCCGGGTTGCGCTCCTGTCTCTCGCCTCGGTCGTCGTCGGTTGTTCAGCGAATCCTGCCTCGGGCGCACTGAAGGTCGAAGTGCTCCTCGAGGCGGGACTGATCAGTCGCTGCGTGAAGGTGACCGCGACCGACGGAGTGCTCTCGCGCGAGACCAAGGCGATTCCCCTCGCGGGCAAATCGTCACCGCTCAACGTGGGCGTGACGGCAGATGGAATGACGCAGCCGGTGACGGTGCAGGCACTCGGCTACTCCGATGAAGCGTGCACCACGCGCGCGCCGGGTGAAGAGAGCGAGAAGAAGGATGGCAACTTCACCAATCCTCCGAGCACGGTGACTCTGACGCTGCGTCCCGCGGCGAACAATGACGGCGGGACTGACGGAGGAAACGACGGAGGAAATGACGGCGGCACGGACGCAGGCGTGGACGGCGGTCTCGACGCAGGTGTCGACATGGACATGGACGGCTTCCCGCTCCCTGATGATTGCGACGACACCGACCCTTTGATTCATCCGGGTGCTGCGGAGTCGTGCAACGACGGCATCGACAACAACTGCGACAACCAGACTGACTGCCAGGCCAACAGCTGCAGCACGATGGGCTGCAGCGGCGGTGGCACCTGCATGGGCAACTTCTGCGTCGCGCTGACCGAGTCGGTCTGCAACGACGGCATGGACAACAACAACAACGGACTCGTCGACTGCGCGGATCCCGATTGTCCGGTGAATCAGATCTGCAGCGACAACAACGCGTGCACGACCGGAGATCGCTGCGTGGTGAACCCGGATGGTGGCGCGGGCCTGTGCCAGAAGGTCGGCGACTTCGCGTGCAGCACGCCTCCCGCGGCGCAGTGCTGGGCGATGACCGGAACCTGCGTCGCTGATGGCGGAGCGACCTGCCTGTACACGCAGATGGCGGGGAGCTGTAACGACTCGCTTGGCTGCACCGACAACGACACCTGCAGCAATGGCACGTGCGCTGGCACGCAGAAGACCTGCATGAGTCCGCCCAACTCGTGCTTCCAGATGGCGGGGACCTGTCAGGAACCCGCGGGAACGTGCGCGTACACCGCGGTCGCGGCGGGCACGGTCACCTGCAACGACAACAACAACTGCACGATCGGCGACAGCTGCGCGGGCGACGGTGGCTGCGCGGGGACGCAGGTGCAATGCGCCGCACCCAACCAGTGCCAGAACGCGAGCACCAGCTGCGACACGGGAGGCAACTGCCTCTACGCGCCGCGCACGGGTCAGACGTGTGACGCGGGCACCGGCGCCGGCACCTGCGACGGCACCGCGGCCTGCAACGCGAATCCGGTGACGCTCTTCCCGTACACGCCGAGCAACTTCACCGAGGGCCAGCTCCCCGCGGACGGAGGCACCACTGGGTTCACCGTCTCCTGCGCCACCACGCTCAGCACCTCTGGCACGCCTTCGATCACCAGCGGCGCGTGCGTCACGATGCCGGCGTTCACGCTGATCACTCAGGGCGGTGAGTCCACTGTGTTGATCAGGGTGCCGAGCTTCGCGGTCAACGCGACGCACACCCTCACCATCACCGGCACCCGGCCCGTGATCTTCGCCGTCACCGGGAACGTTCAGATCGACGGCACCATTCGCGCGAACAACATGGGCAATCCGGCGCCCACCGCGTGCGGAAACGGTGGCAATGGCGCGGGGGCCTCGCCCCGTGGTGGCGGTGGCGGCGGTGGTTTCGGCACCTTCGGCGGCGCCGGAGGCATTCGTGAGGCAGGCGGAGCTGGCGCGGACGGCGGCGTGAACGGCACGCCGACGCTGATTCCTCTGCGCAGCGGCTGCAATGGCGGCAATGGGAGCGGCTCGGCCGGCAGCGCCGGCGCAGGTGGCGGGGCCATTCAGATTGCCGCGAGCGGCTCGTTGACGGTGAGCAGCACGGGCATCGTCACCGCCCCCGGTCAGGGTGGTGCCGGCGCAACGGGGACCGACACCAGCGGCGGCGGAGGCGGCAGCGGAGGCGCGATTCTCCTCGAGGCTTTCTCTGTGCTGCTCGACAACGGCTCGTGGGTGACGGCGAACGGCGGCGGTGGCGGCGGGGGCGAAGACGGCGCGGCGGGCGGCAACGGGTCGCCCGGGTCAATCAACTCCACGACGGCGGCCACCGGCGGCTCGGCACAAAACAACGGTGGGCCCGGTGGCGCGGGCGCGACCCGAACGGCCGGAGCCCAGCCAGGCTCTCCCACCGGTCAGAATGACGGCGCAGGGGGAGGTGGAGCGGGCGTGGGAAGAATTCGGATCAACGGCACCACCTGTAGCCTCGGCGGAACCTCGAACCGCTCACCTGCCGCGACCTCGAACGGGAACCCAGGCTGTCCCTGATCAGTTCGGACTGCCCGCGCAGCTGATGCCCGCGGCCCGCAGCGCCTCGACGGAGTACGCGTCAGTGGCGTTGATCGGCGCGAGGTCCACCAGGGGCACCTCGGTGCCGAGCGCGGCGTTGATCTCCTCCAGGAAGACGTTCGCGAGCACCGCGTAGCCGGTGTCTGAGAAGTGCATGGTGTCGAGCGAGAGCAGCCCGCCGAACGGAGAAGGCAACAGCTTGTTGCCATCTCGCAACTCAACTCCCTGCGCGAGAATGACGGCGACCTTCGCGTGCAGATCGACGAGGTGCACGCGCGGATACGCCGCCACTTCTTCGCGGAGCACCTGGTTGTACGCGTCGATGCGCGCGCGGAGCGCGGCGAGCCACCCGGTCGCCTCTGCCTCGGAGAAGCCAGCAGCACGCAGCGCCGCGACCTTCTCCGGATACATCGGGAGCACGGTGTTGTCGGGCCCGGTGGCGAGGAACACTTCCGCCCCCGTCGCATCGAGCTGCGTGAGCAACACGCGCAGTGACGCGCGCAAATCCTCCACCGGAGTGAGGGCGGCGAGATCAGGCACGCCGTCGGTGAAGAGATTCACGTTGTTGTAGTCGTTGCCGATCAGATCCGTGCTGATGGCGATGGTGGGCTGCAGCGCGACCAGGCGCTCCAGCTGCGTGTCGTCGGGGTGATTCACCAGTCCCACTCCGTCGACCTTCGGATCCCACACCACGTGCTCGAGGATGGTGCCGAAGAGCGAGCTCGCTCCGCTCACCGTCTCGCCGATGCGGAAGCCACCGATGGCGAGATTCGTGCTCTCGAGGTTGGGATCCACGCGCAGCTTGGAGAGCACGATGTTGCCCGCTTGATCCTTCAGCTTCGGAATCAGCTCTTCCTGCGCGCGCGCGCCGATGGTGCCGAAGATGTCGCGATCCTTCGGGCGGCAGGTGAGCGGATCGATGTCGGCGGGCGTGAGCGCGGGAAGGTAGCCAGGCTTCAA
>CBIHPJ010000606.1:0-5833 GCA_966211295.1 uncultured Myxococcales bacterium | reverse complement strand
TCCTGGGGTGTTTCTTCGCCTGCGGGGGCTTGTGTTTGGTGCGCTGCGACTCCGCCCTGAACAACTCGGCTTTCGTGGCCATGGGACCTCCAAGCGAAATGTTTTCAACGTCCGTGCCGGTTCGCCGTTAGGAGTTGGACGGTCTGCCCGCGCAAACGGTGCGGAGGAGTCAGGAGGCGCATGTGAGGGCGCTCTTCGTTTCAGTGTGTTGCGGCGTGCTCGTCGCTTGCGACTCGATGCAGTCGAGCGGGCATGACACCTCCCAGATGCAGGCCACGCTCGAGGCCGACGCCCCGGGAGATGGGCTGGTGAACGTGCGAGTGGTGCTGCGCCCCTCTGAGCGCTCGCGCACGTCGCTCGATCTCGTCGCGCCTGATTCGCTCACTGCCACGGTGGGCCAGACCACTCGGACGCTCGAGCGGCATTCGATGCTCGGCTCCATTTGGTACGACGCTTCATTCCCCATGGACGCCTCGGGAACGAAGGTGAAGGTCTCGCTCTCGCGGCCCACTTCGACTGACGCGCCGAACTCCGAGGTGACGTTGCCTGCGCCGTTCGACTTCGCGACACCTTCGGAGAACTCGACGTTCACCCGCTCCGAGAGCATCTCGGTGACGTGGAACGTGAGCGGAGATCGCGAACCGATCCTCCTCTCCGCGCGAGGCGCGTGCATCAAGCCAGTGGATGTCCCGCTGGAGAGCGACCCAGGCGCTTACACGTTGCAGCCGTTCCAACCACTGGCCGGCCACAAGAAGGACAGCTGCGTGGTCGACCTGCACCTCATTCGGAGCCGTGATGGCTCCGTCGATGCCGCGTTCGAAAAGGGAACGTCGTTCAAGAGCACGGTGAGCCGCACGCTGCGGATCACTTCGACGCCGTGAGCTCCTTCGCCACGTTCGCCGCGCCGTAGACCTGCTGCAGAGCCATCAGAATCAGATCGCCGTGCACCGCGACGGTGCGGTTGTTCACGGGTTCGTAGCCGAAGTTCCCTCCGAGAGAGGGCAGGTTGCCGTCGAACACCAGGCCGACCACGTCGCCGTTCTTGTCCACCAGCGGCGAGCCGGAGTTGCCGCCGATGATGTCGTTGGTGGTCGCCACGTCGTACGGCGTCGCGCCGTTGAGCTTCGCCTTCTGCGAGAGCCACTTCTCGGTGACCGCGTAGGGCGCCTTGCCTGAAGCGCGCTCGAAGAGTCCCTTCACCGTGGTCATCGAGGGCGCAGAGCCCACGCCCTTGATCCGTCCGTACGAGAGTCGCAGCGTGAACGTCGCGTCGGGAGCACCGGTCGGACCCTGCGCGCGCTTCGCTTCGCCGATCAGCTCCATGTTCTTCTTCACCACCGAGTCGACCTCGTCTTCCCAGCGCTTGCGTACCGCGCGGCTCTCGGTGTCGACCAGCTTCGCAAACGCGATCATTGGATCGCTCTCTTCGATCTTTCCTTTGAACTCGTAGCGCTCCTTGCGGAACGCGGGGTCCATCACCTTCGTGCCGTCGATGAGCGCCGCGGCGCGATCTTCAGGTGACTGACCGGCGAGCACCTTCTTCACGAAGACGTCGTCCGCTCCGTAGATCTCGCGCAGCTTGGTGAGCGACCAGGTGAGACGCGCCTTCTCGTACTCGAGCGGAATCGGCGCGGGATCGAGCAGTGCCTGCTGCAGCGCGGGCAATTGCGCATCGGTGTACTCGCGCAGTCGCTCCGCGTTCGGCTTCGCCAATTCGACGGGAGCGCGAGCGAGCCGGCGGGCGTGCGTGAAGAGCTCGGACTGATAACCCTGCGCGCCTTCGCGCAGCACGAAGTCGACGAAGAGCGTGCGCTGCACGAGGAGCGCCTCGGCGATCGCCTTCCACGCGCCCTTGCTCTGCTCAGGTGCACTGGCTCGCAGCGCGGTCTCGGCGGTGAGCTTGCCCTCGAGGAAACCCGGAGCGACCAACGCTTCCCGCCGGCCCTTGAGCGCCTTGAGCGAGTTCTCGATCGCGCGGAGCTTCGACTTCGCCACGCGCTCGCGCTCGGGAGATTGCTTCATCCACTCGTCGAGGCGGCCGCGCTGCTCAGCGAGCGAGATCAGGTTCCACGGGAGCGATACGTCGCGGAGAAACTCGTACTGCGCGATGGTGAGTCCACGCTCCGTGCCGCCGGGGTGACCGGAGACGAACACCACGTCGCCGTCCTTCGCGCCCTTCTTCGCCCACTTGAGGTGCTCGGGCGTCTTCACCGGCTTGCCGTCGACGTAGAGGCGGAGGAAGGCCGCGTCGAAGCCGAAGCGGGGGAAGTTGAAGTTGTCGGGATCTCCGCCGAACGCAGCCATCTGGAATTCCGGCGCGAAGACCACGCGGAGATCCTGGAAGCGGCGGTACTCGTAGAGGTGGAACTTCGCTCCGTGGAAGAGCGTGACCACGTCGCAGCGCTTGGTGGCGTCGCCCTTGCTGCACTCGGACTCGAGCTTCGAGGTCTCGGCCTTCAGCGCCTTCTGGAAGTCGGCGCCCTTCAAATCCTTCGTGGCCACGAGGATCGACTCGGTGACGTCGGTGATCTTCTGCAGCTGATTCCCTTCGAACTTCGGACAGCGCTCTTCCTTGTCCTGCGTGGGAGCGACGAAGCCGGTGGCGAGGAGATCGCGCTCCTTATTCGAGAGATCTTCGAGGCACGCGCGGATGCAGTGGTGATTGGTCATCACCAATCCGTCGGGCGAGACGATGGAGGCGCTGCAGCCGTTCGCGAGTCGCAAGCTGCCCAGACGCACGCGATCGAGCCACGCTTGATCCGGTCCGAAGCCGACGTCCTTCTTCGCCTGCGCCGAGGGGAATTCGTTGAAGAGCCACATGCCCTCTTCGGCGAGAGCAGGAAGAGAGATCAGGGCGAGGAAAGTGAGGAGATTTCGCATGAGGGTCACTTCTTCTTCTTCGGTGGAGGAGGAGGGGGAGGAGGCGGAATGGGGCCCGCGAGGTCACCGTCGCCGTCGAACACGCTGCTCTCGAAGAGCAACGTGAGTGAGCGCTGGTGCTTCGACGCGGTGGCGATCGCTGCGAGGAGCTGACTCGGCTCGATGGGCGCGACGGCGAGATAGAGCGGCTCTCCGTCTTGCTGCGTGGTCGCTGATTTCTCGAGCGGCCAGTTTTCAGCCCCGACGACGAGGGCGTCTGCGTTCAGGGTCGCGAGCTCGCATTCCTCGCCGCACGAGTCGTCCCTGAACGCGAGCTTCACCTTCAACCCGTGCGACATGATGCTCACGAAGCTGAACGGAGGTGGCAGGACAGATGGAGCCGGATTCGTCGGATCTGTGAGGAGCGTGACGGCGCGGAACCGCTCCATCGCCACGGCGTGCAGGGCGAGCGCGAGTCCCTCGGCCTTCACACCGGGCCGCAGCGTCAGCGCCACGTCTTCGAGCTTGTCTCCAGCGGCGTCATGAAGCTCTCGCGTGGCGCGCAAGTTCGAGGTGAGGCGCGTGGCTGCCTCGGCGTCGAAGCTTTCATCGACGTCGGTTCCAGCGCCATCCCTCGCCTCGGGCGCGTCGAACTTGAAGCGCTCGCCGCCGAAGTTGCTCGGCGCGGAGACCGCTTCCACGAAGGCCTCGCTGACCTTCGAGCGCACGGAGACGAAGAGGAGAAGTGCGCTGAACATCGCGGCGAGGAGAAAGGCTCCGCGACCCGCTGCAGGCGCTTTCAACATCGCGGTCGCGACGAGGATGACGATGCCGAGCGCGAGCGCGACTCCGGCGGTGAAGCCTTGCCAGCGCTGGAACCCGAGGACGAGCTCGAGCATCCCGTCGATCATGAAGCTGTGCGAGGCGTAGGCGATCAGACCGTACGCATCGCCCACCGCGCGGCTGGTGATCGCTCCGACGATCGCGAGCGCGCTGAAGCCGCCGAAGAGCAGGCCACCGAGCGTGAGCGCCTGACGATGCGTGTCCTTCTGCTGCGCGCGGCTCGCGATGATCAACGCGAGGGCGAGAGTGACGCACGCACCCGCGGAGAGGGAGGCGCCGAACGTGGTGGTCCAGAGCGCTTCCTTCAACGCCGCGCAGAGAATGGTGACGCGGTCTGCCGGTGAGACATGCGCGACGGCGGTCATCGCGCCCTGGAGGCCCCAGTTGGTGCCCGCTCCGCCGATGGCCGCGGGGATGACGGCGAAGAGCGGAAGCCCGATCGCGAGTGCAGCCGAGCGTCGAGCTGCGAAGAACACGAAGAGCGCGGAGAAGAACGCGAGGAACATCGAGGCGGCGAACGCGGCGTACATCGGCCAGCCGCCTTCGTTCCACGCGCTCGCGAGCCCGGCGGTGGTCGACGAATCGCCGTACTCAGACTCCGGCGCACCGCCGACCTGCATGATGAAGACGACGAAGCCGATCACCGGGCCGAGCAGCGCGATCGCCGCCGCGAGCAGAGGGATTCCCACGGGCGCGGGCTGCGGCGGTGCGACGGGAGCCGGAGTCATGCGCGCGTCCTACAACATCTGACGGTCTCCCTCTCCCTTCAGGACAGGGTCGGGGTGAGGGGGAGTCAAATCAGCTACCTTCCGCGCATGGCTGCGAAGGACGAGCGATACGTCGCGCTGCTCCG
Organism: uncultured Myxococcales bacterium; assembly: GCA_966211295.1. Taxonomy (GTDB): domain Bacteria; phylum Myxococcota; class Myxococcia; order Myxococcales; family Myxococcaceae; genus Archangium_A. Next base: position 1,278 of record CBIHPJ010000606.1, on the reverse strand, counting down.
CGGGATCAACGTGGGCGGCAACAACATCATCAAGATGACTGCGCTCAAGGCGAGCTTCGAGACGCTCGGCTTCGGCAACGTCGTCACGTACATCGCGAGCGGGAACGTGCTGTTCGATTCGCCGAAGATCGATCCGAAGGAGATCGCGACCAAGCTCGAGAAGGCGCTCTCAGCCGAGTTCACGTATCAATCGACCGTCGTGGTGCGCGCGCACTCGCAGCTGAAGACGATCGTCGCGAAGGCTCCGAAGGGCTTCGGGAGCAAGCCTGATGAGTATCGATGCGACGTGATGTTCTTGAAGGAGCCGCTCACCGCGGCGAAGGCGATCAAAGAACTCCCGCTCGCTGAAGGTGTTGATCAGGTCTGGGCGGGCCCGGGTGTTCTCTACTTCTCGCGCCTCGACAAGCTTGCCGCGAAGAGCAAGCTGACCAAGGTCGTCACGATGCCGATCTACAAGCTGATGACGATTCGGAATTGGAACACGACGACCAAGTTGCTTGCGCTGACTTGATGAGTGCGAAGTCCGCCCCTCACCCCGACCCTCTCCCCGCTGTCGCAGGGAGAGGGAGAAGAGGTCAGGGAATCGTGACCGGAACGCGCGCGGTGTTGTTGCCGTAGTTGCTCTCGTTCAGCAGGTGATCCGGATTCACGATCACCTCGAGGAAGTAGTTACCCGGCGTCACGTTCGTGATGTCGCCCCACTGGCAATCGATGTCCGACGCGTAGGTATCGCCCCAGCCCGCGCTGATGCCCTGGTTGTCACAGTCGTACGTCGCAGGCTGGTTGCCGCTGAAGCGGAAGCTGTCGGCCAGACAGAACGACTGCTTCCGTCCCGTCGCGACGGTCCCGCCATTCGCATCCACCAGGCGATACGAGGCGTAGCCTGAGAAGTGATAGTGGCCGTGGCACGTGTCGTAGCGGAACAGCCCCGAGCCCTGCGGGGAACCGAGCGACATGTCGAGCTCGCCCTGGTTGTTGGTCACCGTCGTGAACCGCAGCAGGCGACGCGTTCCAGAGGAGTCCACGCAGCCTTCGCCGAGCGCGCACGAGCTCGCTCCAAAGGTCTGTGTCTCGATGTGGCTGCTGAGCAACCGCGATTGATCGACCACGAGATCGGGCGCCGGACAACGACCGCCCACTGGGGTGAGGCACTGGTACGTGCGCTGAGACTCGGGCACCGCGAGGAGGCCCGAGACCTGGCAGCAGAGCTGGCCACCCGAGCAACCCGGAGAGCAGCTGCCCGTCGCCGCGCCGCCGCCGCTGCCGCCGCCGGTCATG
>CBIHPJ010000605.1:0-5840 GCA_966211295.1 uncultured Myxococcales bacterium | reverse complement strand
GAGACCTCGGATGCCACCAGGCGTTCGAGGTCTTCGTATTTCGCGACCCCGGAGAACCCGACCACGATCTCCCCGCTGCGCCCGAAGAGAATGCGGCTGGGCAGCTCGCGAATGCGTCCGAAGACCGTCTCACCCGAGCGAATGCGATCGTCTCCGACGAGCAGCGGCACCTCGAGCTTGTAACCCTCGGCGAACGGCTCGAGCACCGACCGGCCCTCGAGATCCATGCCCACCAGCACATTGGCGAAGCCCTGATCCTTGTGATCGCGCTCCATGCGATTGACCACCACGAGCTCGGTGAGACACGGGAAGCACCAGGTCGCGATGAAGGTGACCAAGACCACCTTCCCCTCGAGCTTCCACGGCTCGAACGGCACCTTGCCCGCGGTCTCGCGGGGGAGCGCGTTCATGAAGGTGCGGAAATCGGCGAGCGCGGAGTCGCTTCGCTTGGTGCACCCAGAAGCGACTGCCGCGAGCAGAACAGCCCGGCGAGAGATCCCCCTCGGGGGATGCTGCGCGATCACGCGCTGTGCTCGACGGCCTTCTGGCAGCTCTTGCACAGGCCGTAGAGCTCCATCTTGTGCGAGGTCACCTTGAAGCCGTGCTTGCGCGCCACGGCGTCTTGCATGCGCTCGATCTGATCGTTCTCGAACTCGATGATCGTGCCGCAGCGGGTGCAGATGAGGTGATCGTGGTGCTCGCGACCGACCGCAGGCTCGTAGCGAGTCTGGCCGTCGCCGAAGTTGCGCGCGTGGGCGAGGCCGCTCTCCGCGAGCAACTTCATGGTGCGGTACACGGTGGCCACCGACACGCGCGGATCGTCCTGGCGCACGCGGGCCCAGACCTCTTCCACCGAGAGGTGACCGTGCATCGCGAAGAAGATCTCGATGATCAGGCTGCGCTGACGCGTCGACTTGAGGCCGCGCTCAGCCATGTACCGATCGAGAATGCGTTCCAGCTCTTCACGCTGCGGGCCCGACACGGTCATGGAAAGCGGTTCCTCCAGGCGGCGGCATTGTCGCCGAGATCGGCGCCGGCGTTGAGCTTCACGAGCGCGCCGTGGGCCGCCCCACGCACCTGCGGCGAGGCGTCGTCGAGCAGCTTCACCAGGTCCGCTCCGTCAGCCTGATCGCCGCGATAGCCCGCGAGCTCAGCGGCCTGCGCGCGCACGCGATCGTCGGGGTGCTGCAGGAGGGGATGCACTCCCGCCTGCGTCTCCACCCGGGGGAACAGCAGCAGGAGGAAGAAGAGCGCCGAGAGGAAGATCTGAATGAAGGCCTTGAACGGCGAATACCTTCGGGCCGCCACCAGCGCGATTCGGTAGATCGAGAAGCCGAGGGCGAAGACCAGGAAGATCCACGGGGCGCCCCGTGCGACCAGCGGATCGATGCCCGGGGTGCGCTGCGTGTAGAAGGCGACGGCTGCCGCGAGCACGAGCAGCGCGTAAAGGACCACCGACCAGACAGGCCGCACCTTCACGCCGACGACGCTGGGTTCGTCAGGGCTCTGTGCGGGATTGGCGCTCATTCGAATCGACTCCGTGATCGACAGCTGCGCTCGTTGACTCCTTGAGAAGACTGCTTATACGCACGGCAGCACCCTTTGGCACGATTTGGGACACCGCGATGATGGAGCTTCAGCGCAAACGTTCACCGGAAGACGTCCCCACGCCAGTCGCCGTGGCGGTGTCGGACTATTGCCGACGCGCAAAGGCTCCGGCGTCTCCGGGGCTTGTGCGTGATGCCCTCGCGCTGCTCGAAGACTCGGATGACGAGCGCGTTCGCGAGCTCGCCGATACTGAGCCCACCGCTCGGCTAGGTCCGTTCGCGGTGGTCGACGTCATCCTCGGCACCAAGACGAGCGTCGCCGCTGAGCGTGAAGAGACCGGGTACTACGAAGAAGTTCGCCGGGCCACGCGCGGTCAGCAGCCAAAGATCGTGAAGAAGGAGGCGGCGGCTGTGCCGGTGCTCACCGCCACTCGATCGGGTCCCGGGAGCCTCATCACGCCTTCCGCCGCACCTGAGCCCAAAGAGAAGAAGTCTCGCGCGCCGTCGATGAAGGAGCGCATCGCTCCTCACAAGCGCCGCGCCGGCGAGTTCGAGCGCACGCCGATCGAGCGGCCGCTCACGGGTGCGTCGTTCCTCACCAAGCGCAACCTCCCCTTGCCCCGCGGCCGCTTCACCACCGTCGATCCCTCGCGCGCGAGCTTCGAGTCGCTCTTCCGCCCCGAGGGCAAAGAGACGATGGTGACGCTCATCGACCAGGTCCCGCACCGCATCGCGCTGCTGCGCACGCTCGAGCAAGGTTACGCGGCCAAGCGCGGTGACGAGCTGAGTGTCGGCGACGTGGAAGACGTGCTGGAGACGCACGAGCTGTTCGAGCTGATCGAGAAGAAAGAACGCGACGGCGTGCTCGCCGCCGTGATCGATCAGAAGGGCTCGCTCTTCCGTGCGTCCCATGCGTTCGGCCTCAAGGTGGACGAGCTCGAAAAGCTCATCGGCGCGCTGGGCATCGGCGAGCAGGTCGATGAGGTGCGCGAGAAGTTCACTCGCGAGGCGCTGGCACCCGATAACTTGAAGCTGCGCCTCGACCTGCTCTTCCGCGGGAAATACCTCGAGGATCTCGGCATCGAGCGGCGCTTCCAGGAGTCGCTCACGAAGGAACTCACCGGGCTCATCGATCAGGTGAGGGACGCCGCGACCAGCGTGCCGACCCTCGTCGATCTGCTCTCGCGCCAGCACGCGCTCCACGCCGAGAGCCTGCGGCGCGCACTGGACAAACTCGGGTTGCTCGAGCCCTGGCTCAACTCGAAATCGAAGGAGAAGAGGTAACGCCGTGCCGATCTACGAATACCGCTGCGAGAAGTGTGGGAACGAGCTCGAGGTGATGCACAAGGTGAGCGATCCGTCGCCGACCGAGTGCCCCAAGTGTCACGAGCAGGCGCTGAGCCGCATGATGAGCCGCACCAGCTTTCAGCTGAAGGGAGGCGGCTGGTACTCGGACCTGTACTCGAGCTCGAAAAAGGCTGACTCCTCGACCACGTCGTCGCCCTCGAGCAGCTCGAGTGCGTCCTCCACGAGCACCAGCACCACCAGCGCTCCTTCGGCGCCCTCGACGTCGTCCTCGGGATCCTCGGGGTCCTCGGGATCGTCTGGATCCTCGGGCGGCAGCGGCGGCGGATCTTCCACGTGAAGCAACTCGCCGCGGCGGTGGCGGTGATCGCGCTGTGCTCGTGCGCGACCGCGCAGGTGGCCGTTCCGCCCACGCAGGTCGCTGAGCTGGAACGCAACCTGAACGGCGATCGCCGTTTCCTGCGCGTCTCGATGTTCCTCACGCCGTTCTACGGCGACACCACCAAACGGCTGCTCACGCCGGTTGCACCCGAGCTCGTTCGCTTGCTCGATGGAACGAACGGCAAGCCGCTCAACCCCGGGCCCGCCGAGCGCACCTTCCCCGCCGGCACTCCGGTGCGCATCGAGAAAGTCGAGTTTCCCTCGGCCTGGGTGATGACCGAGCGCGTGCTCTACACGCCGCGCACGCTGGTCTGGGTCTACGTCGATCTTCCCGGCCAGCCGAAGAACGCGCCGGCCGCGGTGCTGGTGCTCAGGCCGGGCCTGCGCAGCGATCAGGAGTTCATGGCCGAGCTCGAGCGCCACCTCACCCGCGAAGATCAGGCGAAGCGGCTCGAGTCCTTCTCCGATCCCGTGCGCGAAGCGATTCGCACCAAGAACGCGGTGACCGAGATGCCCGCCGAGGCGCTGGAGATGGCCTGGGGCTTCCCCGAGTCGAAGAAGATCGAACTGGTCGACAATCAGCGCAAGGAGACCTGGCGCTGGGGCGACGGTGCTCGCACGGCCACGCTGATCGATGGCCGGCTGAGCGCTTTCAGCGGGGCCAGCGGCGCTTCTTCTTCTTCTTCGCCTTGAGCTCGGCGGTACGCGCATCGCCCGGGCGCTGCAGGTGCGGGAGCTCTCCCATCTGCACCGGGAAGTAGTCGCGGCCCTGCAGGGCCTTCACCAGCTCTGCCTGAGTGGCGATCGGCTTGGTGAACAACGTGGCGCCGTAGCCGATCTCGTCGAGTGAGCCGCGCGCGTCGCTGCCGGACACGCCGGGCACCTGGAGCGCCGTGGCCGCTTCGATCGCCAGCTCATTCGCGCCCGCACGTGCCTTGGGGTTGTAGACCTCGACCGCGGAGAGCAGCTTGAGCGTCTTCACGTAATCGAGCGCAGGAGTGGGGTACTCCTTGTCGTAGGGGCGAGCCGCCACGATCGCCGCACCCAGAGACTTGAGCTTGGGGAGGGCCTCTTCCGCCTTCCAGGGGGTCTCACGATTGCTGCCCCACATCTGCACCGGCTCGGGCGCGCGCTCGGGCTTCTCGAAGAAACAGAGGTACTGACCCTTGTCGGTGGCCAGCTCCAACCCGACGAAGATCTTGAGCTTCGTGGTGCGCTGGAGGTCGAAGAGCTCGTCGCAGCCGTCCTGGGTGTTGGTCTCGGTGAAGGCCACTCCATCGAGGCCGAAGGACTCGGCGCGGGTCAGCACGGCGCGCGGATCGAGCTGGCAATCACGGGACAGGTACGAGTGGACGTGCAGGTCGATCAGCATGGACGCTCTTGAAGGGTGAGTTACCTGCGTGGGATAAGCCCCTCATGTTCACTGGCGTCAAGGTGTTTTCGGCGACGAAGGCGAAGGAACGCGAAGAGCTGAGCGAGAACGTTTCGCGCTGGCTCAAGAGCAACAGCGATCTCGAGATCGTCGACCGCGTGGTGCGTCAGTCGAGCGACAACGAGTTTCACTGCTACTCGTTGACGCTCTTCTACAAGCCCAAGAGCGCGTAACTCACTCGTCAAAGCGCAAGTTCTCGTCCGTTCCGAGCGGCGCCCGCAGGGCCTGCTGACGGACGTGTGTGTCGGGTTCATGTCGTCTTCTTTTGGATTCGCGCCCGCCCTGTCCTACAAGGCAGGTCGCAATCTCTCCTGGGAGACAACACACAATGAAGGCACATCCGCTCAAAGTTGCAGCGCTGGCTCTGATCGCAGTTCCCATCTACCTCTACTCGTCGAGCTGCGCGCAGGAGTGCGTGGACTTCGCCGACTGCGCCGAGAAGGCCAAGGCCGCGGGACAGGACTACACCTGCGAGTCCGGCGTCTGTAAGCCCGGCAGCCCCTTCCCTGACGCTGGCTCGGCCGGCGGCGGTGGTGGCGACACCGGCGGCGGCGCTGGTGGTGGCACCGGCGGCGGCGCGTCTGGCGGCGGCACCGGCGGCGGAACGACCGGCGGCGGTACCGGCGGCGGCACGACTGGCGGCGGCACCGGTGGCGGCGACGCGGACGCCGGCTTGGATGCTGGCATCGACGCTGGCGTCGACGCCGGTATCGACGCGGGCCTGCTGGACGCGGGCATTGACGCGGGCCTCTTCGATGCGGGCCAGCTCTTCGACCTCACCTTCGCGGGCACGATGTACACGCCGCACGCGACCCAGACGGTCCGCATGCACGTCATCCAGGTTTCGGACGGCGGCATCGTCGGCACCTCGAGCCTCGTCGTCGATGCTGGCGGCGGCGTCGACTTCTTCTTCCCGGGCATCCTCCTCGAGGGTCAGACGTATAACGTCGACTACTACGCTGACGTGAACGGCAACAACCAGTGCGGTGGCCCTGACCACGTCTGGCGCGACGTGGTGCCGGCAGTGACGATGGACGTCACCATCAACCAGGTGCACAACACGAACTTCACCGCGGCGGCTTGCGGCTCGTTCTGAAACACCTCGCCGTGATCCTGTTGGTTGGAGCGGCCGCCTCGTGCGGCCCTCCGCCTCCGGGAGTGGACGCTGGGGTTGA
>CBIHPJ010000604.1:0-5861 GCA_966211295.1 uncultured Myxococcales bacterium | reverse complement strand
CACGCGACTGGTCACGCGACGTGTTGGCGCAGAATGATCCCGCACGCGATCCGAAATCGAAGGTGGAATAGACCTCATGCGTCCCGCGCTCGCGCTCTGCATCGCATTGACCGGCTGCTATCCGGACGTCCGGCTCGAAGAGCTCGGCGCGTTTTCGGTGGTGTTCGAGGGTGAGCAGACTGCGAGGGGGGTGACTGGCATGGTCGGCTTTCTGAACGACCTAAGCTCCCCGAGCGCTCGAGGGAACTTCCACTGCCGAGGCCTGGGTCAGCTCAGCGCGACGCTGGCAAGTGGCCAGAGGCTGGATCGGGCCCAGGCCGACTGCGCTCCGGGTGAGTTCGAAGAACGTTTCGTGGGTCCTGAAGGAGTTGCTGACGATGATCTGAACGTCCTCCTCTCCGACGGCGAGCGCACGATACGGGTCGTGATTCCCGAGACGCTCAGGCCTCTGCAGCTCGAGAGCGCGGACCTGATGCTGACGCCTGAACAGGACACGCCGCTTCGGTTCGCGAGCGGGGACTACGTGCAGGAGGAGTTCTCGGTTGCGTTCCTCGACGAGACCGGCGGCGCGCGTTGGGAGGCCCCGGGAACCTGTTGCAATAAGTTCCGCGCGGGTCCCGGCGAGCCGCCGCTCAGCGGCCAACTTGTGCTCACTGGGCTCCTGGATCGAATGGCGCCCGTGTGCAGAGGTTTCAACCGTTGCCGCAGCCGGACCCGCTTCTCCATCGCGGTTCCTGCTCGCTACTGATTCAGCGATTCGGAGCGAAGAGCGCGGTGAGCTGGCCGTACTTCGCGTTGTAGTCCTCGAACGACTTCTTGATCGTCTCCTGCGCCTCGGCGCGATCGTACGTCTCGGCGATCTCCACCGGGGGCGTCGGCGAGTCGGGCATCGCCTTGTAGGTGAGGAAGTAGTGACGCAGACGATCGATGAGCGCCGCCGGCACGTCCTTCAGGTCCTTCCAGCCGCCGTAGACGTTGTCGCCCTTGAGCACCGCGATGATTTTGTCGTCCGCCTGGTTGGCGTCGATCATGCGCAGGCCGCCGATCGGAATCGCCTCCACCAGAATGTTGCCGTGCTGAATCGGCTTCTCAGTGAGCACGCAGATGTCGATCGGATCTTGATCACCGGTGATGCCGGTGCGCCCCAGCCGCTGCATGCAACGCTCGCCCACCTGCTTGTCGCAGAGGGTGCGGGGGATGAAGCCGTAGAGGCACGGCGTCTGGTTCGAGTACCGCTGAGGGCGATCGAGCTTCAAGATGCCGCTCATCTTGTCGACCTCGTATTTCACGACGTCAGTAGGGACCATCTCGATGTAGCTGGTGACGATCTCGGGGGCTTTCTCTCCGGGCGTCACGCCGTGCCACGGATGCGCCGTGAAAAAGAGGCCGAGCGCCTGCGTCAGCGATGGAGTGCTCATGGGCACTGCCCTACCACGCCAGTCGCGCGAGCGCCGCTTCAGCCAGCGGCACGTCTTCGGGGCGATCGACTGCCTGACTGTGGTGAGGCGTCACCTTGCAGCTGATGCGAATGCCGTGACCGAGCGCGCGCAGCTGCTCCAGAGACTCGGCTTTCTCCAGCTTCGTCTGGGGCAGGGTGGCGAGGCGGCGGAGCACGGTCACGCGGTACCCATAGAGCCCCACGTGCGCCCAACGATCCGGCACCGGTCCCGAGGGATCGCGCTGAAAGGGAAGCTCGGCGCGCGAGAAGTAGAGCGCGTTGCCCACCTCGTCGAGCACCGCCTTCACCACGTTGGGATTTCCCCGCTCTGATTCTTCGAGGGTGCGCACCAGCGTGGCCATCTGCACCGAGGTGTCCTCGAAAGCCTGCGCGAGTGTTTCAAGCGACTTCGGATGCACCGCGGGCTCGTCGCCCTGCACGTTGATCAGGACCTCCAGATCGCTGAGCCTCAGCTGCTCGGCGACCTCAGCGACTCGATCCGTGCCCGAGGCGCAGGTGGGGGAGGTCATCACGGCCTCGCCTCCGAAGGACTGTACGGCCGCGCGGATTCGCTCGTCGTCGGTGGCCACCACCACCCGGGAAAAGCAGTTCGCATCGAGGCAGCGCTGAACCACGTGCTGCACCATCGGCTTGCCGCTGATCAAGGCCAATGGCTTCCCGGGGAAGCGCTGGGCGGCGTAGCGCGAGGGGATGACCGCGACGGGTGCAGACATGGATGTCCTGATACCATGGCCGCCCCATGCCGAAGATTGAGCGCTCGACGTCCCCCAAAGTTCAGTCGGTCTCGCGTCCGGTCGAGACCACGCCTGCTGCACCTGCTGCTGCCCTTTCCGCTGCGCCCTCCACCAGCTGGGGCCCGAAGGCCGCTCAGAAGGACCTCGTTCCTCGCGGCGCCAATGTCTCGAAGACCGCCAGCCCCGACGCGCTCTGGGGCGCGAAGCCGAAGGTCGACCTCGACATCGACAACTTCAAGGAACTCGAGCCCGCCGAGCAGAAGAAGGTGGTCGAGGCGGCGCAGATCGAGCGAGCCGAGCTCGGCACTGAGATCAGCCAGCGCGTCGAGACGCTGGATCGGAAGTGGAAGAACTCGCGGTTGAGCACGCGCACCGAGGCGTTGCGTGAGTTCCACGAGCGTGGCGGCCGCAAGCTCGATCGACGCACGCGCCAGAAGCTCGATGGGCTCGTGGGTCGCTCCGAAGAATCACAGAAGCGAATCAACGCGCTGCGCGTGCAGATCGACGCGCTCCCCAAGACGCCCGAGGCGAAGAAGCAGCAGGCCGAGCTCCGCAGCCAGCTGGCGAAGGAGCTGCGCCGCGCGCGCGATGAGCAATCGAAGGTGGTGAAGGAAGCGACGGAGCTCGTCGATGGCGGAGGCCTCAAGGTCGATCGCCTCGCCGAGACCGAGCAGATCATCGATCCCAGCGCGCCTCCGCAGGGCAGCGGCGAGAGCCTGCTCGACAAGATCGTCCGCTTCGTTCACCTCGAGAACTTCTTCACGTTCTTCCAGGGCTGGGCGGCGACGGCGACCGCGGTGATCACCCAGAGCGTCGAGCAGCGCGGAGAGCGCATCGAGGAAGACGGCAAGCGGAAGGATCTCGATCGTCTTTACCGCACGCTGCTGGAGCGCACTCAGCACGCGACGAAGGACGTCGAGCACGCGCGCACGCTGGTCACCACGCTGCAAGAGCCGTCGGCGACTCTCAACGACGCCTGAACTGTGCTCCCTCTCCCTGCGCCGCAGCGGGGAGAGGGTCGGGGTGAGGGGCGCACCTCCGCTACTTCACCTGGAAAGGCGTCGCCGCGCCCTGCTTCAGGCGCATGAACTGATCAGCGGGCACGCGCGTGAAGGTCTGCGTGGTGTTCTGCGCATCAGGCCAGCGCACCGTCACTTCGTCCGCGCCCTCGCATCCACCCAGTCCCACGTGGAGCGTCAGATCGTTCTGCATGCCGAAATGCCCGTAGCCGCCTGACACCTCGCGGGTCACGGTGCGACCGCCGCTCTTCACGGTGACCTTCGCGCCGACCGCCGAACGATTCGCCGTGGTGCCGTCGCCTTCGAGGTGCAGCAGCATCCAGTGACCTCCGCTGCCCTGGTTTTCGTACATGCGCACTTCGTTCTTCGACCAGCGACGCGCGCAATCACGAGCGGTGCTGGCACCGGCGATCACATCGAGATCTCCGTCGCGATCGAAGTCGGCGATGGCGAGGCCCGACATGCACTCGTGCTCCAGGCCCCACGGAGTCGCCTGGTTCGTGAACGTGCCGTCGGCCTTCTGCTGGAACACGAGCCCGAACTGATCCGGGTAGTCGCTCGCGGCGACCACGAGATCGAGGCGGCCGTCGTTGTCGAGATCTCCACCCGCGGCCATCAGTCCACCTTCGTTCCAGTCGGTGGTCGGGTGCGGGAACACGAGCCCGGTGGTCGCATTGCCCGGCCGCGTGAAGCGCGCGTTGCCCGTGGTGGAGACGTTCTTCAGCAGCTCCGAGGAATCGCTCGAGCCACCGGCCCACCAGTGGTGGATCTCGGCGTTGTAGAGCTCGTTCTTCCCGTCGCCGTCGACGTCGCCGCACCAGGTGGTGAAGGTGTTGCCGCCGTTGCGCCAGGGCTGATCATCCGTGCCCACGCCCCACATGTTCGCGGGGTTCGCCCCGCAGCCGATCTGAGGATTGGGCACGCCCGCGCAGTTCGCGTTCGCGCGATTCACCGTGCACCAGCACTTGAAGTTCTCGTTGTCGCGGTAGTCGAGGTTCGAGTCCGCCGCGAAGTTCGAGGCCGCGCTCTGATCAGCGAAGTGGCCTGCGCCGTCGTTGCGGTACAGCAGGTTCGGCTGGCGGCCGTACGCGCTGACCATCAGCTCGGGCGAGCCGTCGTCGTCCACGTCGCACGCGGTCACCCCGTACGCGGGCCGGTGATTGGTGAAGGTGCCGAAGCCGTTGTCATCGGTGAGCAGGTTGCTCCCGGCGGTGACGTCGCTGAACTGGCCGCCGCCCAGCCCGTGGAAGAGCCGCGCCTGCACGCCGAGGTAGCTGTAACCGTAGGCCTCGTACCAATTGCCCACGAAGACATCGAGGCGACCATCGCGATCGACGTCGGTGAACGCCGCGCTGGTGGTGGGCATCAGCTGATTCGGGAGCGGAGTGGTGGCCGACTCCTGGGCGAACGTGAAGTGACCGGTGCCGTCGTTGAGCAGAATCTCGCTGCGATCTCCCGGGTCAGTGTCGGGGCGATTCGGATCGGTGTACGTGCCGGAGAACGCGTCGAGGTCGCCGTCGTTGTCCACGTCGCCGAACACCGCGAGCTGCGCAGAGCGGTACTGCGTGGCGGATCCGCCGAGCACCTCGAAGAGCCCGTTGCCCGTCTCGTCGACGAAGGTGCGGTAGCCGCCGGGAGCAGGGCGGTTCATCAGCTGCCACACGAGACGCTTGCCGCCGTCGGGGAGATCTTTTGCCTGGCGCTGGTTGCTGGTCACCGCGTGCACCACGAGGTCGGGGTAGCCGTCGGAGTCGAGGTCCGCGACCGTGAGCCGATTGCCCACGAGCTGCAGGCCCGCGTTGCCCAGGTTCCACGCGTCGGTGGCGTCGATGAAGCGCGTGCCTCCGTCGTGCGCGGCGCAGGCGATAGGGGCGGTGCCGGGGATCAACTTCACCGGATCAGGGTTCTGCAGCGGGGGAATCGGCGCGTTCACGGTCACCGCCCCGAGCGCTTCGAAGCGGCTCTCAGAAGCGGTGTTCAGGCAGGCAGTGCCAGTGACGACGACGAAGGCGAAGAGCGCAGGTCGCAGCATGGCGGCCCGATACAGGTGCCGAGAGCAGGCTCGCAAGATGGTGTCCGACGAACATCCATCGGCACACGGAGGTTTTCAGAGGCCTTGGGGAAGCAGCAATTCGGGATTCGGGTCGAAGCTGACGCGCGCTGGCCCTCGAACTCGAGCTTTCTGTGACTCGCTGAGCATCGCTTCGAGACCTGTGGTCTGGGCGTACAGCGGGCCGTACGGTGAAACCACAGGTCTCATTTCTCAGCGCGACTCGCGTCGAAGCTTCGCTCGGCGAGTGAAAGACAGGCCGAGGTGAGAGGCCTGCGCGCGTCGAGCAACGCAGCAGGCCCAATCCATCACTCAGCCCTTCAGGCCTTTTGCTCCACAGCTGGGGCCTGCACCGCCGCTTCGGTTGGAGCTTCATCCGGCGGAGCGACGAAGAACTCCTTCGGCCCTGCGATGAACCGCTTCAGCACCGCCTGCGCCAGCCGCAGCTGCCCGCGCACACCCAGCCCGCGCGCGCGCAACGCCACCACGATCGCGAACGCGAAGCTCACGCCGAAGTTGATCAAACCCACCATCGGGATCGACAAGAGCGCCACCAGGAAATCCGCGCGGCCGAACGCGCTCGGTCCCAGCTCGAGCGC
>CBIHPJ010000603.1:0-5880 GCA_966211295.1 uncultured Myxococcales bacterium | reverse complement strand
TGCTTCGGGTTGATCGCGAGCGTGCGATCGAACTCGGTGATCGCCATTCCCACCGCGCCTTCGCGCATGAAGATCACGCCCAGGTTGTAGTGGGCCTCGGAGTCGGTGAGGTTCTCCTTGGTCACCGCGGTGAGGAGATCCTTCGCTTCGCCGAACAGACCCTTCTCCGCGAGCGCCTTGCCGAGGTTCACCTTCGCCTGCGAGTTGTCGGGCTTCTTCTGAATCGCCTTGCGGTACGTGCTGATCGACTCCTCGAGCAATCGGCTGGCCTGCAGCGCTTCGCCGAGGTTGAAGAGCAGATCGGCGTCCTCGGGCGCGAACTCCACCGCCTTGCGGTAGTGCGAGACCGCGCCGGGAAGATCGGAGGTGGCGCGTGCCAGCTGCCCGCGCTCGGCGTGCAGCGACGAGTCATCGGGGATCTGCAGGATCGCCTGGTCGAGCAGCGTCTTCGCCTTGTCGATCTCTCCCGCGCCCCGGTAGGCGCGCGCGAGAAGCAGCTTGGCGTCGACCGAGTCGGAGTCGGCCTTCACCAGCTGCTCGAGCGGCTTGATGGCCTTCTTCGCCTCGCCCAAAGAGAGGTGCGCGAGGCCGAGCCGGTAGAGCGCCTCGGTGTCCTCCGGGGCCTTCTCCACTGCTGCCGATTCCACCGCGACCTGGCGGCGCAGCGCTTCAGGATCCGGCTTCTGCGCGAGGGCCAGGCTGAGGACGATTGCGAGCGTCATCCGTTACTCCACGAAGGGGCTGGCGCGGGCGTCGAAGGTCTTCTTGGCGAGGGCGGCGCGAGCCTGGTCCCAGTCGGCGCGCATGGTCTCTGCCTCCGCGCCTTCCTCCTTCGCCTTCTCCTTCATCGCTGCGTAGTCGTCTTCACAGCTCTTGAGCTGCGCTTCGAACTTCTCGGGCTCGAGCTTCTCGCTGCCCTCGAGCTTCGCCTTGCGGGCCGCGGTCAGACGCGCGACCTCGTACTTCGCCTGCGCGCAGGTGAGGTTCTGCTCCGCGAGATCCTCTTCGCGAACGTTGAGGCGCTGCTTGGCGCGGAGCCACTCGACGCGCTTGTCCGCCTCGACCACTGCGAGCTCGGCGACTTCTTTGCTGTTCTGATCAGACGCCGCACCGACCTCGTCACGCGCAGCGGAGTAGCGATCCTTGCCGCGGCGAATCTGATCGCGCGCGCGCGCCACTTCGGCCCGCGCTTCGTCGAGGCGATCGACGGCCAGCGCCAGATCGTTCTCGGCCTCGAGCAGCTCGATCTTCGCCTCGTAGGGGAGCTTGTCGAGCACGTCCATCGGCACGCGCCGCAGGCCGCAGCCCGAGGCAAGCAAAACGAAGGTGGAGAGGAGCACTTGGGTCTTCATGGTCATTGGACCTTTGCCTGAAAGGTGGTCATGAACACCGTGCGACCGCTGGCCGCCTCGATGCCGTTCTCGAAGGTGATGTGAAAGTCGCCGTTCACCGTGGTGCCAGGATCGAGCGGGCGATCGAAGAACAAGGTGCCGCGCAAGATGGTGGGCAGCGTGTTGCGGGGATCGTTCTGCACCTGGCGCGAAGCGACGCCGCGCTGCGCCCCGTTCATGTCGAGCGCGGCGAGATCGACCCGGCCACCGACCGGATCTCCCAGCAGCCGGTAAGCGACCTTCAGCGGGTAGTCCTCGGTGGTGCCCACCATCATCTCGCTGCCACCGTCAGGGAGGTCGCCGCCGAGCGGCCGAATGCGCACGAAGGTGAGCGAGATGTCCGACGGGGCCACGCCCACGCGCGCCTCGTCGAAGCCCACGTCCATCACCTGGCCGAGGCTGCCCTCGATGCGGAACTTGGGCGGCTGCTTCTTCGGGTCGATGTCGCACGCACACAACGCCAGGGCCGCCGCCATCAGGACAGGCGCCAGCACCAGCGTGGGGTGTGCGCGCGACGCGAGCCTCACTTGCACGACTTCCATTCCGGGTCGACGTCAGCACCCGCGAGCGCCGCGTCCTTCACCACCGCCGCTTCCTGCTTCGCGCCCACCACGTCGAGGTAGCGGCACTTGAGACCCGCGAGGTTCGCGCGGGCCTTGTCGAAGGTGGGGTCAGCCTCGAGTGCACGGCCGTACTCACCACGCGCCGCCGCCGAGTCACCGTTCAAGAGGAAGCTGTAGCCGAGCGCCGAGTGCGCCGAGGCGCGGGTGTCTTCGATCTCGATCGCGCGGTTCAGGTTCAGGATGGCGTTGTTGATTTGACCCGCGCCCAGGTACGCGATGCCGAGCGCTTCGAACTCGGCCGCGTTCTGAGTGGTCTCCGCCTTCTTTTGCAGCTCCTCCACGTTGACCTGCCGCTCCGCCGGCGGGCCCTTGAGCGGAGAAGACACCTCGTCGACCTTCTTGCGGCAACCCACGGCGGCCGCGGTGAAGACCTCGAGCGACTCGGCGCGGCTGACGCAGGTCTGGAAGGTGCTCTCGGCGTTCTGCTTGAGCGGCTCGGTCTGGTTCTTCACCGCCGCGCGGAACTGCTCGATCTCGGCGGGCTTGAGGCCGGCGGGGGCAGGGGTGGCCTCCACCGCGTCGGCGATCTGCTGGAAGCCGTTGCCGATGCGCCAGAGCGACGCCACGGCCCACTCCGCGCTGCCCATCGACGCGGCCTGCTGGAAGACGCCCTGCATCTGCTGCAGCGCGGCCACCTTCTCTTCGATCTTGTCGCCGGGGATCGCCTTGAACTGCTTGTAGAGAATGTCGCCCACGTACCAGAGGCCCTTGGCGGCATCGTCGCCCGCGCCGTTGGGGGAGTTGGTGACCGCGGTCATCATCGAGATCAGCGGCTCGAGCTTCTCGTTCGGGTTGCCGGCGGCGACCTCCGCGACGATCGCGGCAGCGGCGGCGTTGGTCTTGTCGACCTTGAGCGCCTGCTCCGCGGTGGCGCGGCCCTTCTGCGGCGACTTCATCTTCATGTACGTCTGCGCGAGGAGCACCAGTACTTCTGCCTTGCGCGCGCCGGCCTGCTCGATGGTGGTCTCGAGCACCTTCACCGCGCCGGGGTAGTCACCCATCGCGGTGCGCAGGCGCGCAGACGCGAGCATCGAGTCGAGACCGGTGGAGTCGCCCGCGAACGCGCGGCCCATCTGCTCGAAGTAACCCGCCGCGTCCTGGAAGCGGCCCGCTTCGGCAGCGTGGCGGCCGAGGGTGAGCATCACGTCGGAGATGTACTGCGACTTCGGGTACTCCTTGATCACCCGCTCGCCGATCTCCTTCTCCCGCCGCAGGTCGCGCTTCTCACGCGCCGCCGCGAACGCGCCGTAGAGCGCCTTCTCGCCGATCTCCTGGCCCTTGTTCTCGTCGGCCACCTGGAGGAGGCCGGTGATCACGTCGCCGGTCTGCTCAGAGGACTTGAGGGCGAGCTCGCCGAGCGCCTCGCTCTTGGTCTGGGTGAGGATCTTCTGCACGTCGCTCTTGAACGTGGCCGGCAGGTTCGCCGCGAGGAACGCCTTGCCGTACTCGTCGATCGCCTTGAAGTCGTTCAGCTGGCGGAGCGAGTCGAAGGCGAGGTTGCCCGCGACCGGCGCATCCTTGTGATCGGCGTGGTTGAGCGCGAACTCTTTGAAGAGCTCAGCCGACTTCTTGTACTCGCCGTCTTCGTAATAGGCGCGGGCGATGTTGAACTTCACCTCGAGCGCGTGCTCGTTCTTCGGGTAGCGGCCGAGGAACTGCGCGCCGAGCAGCTTGAGCGCCTGGCGGGCGTCGGCCACTTCAAACGCGTTGAGCCGCTCCACTTCGCCGCTCTTGAGCGAGGAGTAGTGCGCGAGCAGCGCGCCGTAGAGCGCCTCGTCGTGCGTCTTCATCTCGCCGCCGATGGTCTTGGTGCCAGCGGTGTTGGCGATCGCCGCCGCCGCCGCGAGCTTCTGGCCCGGAGCGGGAGGCGCCGCGGCCGTCTTCTCCTTGGCCACGTCGAGCTTGTTGGGATCGTTGGCCTCTTTCTCCTTGGCCTCCTTCGCTTCCTTGCCGCCCTTGGTGCCGGAGTCGAGGTAGCGCGCGAGCTCTTCGAACTGCCGCGCGGCTTCGGGGTACCGCTTGGCCGCGAACAGCGCATCGGCGCGGTTCTGCATCATCACGGTGGCGTACTGCTTCGGGCGGAAGAGGCCGAGGTAGCGCTCGTAGCAATTCGCTGCTTCCAGATAGAGCGCCTTGTCTTCCTTCTTCTGCGCCTGCACGTGCACGCTGGTGGAAAGGTCGCGCGCCATCTCTTCGAGCTCGACGAGCACCTTCTTGCGAGCCACTTCGTCACGCGCCGGGTCGGTCTTGATCTGCACCGCCGCGCGCACGAGGAACTGCACGTCTTCGGGCTTGGGCTGCACCTTGCCCTTCGAGGCCTTGAGCGAGTCGTACAGCTTCTCGACGCGCTCCACCTCGAGCTCGGGGTCGGGCTGAATCTCGAGCAGCTTGCGCAGCGCGGGGATCGCGAACTCGTACTGCTGCTTGATGAAGTAGCGGTTGCCGAGCTTGTCGAGCGCGAGCGAGAAGGTGGCGCGCGAGTCGGACAGCTTCTCGAAGTACTGAATGGCGCCCTTCGCGGGGCGCGCCTCGGTGTACGAGTACACGAGGTCGAGCAGCGCCTCGCGCTTCACCGAGAGGGCCTTCGCCACGTCGACGCCGGGCATCGGCTGGCTGGCGGCGGCCGCTTCGAAGAACGTCACCGCTTCGGCGTGGTTCGCCTGGTTGATGCGGATCCAGCCCATCTTGTAGCGGGCGAGGTCGTGCACCGGCGACGGAGGGGCGTCGAGGATCGCCTTGTAGTGCTCCTCGGCCTGCTTCAAGTCGGCCTTGTCGAACCAGTAGTCACCGAGGATCTGCTCGGCGTCGAGGCGCAGCGGCGAGCTCGGGTACTTGCGAATGAGATCGCCCTGCGTCTTCAGCATCGAGTCGAACTCACCGAGCTCGCGCTGCTCGTGCGCCAGGTAGAAGGTGAGCTTGTCGGCGTCCTTGAAGTCGGGGAACTCGCGCAGCACGCGCGAGTAGATCTGAATCGCCTTCTGCTTGAGGAGCTTGGTCTCGGGCGAGACCATCGCGCCCTTGATGCCCTCGGGCCGCGTCTCGGCCTGCAGGTAATACACGTAGCGGCTCTTCTCGACGTAGAGCTCGGCCAGGCGGAACTGGAGGTCGGGCAGGTACGGAGCGTTGCGGCTCTTGGCGATCAGCTTGTCGGTCTCGCCGATGCTGCGGTCGACCTTGAAGATGTCGCGGCGGAGCTTCTCGATCAGCTCCTGCTTCTCGCGCGCCTTGGTGAGGAGCGGATTTTCGAGCGTGGAGTTGGGCGCGCCGCTCTGGGCGAGCGCGATCACCACCACGAGGGACTGGAGCGCCATCATCGGGCGGTCTCCTCGATGCAACGTGATTTGAGAGAGAACCGGAAGTCGCGCAGCTCGTCGTTCCAGTACTCGTTGACGAACTTGAACGAGACCTGCTCCGGCTTGAGCGGCTCTTCTTCGATGAGCGCCACCAGCTTCGAGCCGCGCTTCACGCGCTCGTAGAGCTTGAGGCCGACCTCGTACTCCATCAGGCGCACCTGCTCTGCCGCGCGCAGGAGCTTGTCGGCCTCCACGCGCACCGACTCGTTGAGGCGCTCGGTGTAGATGCGCAAGCCCTCGGCGCGCGCGAGATCGTAGAGCCGCGTCATGTAGCCGAACATGCGATCGCCGAAGGTGCCGGCGTAGCGGCCCAGCTGCTCACCCTCGAGCTCGAGCGAGGTGAGGAACTTCTTCGCGCGCTTCGTGTTGCCGCGCGCCGAAGCAGCGCGGAGCAGTCGCGCGTCCTGCGTGAGGTCTTCACGCTCGCGCACCGCCTCGAGCGAGTCAGCGTACTTGCGGGTGAGCTCCTTCGCCGAGCGCTTCGCGGGGAGGTAGTGGCAGAGGTCGCGGTAG
>CBIHPJ010000602.1:0-5883 GCA_966211295.1 uncultured Myxococcales bacterium | reverse complement strand
CGGCGGAGATCTTCGTTCACCTTCACGAACTCGGTCTTGCCGCGCTCGTCGGCGACCTGCTTCTCGAGCGCGGGGAGGCCCTTGCGCGCCTGGTCCATCGCCGCCTTCGAGTCGTCGATGAGCCAGTCCGCGCCCTGAATGATGGCGAGGCGGGTATCGAGGTTCTTCTCAGGCAGGCGCTTCATCAGCTCGTCGATCAGCGCCGCGTCGCCGCTGCGGCCGATCTCGTACGCCGCGCGCTCGCGGGTGCCCTCGTCCTTCGAGTCGAGGTGCTTCACCCAGCACTTCGCGTCGGCCTTGCACTCGGCCGCCGCCACCGCGCGGTTCTTGTAGGTGAGGATCTTGTCCTGGTGCTTCTTCACGCCCGCGGGGACGTCCTTGCAGTCAGCGTCGGACTCCGAGTCGTCCTTGCACTCGGTCTCGAAGAGCTTCTGCTCAGCCGCCGCGAACTTGTCGAACACCGCGGGGTCCTCGCCCAGCATCGCCACGCCGCGCATCGACTCCTCGCGCGCGCCCCAGGGGCCCTTGCCCGCGGTCTCCACCAGCTTGGTGACCGCGTCCTTGCCGCCGATGCGCGCGAGCGACCAGACGTATTCCTTACGCGCGTTGGGCTCTTCTTCATCGAGCAGCGCAGCGAGGGGCTTCACGCCTTCCTTGCTGCGCATGCGGCCGAGCGCGTCGGCAGAGCGCATGCGCATGATCAGCTTCAGGTCGTCGAACTCGCTCTTGTAGTTGAGGTAGCTGACGATCGACTTCTCGGCGCGCTTGTCGTGGAGGTCACCCATCACCTGCACGCCCTTGGCGAGCAGCGCGATGTCCTTCACGTTGTTCTTCGCGGCCCAGTCCGTGAGCTCCTTGTCCTTGCCGTCGATCACCGGGACCAGCGCGTCGGCGGCCGGCTTGCCCAGCTGGTACAGCGCGAACGACGACTCGCCGTAGAAGCTGATGCCCTGGCGCTCCTTGAACATCGCGCGAATGAGGCCCGGCACCGCGCGCGCATCGCCGATGTCGCCCAGCGCGATGATCGCCTTCTTGGTGATGAAGGGCGGGGTCGTGTCGTCGGTGGCGATGGCGTAGAGCGGCTCGAAGGCCTCCTTGGCCTTCATGTCGCCCAGGCCCTCGATGGCCGCGATCTGGGTGTAGTTGTCCGACTTCACCTTGAGCAGCTTGACGAGCGCCGGCACGCACTTGGGATCGCCGATGTGCGCGAGCGCCAGCGCGATCTCCTTGTTCATCGTCTTCGCATCGTTCTCGCTCGCGGCGGGATCGATGGCGTTCACCAGCGCGTCGATGGAAGAGGTCTGCTTCGCTTCACCGAGCACGCGCGCAATCACCGCCTTCACCTCGTTCTTCTTCTCCTCGTCGAGGCGCTTCTCGAGCATCGGCACCATCGTCGGGCCCATGAACTTGCTGCCGCGGAGATCTTCGACCGCCTTCAGCTTCTCCTTGGTGTTCTTGGTGCCAGCGATCCGCTTCTCCCAGGTCTCGGGCAGCGCAGGATCGCTCTTGCAGGAAGACAGCACGAGGGCACACGACAGCAGTCCACTGACGACGATCGCTCGCATTGCGAACCCCTTTTGCAGTGAGTCGGAGGAAGGCGGGCTTCGTAGACCCACGCACCATCAGGGTCAACGGGTTCTCAGGAATTCTGCAGGGTTGTTTAGGCCTGTTGAAGAAGATGTAGGGAAACAGGCAACTCTGTCCGCCACCGGCCGACACTGGGACATCAAAGAGCGGATGTCAGTCTGATCCGCTAGCGTCACCGACTCTTCTCGCCGTTCCAGAAAATACAGGGGCTCACTTCCATGACTGTGAAGATCCAGCGCGGCCGGCAGTTTCTCGCGGGCGATGTCAGCGCGCAGCTGTTCGACGACAAGGGCAAGGCCGGCACGTACCTCGGCAAGGCCGGTGAGAAGTTGGTCGCGCAGAACAACGTGCTCCTCCTGAAGAAGGGCACCAGCACCGTCAAGCTCGCCACCGCCGAGGACTGGAAGAAGTTCCTCACCGACGAGGCCGGCACCAAGACCAAGACCGCCGACTTCGCGAAGAAGTTCGGCATCACGTTCGAAGACTTCTGCAACGTGGTCGACGACCTCGCGATGAGCGACGACAAGGGCCTCTCGGTCAACCTCTCGCCGAACACCAACCTCTCAAAGGCGCTCTCGCTCGACAAGGTCGAGGGCAACTACGGCACCAAGCTGAAGGCCGACCAGGTGGTGAAGCTCGGCGGTCCCGGCGGCGTGAAGAGCGAGGCCAAGCTCGAAGCCACTCCGACCATCGGCCCTGAGATCCTCTCGAAGCCGGTCGACATGGGTTGGGATCGCAACCGCGTCGAGCAGGAGGCGTGGGCGGACTTCAAGGTCGTCGACGGCGCCAACAAGATCTTCAAGAGCACGGGCGCTTCGCAGGTCTTCGAGAAGTTCACCGCGCCCAAGTGGGACGACCCCGAGGCGATGGCCCTGGTGGACAAGTTCACCATGCCGATGCACCTCGAGCAGACCACCAAGCCCGACGGCACCAAGTCCTCGCAGGACAAGGACGAGATGTTCCGCGAGACCTACTACGACGACTCGCACGGCTCGCTCGAGAAGGCGGGCGCCTCGGTGCGCGCGCGCGTTCGTTTCGACGACAAGCCGCCCTTCGCTGCCACCCGCGTGCTGATCCAGGGCAAGGAAGGCCGCGCCGTCGACGCCGCCGGTAACTCCGCGGTGCACAAGTTCGAGAAGCGCTTCGAGGGCACGTACACCGCCGACGAAGCCAAGGCGAACGACATGCTCCGCAACGGCAAGGACACCGACGGTTCGCCGCTCGAGGTCGCTGCGATTCTCTACAAGACCGCGCAGGACAAGGGCACGTTGCCGGTGGACAAGAACCTCCGCCTCGAGCCGAAGAGCCTCGTGCTGCAGAAGCGCCGCCGCTCGCACATTCAGTTCGAGAGCGTGAGCGACGTGACGGCGAAGCGCACCGCGCTGAAGACCGAGATGGACGCCCTCAAGGCGGCCAACAAGCCGATCCCCGCCGCGATGCAGAAGTTCGACGACAAGCTCGCGAGCCAGGAGAAGTTCCTCAACGACGCCAGCACGCTGCTGCGCAAGTACGGCCAGTACATGCCGAGCAACACCGACGGCTTCATCATCTCGGCCGATCGCTACTCGGTGTACGACCCCGCGGCGCGCAAGGAAGCCCCCACGGACGTGGACGATGAGGCCGGTCGCGTGGGTCGCGGCCTGCACGTCGAGGCCGAGTGGGACACCGCGTCGTCCGATCCGTTCGAGAAGGCCGGCAAGAGCATCCGCGAGAAGCTCGCTGCCACTCCTCCTCCGGCGAACAAGGCCGAGCTCGAGGCTGACCTGAAGGCGCTCAACGGTATGAGCGCGGCGATCTTGAAGGACGTGAAGACCGCGGTCGACCTGATGAACACCAAGATGGTCGCGGCCGGTCTGCAGGCCGACAACCGCCACGCCTCGAAGGAAGAGCGCGCCGCGGAGTTCATGAAGCGCCCCGATCGTCCGATCATCTGGCAGTAACTCTCCACCTCTGAATTTGGAGTAAGCGCGTGCCCATGAAGATCATCTTCATGGGCACGCCTGCTTTTGCGGTGAAGTCGCTGGAGGCCTGCCTCGAGCTCGGCGAGGTCGTCGCGGTGGTCACCCAGCCCGACAAGCCTCGCGGCCGCGGGCAAGAGGTGAGCTTCTCGCCGGTGAAGGAGCTCGCGGTGGCGAAGGGGCTGCCGGTGCTCCAGCCGCAGAAGATCCGCGGCACCAACTTCGCCGAAGAGCTGCGCGCGCTGAACGCCGACGTGGGTGTGGTGACCGCGTACGGGAAGATTCTCCCGCAGGACGTGCTCGATGCGCCTCGTCGCGGCTGCGTGAACGTGCACGCCTCGTTGCTCCCGCGCTTCCGTGGAGCGGCGCCGATTCAGTGGGCGATCGCCGCGGGCGACGAGAAGACCGGCGTGTGCCTGATGCAGATGGATGCGGGCATGGACACTGGCGGAGTGATCGATCGCGCCGAGCTTCCCATCGGTCCCGACGACACCTCGGCGACGCTGCACGACTCGCTCTCCGATCTCGGTGGCCAGGTGCTGCGCCGCTCGCTGAAGCGCTACGTCGCCGATGAGCTGCCGGTCACGCCGCAGCCGAGCGAGGGCGTGGTGATGGCGCCGATGATCAAGAAGGAGGACGGACGGCTCGACTGGTCGCGTCCCGCGCGTGAGCTGGAGCGAAGGCTGCGCGCGTTCACTCCGTGGCCTGGAGCGTTCTGCACCTTCGACGGCGGCATGCTCAAGGTGACCAAGGCCGCGGTGGGAGCGGGGCAGGGCGTGCCCGGCACGGTGCTCTCCGCGTCGGCGGATGGCGTCGAGGTCGCGTGCGCCGAAGGCTCGCTCAAGCTGCTCATGCTGCAGCCCGAGGGACGGCGCGCGATGACCGCGAAGGAGTTCCTCTCGGGCCGCAAGGTCACCGTCGGGGCGCCGCTTTCCGCGGAGTGATCAGCGAAGTGCGCCCCTCACCCGGCCTGCGGCCGACCTCTCCCCGCTCGCAGGGAGAGGTTTGAGAAAAGAAAAACCCTCTCTCCACCGAAGCGAAGAGAGGGTCTCTCAAACCAGAACGCTGAACTTCAAATCACCGCGAGTCGTACCCGAGCATGAGCATCGGTGTGACGGTGACGACGAGCTCGTTCGTCTTCACTTCGGCGCCGACGTTGCCGCTCGAGTCAGCCTGCGCGCGACCGACGATCGTGTCCGGGTGGAAGAGCACGAGGGCGTTCAGACCGAGGTTGAAGCCACCGCGGCGGAACGAGGGGGCCGGGTTCGGACGGCCGAGGCCGAGACCGAGACGGAGGTCGATGCCAGGCATCAGGCCCGCGTCAGCGACCGTGGTGAAGCCGCCGCCGTTGGTGCCGCCATTCGCGGTGATGCCGGCGAGCGCGCCGTTCGCGAGGACCGGACCGCCACCGACGTAGAAGAGATCGCCGAACATGAACTCGGCGACCGCTCCGAAGTAGTAATACGAGAGCGCCGTGAGGCTGACCGAGGCGCCGCTCGCGTTGGCCGAGCCGCCGATGCCGAGGCCGACCGTGCCGCCGACGATGGCGTACGCGCCGATCATGTTCGAGATCTGGTAGCCGATGCGGCCTTCAGCTCCGAACGTGAACGCCGACTGGGGAATGTGCCAACCGAGATTTCCGGAGACACCCCAGCGCACGCGGCCGCCGGGATCCATGTCGCTCGCGAACGTCGGAGCGTCAGCGGGAGCAGCAGCCGGAGCCGCTGGTGGGGGTTGGGGTGGAGGCGTTGGTTGCGCCTCCTGTGCGAAAGCACCTGTCGAAACAAGAGCTGCCAGGAGCAGTTTTTTGTTCATGGGTGGGACCTCGACGGCGTGGGGGAAGGTTGATTCAGAGGGGATTCTGAACTGCGAATGAGCAGTGTCCAAAGAAAGAGTGTCGACGCGGCGCAGCACCGCTCAGTAAACGGAATCGCTCCATGAACTTTTCTGTGCTCGTGCTTCACGGTCCGAATCTTTCGTTGCTCGCGGGAGATGAGATCGATCCACTGCTTCGCCGACGAGCGTCAGCGCTGGGCGTGGAATTGATCACCGTGCAGTCCAATGGAGAGCAGGGTTTGCTCGATGCGCTCCACGAGGAAGCGGGGAAGGTGGACGGTGTCGTGGTGAACCCCGGCGCGCTCGCGCCCATCGCGTTCGCATTGGCCGAGGGACTTTCACAGATCGGCCTCCCGGTGATCGAGGTCTTGATCAAGCCGCTCCCACCTGAACGCGGAGTCTCATCGCTGACAGGTGTCGCTCGGCATCAGCTCCATTCCCTGGGCATCGAGGGCTACGTGAAGGCGCTCGAGCTGCTCGTGCCCGAGGGAAAAACGAAGAA
>CBIHPJ010000601.1:0-5889 GCA_966211295.1 uncultured Myxococcales bacterium | reverse complement strand
CGAGCAGCTGGGCCCCAATGACGTGGTGCTCGGTGCGATGGCGCTCTGTGTTCACCAGCTGCAGATGCAGGGCGTGAGGGTCGAGACCGCGCTGGCGACGGGGCTCTCGTCGATTCGCGGAAACTCGAACCAGCTGCGGCAGGTGTTGCTGAATTTGATGCTCAACGCCGGTCAGGCGATGGAGAGCTCACCGAAGAAGTTGATCACCGTGAGCACTTCGCGGCCTGAAGCGGGCTTCGTGGAGATCAAGGTGGGCGATACGGGGCCTGGTCTCGCGGATGACGTGAAGGACAAGTTGTTCAAGCCGTTCTTCACGACGAAGCGCAGAGGACAGGGGACGGGATTGGGTCTCTCGGTTTCGCGCAGCATCGTCGAGGCGCACCGCGGATCGATTCGGGCCGAGGGCGCGCCGGGGGTGGGCGCGACGTTCATCATTCGGTTGCCTGAGATCAGCTGAAACGAGGCGAAGTTCGCCCCTCACCCCTGCCCTTCTCCCCGCTGGCGCAGGGAGAGGGAGACAACTACTGCCCAGAGGCGAGCTTGATGCCCTCGAGGATCATCTCTTCGGTGCCCTGGTGCACTGACACCCAACCCGGCGTGTTCTCGCTGCGCGCCCAGGTGCCGAGCGTCTTGTCCTGCGCGAGCTCGAGCCAGCCCTTGGGCTGACCCTTGAGCGTGTACTCGATGCGCAAGCGCTCCATGGGCTCGCCGACCTTCGGCACTTCGCCCTTCGCGAGCACCTCGGTCACGATCATTCGATTCCAGATCTTCTCGTGCCAATTCTTCGCGAGCTCGTCGTTCTTGTCCGGAGTGGCCGCGCGCGCCACCTTCGCCGTCGCGGGAATGTCGAACCCGGTCGAGACGAACGCCGCGGTCTTGCCCTCACCCTTGACGGTGAACGCGTCGTACTCAGTCGGCTTGAAGAGATGCAGGCGGCGATCGACGAGCAGCTGCGAGTTCGGATCGAGCTCGTTGAACAAGCTCGACGAGATCAGGAACACGTTCCCGTTGGCCTCGTCCTGCGCGTAGTTGCCCACCAGTCCGCTCACCGGCTTCGAGATCGTGAAGCGGCGCTTCTGCCCCGCGACCTGGAGCTCCAACTTGCGCTCGCTCCCGGTGAGGCCGACCTCATCGAGCTTCTCCTTGGTGAGCTGACCGAGCGCGCGCGTGCCCTCGAACGGAGTGAGCTTGGTCCACACCGTGTCCGCGCGATCGTTCGCGAAGACCGTGCGATCAGGCGGAGGCTCCAGCGGCTTCTGCGGCGCCAACTGAGGACCCGCATCCACCGTTCCTCCATCTGCTCCACCATCGAGGGCAGGCGGAGGCGGCGGCGTCTCGACTCCTGCGTCGAACACCGGCCGCTTGCCGGGCAGGAACGCGAGCGTGACCAGCAAGCGATCCTTCTTGTCGATCTCCACGACGCGCGTGCCGTCTTCGTAGCGCACCCGCTCGAGTGAGTTCTTCGACGCATCGACGATCACCACTGACTCGGGTTTCCCCCAGTCCTTCGGACGCTGCCACGTCACGTAGGCGGCCACGAGACCGGCGAGCGCCAGGCCTCCCTGCAGAGCTGCGCTGCGGGCTTTCACGACTTGGCCTCCTTCGAGACGGGCTTCTTCGTACGCCGGCGGGCGAGGAACCCGATACCCACCACCGCCAGCGGCGCGAGGAAGGTGGTGGCGTAGAACGTTGCGGTGTCCTGCTGGCGCGTGCGCGTGAGCGGCACGTCGACCTCGGTGTTGGTCACTCCGGCGAGCTGCTCGTCACCGAGCAACCACTTGAAGCCGTCGACCACGAGCAGCTGGTTTCCGTCGAGCTGCGGCAGCACCAGATCGGCCACCGCGTCGGAGTCACCCAGCACGAGCACGCGCATCGCGTCTTCGTTCTTTCCTGAAGGTGCACGCCGCTCCACGGCCGCCACCACGCCCCAGGCCTTCTTGGTCTCGCCCATCGAGGGATCGAACTCGAAGTTGCCAGACGCGTCGTTCCACGACTCCGGGAGCGAGCGGATCGCGAAGTCGATGGTGATGTCCGCCGGGTGCTTGGGCAGCTCCTCGAGCCCGCCCGCGCCGAGGAAGAGCACGGGGTAGTTGCTGCGCCCGAGGTACGTCACCACCGGGTGCGAGCTGAAGGTGCGCGTGCCGATGTTGATGCGGTCCGCGATGCTGGGAGGAGGACGCACGTTCGCGTTGCTGCGCTCCTGCGCGATCGCCTGCGGCTTGAACGACAGTCCCAGCGGCGCCATCAGCTCTTCAAAGCTGAGCCCGTTCTCGGGATCGAGCGCGATGAAGAGCCGGCCGCCGCGCTTCTCGTACGCCTCGAGGCTCTGCGCTTCGGGAGGCGAGAACGCGCGCGAGGGACCGAGAATGAACACCGCCGCAGCGTCCTTCGGGATCTCGCTGCCGAGACCTTCCGCCGTGGTGAGCACGCGCACGTCGAAGTTTTGATCCTGCAAGGTCTTGTAGAGGATCTCGATCGTCGCGCGCTGATCCATGTTGTTCGTCGGATCCTGGCTGCGCTCGCCGTGACCGCCGGTGAGGTACACGGTGCGGCGCGACTTCGCGACCTGCCGCATGCGCTTCTGCACTTCAGCGTCGAGGCCACGGAGCTGCGTCTTCGCCTTCTCCACCTCGGTGCCGATGAAGATGCTCTCCTTGCGGCCGCCCTTCTTGAGCAGCACGGTGCCGTTGCCGCTGACGCCGAGCTCCTTGGCCTTCGCGGGCTCGAGCGCGTGATCGAGACGCGTCACCTTGAGCTGCGGTGAGACTGACTGGAGCTCCTTGAAGTAGTTCTCCACCGCTTCCGCCGCGTCGCTCGCGGGAGGGAAGAAGAGGTAGACCTCCATCGGCTCGTCGAACGAGGCCACGAGCTTCTGCGTCGCCTCACCGGCCTTCGCCACGCGGAAGTACGAGTAGTCGCCCTTCACGTCGCGCTCGGTGGCCACGTACTGCACCGAGAACGCGAAGATCAGCGCGCTCGCGATCCCGAGGCCCGAGAGCATCGCTTCGTCGATGCGGCCGTCCTCGAGCTTGGGCGCCTTCACCATGTTGGCGAAGGACAGCTCCATCAGCAACGTGGGGAGCAGCGAGAGCGCCAGCACCGCGGGCCACATCACCGCGAGCACGCCCGAGAGCTTCGGCGAGGTGCTCGAGAGCGACGCGCCGCTCAGCTTGGTGAAGAGGTCCGACTGGAAGAAGTAGAAGATCAGCGCCAGCACCGAGAGCGAGGCGAACGCCGCGAACATGCGCTGCACGCGCGCGAGCTCGGCCTTCGCGCTCCCGGCACGCATGAAGCGCGCACCCGTGGAGGCGAGCACCATCAACGCGCCCACGCCGGTGAGGCCGTAGCGAAGCTCAGGTGACTCGACGATGCGCTCGGCGATCCACACCAGCACCAGACCGACTGCGAGGAGAATGGAGAGCTGCATGACTTACCTCCACCTCCGCGCTTCGAGCACGCGCGTGGCGGCGAAGAGCGACAAGAACGAGACGAGGGCGAAGTACGCCACGTGCTTCAAGTGAACGAGTCCGGTGCGGAAGGGGTCGAAATGTCCCCACCACGCGAGTCCGTTGATCACGTCGGTGAGCGGACGCTCGGTCACCTTCGCCAGCAGCCAGAACGTGGTGAGCGCGAGCACCATCACCGCGGTGAGGATGGCGGCGATCACCTGGCTTCTCGCGAGCGCGCTCCCGAAGGTGCCGATCGCCAGCGCGCAGGCACCGACCAGCATCAGCCCGAAGTACCCCGCGAAGATGTGGCCGGCGGAGACCTTGCCGTACACCCCGATCAGGATCGGCATGTACGAGGTGGAGAGGAAGAACAGGCAGAGGAAGAGGAAGCTCGCGATGAACTTGCCGAACACGATCTCCACGTCGTGAATCGGCGACGAGTAGAGCAGGGTGATGGTGCCGGTCTGCCGCTCCTCGGCGATGAGCCGCATGGAGAGGAAGATGCAGCCGATCATCGTGATGCCCGAGGTGAGCGTGAAGAAGTCCGCGAGCACCTCGGACGACTTCTTGGCGGTGCCGGGAACAGCGAAGGCGTTGAACAGCAGGCCGTCGATGAACAGCATCACCGCGATGATGATGTACCCGCTCATGGTGCGCAGGTAGCCCTGCAGCTCGCGGCGAGCGATGAGTGCCACGTTGTTCACGACGCCGCCTCCTTACCCTCGGTCAACTTGAGGAAGATGTTCTCGAGGCGGGCCGCCGCCTTGTCCACGCGGAGCACGCCCAGTCCGGCGCCGACCAGCGCCTTCACCAATTCGGGACGGATCTCTCCAGTGCCCATCACGCGCAAGGAAGCGACGTCTCCGTCGAGCTTGAGCACGGTGACGTCGTTCACGCCCGCCACTGCCTTGAGCGTGTCGATCGCCTTCTGCGAGGGGCCCTGCACCTCGACCTCCACCGCGCCCGCGTTGCCGAGCAGTCCGCTCAGGTCGCGCTCGGTGCCGCGCGCGATGATCTCCCCGTCCTGGATCACCAGGTAGCGATCACAGATCTGCGAGATCTCTCCGAGGATGTGGCTCGAGACGAGGACGGTGTGCTCGCCCTTGAGCTTCTGAATGAGCTCGCGCATCTCGACGATCTGCACGGGGTCGAGACCCGAGGTGGGCTCGTCGAGGATGAGGAGCCGCGGGTTGTGCACCAGCGCCTGCGCCACGCCGACGCGCTGCCGGTAGCCGTGCGAGAGGCTGGCGATCACGTCGTCTTTGCGGCCGGTGAGCGCGGTCTTCGCCATCGCGTCGTTCACGCGGGCACGGAGGTCTGAGCTGCTCACGCCACGCAGCTGCGCGACGAACTCGAGGTATCCCTCGACGGTCATCTCGTCATACAGCGGCGGAGTGTCGGGCAGGAACCCGATGCGCTTTCTGATCTCGTGCGGATCGCGCGTGACGTCGAAGCCGTCGATCTCCACGCGGCCGCTGGTGGGCAGCAACACGCAGCCGAGAACCTTGAGCGTGGTCGACTTGCCCGCGCCGTTCAGGCCCAGGAAGCCGATCACTTCGCCCTTCTCGATGTTGAAGGAGAGGTCGCGAATCGCAGCGCGCTCTCCGTAGTACTTGGTGAGCCCTTCGACCTTGATCATCGGCCGAGTCGTCTAGTCGGTGAGGATCTCAAGTCAACACATCACTGCGCTGTCCTCTGGGTCGCTCTGACTCGAGCGCGCCTTCCGCCGCGCTCGCCCTACGGGACATCTCCGCTCCGGGGAGCGATGAGTGTGAGGACGATGGCGAAGCACAAGACGACGGCAGTCCACCCCGCTGCCTCGGGGCCAAACGCACCACCAGACCAGAAGCTGGGATCGCCGCGGTCGGTTCCAGCGACCAGGATAGAGATCCCCGGCCTGGCGCCGCTCACCGGCTGACCGAACACGAAGCCTTCGAAGAAATTCCACGCGACGTGTACGCCCATGGCGGTCCACACTGATCCGGTACGTACGGTGAGCGCTCCGAACCAGATTCCGACGAGCGCGATCGCGAGCACCGCGATCCGCGATGAGTTCGGATTGAAGAGATGGAGCCCACCGAACACCAGGCTCGACACGGTGACCGCTGCGACGTCGCCCGTGCCGCGGCGCAAGGCCTGGAAGCCGAGGCCTCTGAGGAAGAGCTCCTCGGCAAAGCCTGCGGGAGCGAGGCTGATCAGCTGCACCATGCCCGCTCCGAACAGCACGTTCGGTCCATAGGCCCCGAGACGCAGCGTGGTCGTGCCTGCGAGGGCGGGCACCACGCAGCAGGCCGCGAGCACCACGGCGCCGATCAAGAAACCGAAGCCGAAGCGCGCGTGCAGAAGGGAATCGCGCAGGCCCGTGGACTCACGGAAGACCAGCCAGCCTGCGATCGTCGCTCCCAACGCCGAGAGCAACATCGTCCCCGACGTGGCGAAC
>CBIHPJ010000600.1:0-5900 GCA_966211295.1 uncultured Myxococcales bacterium | reverse complement strand
CTCACCACGGCCCTCTCCCCGCTGCGGCGCAAGGAGAGGGAGAGCGTCAGAGGAGCTTCATGAGTTCGGCGAGCGCGCTCTTGCGCGTGGGCGCCATCTCACCAGCCGCCTTCGCGATCACCATCATCGGCTCGCGCGGCTGCAGCGTGAGGAACATGCGCGGAGAGATCGTCGCGTCCCACATCGTCCGCGCCTCCTGCACGCCCTTCATCAGCCGCGCCTCGCCCATCACCACGTAGAGGTAGTCAGCGAGCGGAGAGGGCGTGATGTCGAAGCTCGAGCTCGTGGCGCGCCCACCCTGCAGCAGCTGCCGCAGCACGGGATCGAGCAAGTCTTCGCGATCCGTCGTCGGCGTCGGCATGAACTGCTCGATCCGCTTCATCTTCGCGCCCGGCGTCTCTTCGTTGCCGCCGATGAAGTAGGGCAGGGGACCGTCGCCGCCCGACTCCGAGGCGAGCGCTTCGATCACCGACGACGAGTACAGCTTGCAGCGCATGTAGCGAACGGCGAGCTGAATGTTGTGCGCCGCGGCTGCGATGCGCCGGCCGTGCTCCTCGAGCGAAGGCTCACCACCCCACGTGTGGAACACGCGCTCGGCAGGGAGCTTCGAGAGGAAGCCCTCCATCTTCATCAGCGCCACGCGGTAATCGCGAATGCTGTACGTGGTCGGCGTGTGGAGCGACGGGTTCGTCTCCGGCAGCAGCTTCCACGTGTTGTCGAGGAAGCGCGCCGGATCCGGATCGGCGAAGTTGCCCACGTCGTTGTTCGACAGGCGCGTCGCGCGGCGCACCATCACGCCGATGTCCTCGGCCTTCACGCCGAGCGCACCCAGCCGATCGCGCAAGGCGACCGCCTCACCGTCGCGGAACGGAATGCTCGCCTCGATGCACGCCACCACCGCGAGGATCTGCTCTCGCGCCAGCACGCCCTCGAGCTCCTTCGCGGCGACCAGCCCGCTCGCCAATTCGTTGAGCCCGTTGAACGGCGTGAGCACCTGGCCCGGGTTGAAACCGAACACCGCGAGCACGTCCTTCGCGGTGGGATCAGTTCCGCAGTGCGGGAGCAGTCGCCAGCCGTGCTCGGTGGTGTCGCGCGCCACCAGCGGACGCAAGAGCTCCGCGTAGTGCGTGGGCACGTCGAGGTCGACCTGCACGTAGACGATGTCGTGGTACAGCGCCGCGATCGTCTCGATGGCGTCGGCGTCGCGCACCAGCTCGAGCACGTGCTGATGGGTGTGGAACTCGCGCGCGCGGGAAGAGAGCGCCTGGTGCACGGCGACTGCCCAACGCTCCACGAAGAGCGGAGGAACGCCGAGCCCCAACGCCTCAACGGCGCGTGAGTAGCATTCGATGATGCGGTGGACGGGGGAAAGCCCCAGCTCCTCGGGCATGAGCCTCAACAGCGTAGAACCACTCTTGGCGCAGACAAGCTCTTTCCCCGCTCTTGACTTCGATGGGTCGCCCCGGTGACTAGAGAGCCATGAAGCTCGCGACCTTGCGTAACGGCACCCGTGACGGCGCCCTCCTCGTGGTGAAGAGAGATTTGTCGGCGTGGACCCTCGCTACAGGCGTGTCGCCCACGCTGCAGGCTGCGCTCGACCTGTGGGACGAGACGGCGCCGAAGCTCCAGAAGCTCTCCGAGCAGCTCGAGGCGGGCACCGTGAAGAGCGAGCCGTTCGACGCCACGAAGCTGATGGCGCCGCTTCCCCGGGCGTACGAGTGGGTCGATGGCTCCGCGTATTTGAATCACGTCATCCTGGTGCGGAAGGCGCGCAAGGCCGAGCCGCCGCCCACGTTGAAGACTGATCCACTGGTCTACCAGGGTGGCTCTTCCGAGATGCTCGGGCCCACGCAGGACATCGTGGCCCGCGACGAAAAGTTCGGAGTCGACTTCGAGTCCGAGGTCGCCGTGGTGCTCGGTGACACCCCGATGGGTACCACCGCGGCGGACGCCTCGAAGTACGTGCGCCTGGTGATGTTGGTGAACGACGTCACGCTGCGAAACCTGATCCCCGACGAGCTCGCGAAGGGCTTCGGCTTCTTCCAGGGCAAGCCCGCGACTGGTTTCTCTCCGGTGGCCTGCACGCCCGACGAGCTCGGCTCCGCGTGGAAAGACGGGCGCGTGCACCTCACGCTGAAGACGTGGCTCAACGGGAAGCTGGTGGGCGACACGCACGCAGGGCCCGAGATGCACTTCAGCTTCTTCGACCTGATGCAGCACATCACCAGGACGCGGAACTTCACCGCGGGCACCATCCTCGGCAGCGGCACTGTCTCCAACGAGGAGCGCGAGCGCGGCATCTCCTGCCTCGCGGAGATCCGGATGATCGAGACGATCGATTCGGGTGCGCCGAAGACTCCGTTCATGAAGAACGGTGACCGCGTCGAGATCGAGATGAAGGACGCCGAGGGGAAGAGCGTCTTCGGCCGCATCGATCAGCGCGTGCGCATCACGGGCTCCTGACGGCGGCGCAGCGGGGCTGAACTCCGCGCCACTCTTTTTCGCCCCTGGGCACCTCGCGTGCACTCCCTCTTCGCGGGGGGAACACAGTGACACACGGACGAGTGGGCGCAGTGGGGGCTGGAGTCGCGGTCGCAATTCTCGTTGCAGCGGGCGCATCGAATCGAGCTGGAGCACAGCCGAGTTCAGCGCCCACGATGTTGAGACGATGTACGGAGTCGACGGACCGTTCATCGGCAAGAAGAACGCAATTCGAGGAGTCGTCGGCGATGAACTTCCCTGGCAGGTCGCCAGCGCGGTGGGCTCGCTCACCACCGACGGTCATCTTCACATCGACATCACGGGGCTGGTCTTCACCAATGATCCGGAAGTGCCGCCGGAGCTTCGGGGCATCAACGACGAGGAGACGTTTCGAGGCCTGGTGAGCTGCATCACGCCCGATCACAAGAAGGGCAAGAAGACGATCACCGTCAATGTGGTGACGCAGGGCTTCGCGGCGACGAGCACCGGCAACGCCACCATCGACGCGCACGTGGAGCTGCCCGAGGACTGCATCGCGCCCGTCATCTTCGTGATGTCGGGCTCCGAGGATAAGTGGTTCGCGGTGACGGGCGCGGAGACCGACTGACACTCGGCGCCGAATCCAGCGTTGATGGAAAACCGTGCACATCGATCAGCGGGTGCGGATCACAGGATGACTGGGTAGCCTCCTGATCGATGTCACATTCCCTCGAGTTCGAGTTTCTCGGCGACGATTCCGATGGGCAGTTCGTTCCGGTCGGCGGTCCTCTCATTCAGCTCCGTGGTCAGCTCGCTCGTGGTGACATCGACGGCGCCGTTCGCCTCTACGAAGAGACGGGGGCCTCGGCGCGCGCTGGGTTGGTCCTCGAAGCGACCACCGCGTCCTTCGAGCTGAAGAAGCAGATCGCTTTGATGTTCAAGCGGGCGCGTGATTTCGGCGCGGCCGGCGAGGTCTACCTGAGCCTCAAGCTCGACGCGGAAGCTGCGCCCTGCTTCGAGCAGGCGAACGACTTCATTCGCGCCGCTGATTCGTGGAAGCGCCTCGGGGAGATCGTGAAGGCTGCCGCCGCGTACGAGCGCGCGGGGAAGCTCGATGAAGCGGTCGCGCTCTATGGCCAGGCCGGCTCCAAGGAACAGATGGCCGAGGCCCTCGCGCGCGGGCAGAAGTTCGAGCAGGCCGCGGCGCTCTATCGCGATCTCGGAAATCTGCACGCTGAGGTCGAGACCCTGCGCACCTGCGTGGCGGCGATGCCCGACGCCGTCGGACCGACGATGCGGCTCGCCGAGTTGATGTCGCATCACGGTCACCCGCAGCGCGCGATCGAGCTCTTGATGACCTCGGTGCGCTCGTCTGAGAAGTGCCGCAACGATCCCGGTCTCCTCGAGTACCTCGCGCGGTTGCTCGACTCGACGAACAACGCGGCCGCTGCTGCGAAGGTGCGCGCCCGCATTCCCAAGGAGGCGCCCAGGGCGCCGCAGCCGATCCCCGTGTTGCGCGCGACGTTGCCGATGCCGACCGCCACTCCGGGTGGAGATGCGTACGGCTTCTTGAAGGCGCTCCCGATGTTCGCCGACCTTTCGCTGGAGGACATGCGCTCGCTCTTCCGCGTGTGCTCGCAGCACGGCTTCGGTCCGGGGATGGACTTGATCGAGCCGGGCCAGCCGGGCCGTGGCCTCTTCGTGATCGTCGACGGCCAGGTCGAGGTCTTCGGGGGAAGTGGCCCCGATGCGCGGCTCCTCAACACGCTGGGCGTGGGGGGCTACGTGGGTGAGATCTCACTCCTGCTCGATGGGCCTACCTCGGCTCGAGTGACCGCGCGGACGCCGGTGAAGGCGCTCTTCATCTCCCGCGAGGCTTTCAAGCAGTACGTGTTCAACACCCCCACCGCGGCGATGCGCATCTATCGGCTCTTCAGCAGCAACCTCGCAGAACGCGTGCGTACTCTGTCGGCAGGGCGCTAATCTCCGATTCCCTCAGTGTCTACCTTCGAAGAGCTCGCGGAACAGTTGTCGATGACGGAGCTGATCCGCCTTCAGGACGTGTTGTCCAAGGCGATCGTCCGCCGCTTCGAGAAGCGTCTCGCGCTGGTCTTCAGCGACGTGGTGGGCTCCACGCCGTACTTCGCGCGCTTCGGTGACGAGGCGGGGCGGAAGCTGCAGCAGCGTCATTACGATTTGGTGAACGCGTCGATCGCTCCCGAGGGCGGCCGGGTGGTCGATACCGCGGGCGATGGCGTCTTCCTCTGCTTCGAGAGCGTGACCGCCGCTTCGCGCGCGATGGTGGTGCTGCAGCGCGCGATCGTTCGCGACAATGACTCGCGCGCGATGGAGCACC
Organism: uncultured Myxococcales bacterium; assembly: GCA_966211295.1. GTDB lineage: Bacteria > Myxococcota > Myxococcia > Myxococcales > Myxococcaceae > Archangium_A. Next base: position 1,084 of record CBIHPJ010000600.1, on the reverse strand, counting down.
GGCTCAACGTGCGAATTGGCGTGCACGTGGGTCCGGTGCTGACCGATGGCGTGCTGGTGTCGGGCGACGCGGTGAACTTCTGCAGCCGCGTGGCGGGCTCTGCGGGGTCGAGCGAGATTCGGTTGTCGCTGGCGGCGTACTCGGAGCTCACCGAGCTCGAGCTGCGCCTCAAGAGCCGCCGTCAGAAGGCGGTGGAGCTCAAGGGCGTGGACAAGCCGCAGGAGCTCTTCACCCTCGATTGGCTCGACGCTTCGAAGTTCCCCACGAAGGTGCGGTTCGAAGATGGGACGGAGCAGCGCTTGCCCACGCTCGACGTGATTCGCTTCGGTCGCCTGCGTGAGCAGGACGGAGTGACCGCGAACGACGTGGTGATCAGCCTCGCCGATCCGAACCTGCAGAGCCGGATCAGTCGGTGGCACTTCGAGCTGCATCGTCGCGCGGATGGCTTCATGTTGCGCTCGGTGTCGACCAGCACGACCGAGGTCGATGGGCACGCGGTGGTGCGCGGAGAAGAAGCGGTGGTGCGGCCGGGAGCGAAGGTGAAGCTCGGCGGCGCGATCACGCTCGAGTTCGCGTCAGAAGACTTCTCGCAAGAGATGACGCTCCTCCCCACCTAACTCCCTCGCCCTGCGAAGCGGGGAGAGGGCAGGGGAGAGGGGCGAATTCGTCACGCCGCGTAGACGATGTCCCACTCAGCGAGCTCGCCCTTCACCATCACCTCCACGACATCGCCGACTTTCTTCCCGAGCAGACCCTTTCCGATCGGTGAGCCCGGAGTGACGACGTGGAGGAATCCATCTCCACCAGGTCCAGTGAGCTCTTCGCCCGCACCAGCCGGAGCCATGAAGAGCGTCTTGCCGCCTTCACCATCCTCGAGCTCGACGAGGGCACCGAGCCCAATCCTCTCGCCCTTGCGAAGGATCGTCGGCTTGAAGTCGGCGACCGCTTCCCACGAAGCCTGAGCCGCCTCGAGCCGCTGCCTCGTCGCCGCGGCCAGATTCACCGCGCGCGGAGCACCAGTCTTCGCTTCGAGTCGCGCGTCTTCCGCAGCACGCAGCGCCTGCTCGTAGATGCCCTTCAACTT
>CBIHPJ010000599.1:0-5903 GCA_966211295.1 uncultured Myxococcales bacterium | reverse complement strand
GAACCGGAAGGTTCGACCTCTCGCGCGCTGCTCTTCGTGAAGCACGTTCGCTACCAGGCGAGCTGAGCCGCCGCGAAGGGTGTTTCGCCCTTCGCGCCGTGCAGGTCCCAACTTTCTCCCCGTTTTCTCCTCTTTCGCGAGCCCGCGCGGGCTCCGTGTTTTCAGCAAGGAAGGCTTCACATGATCGAGTGGGTTCTCAAGAAGATCATCGGCACCAAAAACGATCGTGAGCTCAAGAAGGCGATCCCCAAGGTCGCTCGCATCAACGAGCTCGAGACGAAGATGCGTGCCTTCAAGGACGAAGACTTCGCGCGCGAGACCGCCCGCCTCAAGAATGAGGTGAAGAACGGCAAGTCGCTCGACGACGTGCTCTTCGAGGCGTTCGCGATGACGCGCGAGGCGAGCCGCCGCGTGCTCGGCCAGCGGCACTACGACGTGCAGATGATCGGCGGCATGTTCCTGCACCAGGGCTGCATCGCCGAAATGCGCACCGGTGAAGGCAAGACGCTCACCGCGACGCTGCCCACGTACTTGAACGCGCTCTCCGGGCGCGGCGTGCACGTGGTCACGGTGAACGACTATCTCGCGAGCCGCGACGCCGAGTGGATGGGCCGCGTCTACAAGTTCATGGGGATGACGACGGGCTGCATCCTTCACGACCTCTCGGACAAGCAGCGCCAGGACGCGTACCACTCGGACATCACGTACGGGCAGAACAACGAGTTCGGCTTCGACTACCTGCGCGACAACATGAAGTTCCGCCTGCAGGACTACGTGCAGCGCGAGCTCAACTTCGCGATCGTCGACGAGACCGACTCCATTCTGATCGACGAAGCGCGCACGCCGCTGATCATCTCTGGTCCCACCGAGGACACCACGGAGCTGTACGGCAAGGTCGACCAGACCATCTACGGCCTGGTGCCCGAGCAGGACTACCAGCTCGACGAGAAGTCGCGCTCGGTGATGCTCACCGACGGCGGCATCGAGAAGCTGCAGCAGCGCCTCAAGGTGAGCAACCTCTACTCGCCCGAGGAGCTCGAGACCCTGCACCACGTGGAGCAGGCCCTGCGCGCGCACACCCTCTACAAGCGCGACCGCGACTACGTGGTGAAGGAAGGCGAAGTGCTGATCGTCGACGAGCACACCGGCCGCATCATGCCGGGCCGCCGTTGGAGCGACGGTCTGCACCAGGCGATCGAAGCCAAGGAAGGCGTGAACATCGAGAACGAGAACCAGACGCTCGCGACCGTCTCGTTCCAGAACTACTTCCGCATGTACTCGAAGCTCGCCGGCATGACCGGCACGGCCGACACCGAGGCCGAAGAGTTCGCGAAGATCTACAACCTCGACGTTCGCGTGGTGCCGACGAACAAGCCGATGATCCGCGATGACTCGGACGACGTCGTCTACAAGACCGAGAAGGCGAAGTTCGACGCGGCCGCCGAGGAGCTCAAGAAGATCCACGCCACCGGTCAGCCGGTGCTGGTCGGCACGGTGTCGATCGCGAAGTCGGAGATCTTCTCGAAGTTCTTGAAGAGCGCCGGCGTGCCGCACGAGGTGCTCAACGCGAAGAATCACATGCGCGAGGCAGACATCATCGCGCAGGCGGGCCGCAAGGGCGCGGTGACCATCTCCACCAACATGGCCGGCCGTGGCACCGACATTCTGCTCGGCGGCAACGCGGAGAACCTGGCGAAGGCCGAGGTGGGCGCGCCGCCTGTCGAGGGCGATTCCACGGGAAGCCACGAGACCGACGCGCCGCTGCTCGCCGCGTATCTCGAGGCGAAGAAGCAGTACGACGCGAAGTTCGAGGCCGCGGTGCAGAAGTACAAGGCGCAGTGCGACGCAGAGCGGAAGGACGTGCTCTCGCTGGGCGGCCTGTTCATTCTCGGCACCGAGCGTCACGAGTCGCGCCGCATCGACAACCAGCTGCGTGGCCGCGCAGGCCGCCAGGGCGATCCCGGTGGCAGCCGCTTCTATCTCTCGCTCGAAGACGACCTGATGCGCATCTTCGGCGGCGATCGCATCACCAACCTGATGGAGACGATGGGCATGAAGGAGGACGAAGTGATCGAACACTCGCTCCTCTCGCGCGCCATCGAGAACGCGCAGAAGCGGGTCGAAGGTCACAACTTCGACGCGCGCAAGAATCTCCTCGAGTACGACGACGTGATGAACCAGCAGCGCAAGACCATCTACGGTCTGCGCCGGCAGGTGCTCGCGGCGGGCGCGGGCGTGCCCCTGGTGGAGTTCACCGAAGACCCGAAGACGCGCGTGAAGACGCGCTCGGAGAAGACGATCACCTGGGCCGACTTCCGCGAGCTGGTGCTCGACGCGGTGGAAGACGCGATCGTCGGCCTCACCGACACCTACGCGGCGTCGAAGAACCCGATGGCGTGGAACCTCACCGCGCTCTCGGCCGAGGTGAAGGCGATCTTCAACCAGGACATGACCTTCCAGCCCGACGGCACCACCGAGGGGCTGCAGGAACAGATGTACCAGCGCGTGGAGAAGCTCTTCGTCGATCGCGAGAAGGAGTACGGCGACGACTGGTACCGCTTCTGCCAGCTGCGCTACCTCGCGACGATCGATCAGCTGTGGAAGGACCACCTGCTCGCGATGGATCATCTGCGCCAGGGCATCGGCCTGCGCGGCTACGGCCAGAAGGATCCGAAGGTCGAGTACAAGAAGGAAGGCTACGAGGGCTTCATTCGCATGCTCGGCAGCATCAAGAGCACCTTCGTGAGCCAGATCATGCGGGCGCAGCCGCGCGACGCGAACGAGGACGCCGAGCGGTTGAAGCGCGTGATGGAAGCGCGCGCGCGCCAGGCCGTCGAGGGTCGTGCGAACGCCGAAGGCAAGGCGGAGCCCGCGGCGCCCGATCAGAAGACCGTGGTGCGAGAAGGCCCCAAGGTCGGCCGCAACGACCCATGCCCCTGCGGCAGCGGCAAGAAATACAAGAAGTGCCACGGCGCCACTGAGACGGTGTGACGCCGACGCGGCTGCCGCGCCCAGGACAGGTGGTGGAGCCGTGCCGCCTCTGTGGCGCGGCGCTCCAGATCACCGTCGAAAATCCCCGCCGGGTGTGCGGGGCGTGCGGCGAGGTGAACTTGCCGAACGACGGTGGCGGCACGGAGCTGCCGGTGGGCCAGCTGAAGCCCGTCACGATGCCGAAGCCGGAGTTCGGGAAGGCTCCCACGCAGCTCCTCGTGGGAGCGGCGGCACCGTTAGGCACGCTCGTGGTCGCGGCCCTCGTCGGAGCGTTCAGCGGCGTGCTGCGCGGCGGAAGTGTTCACTGGCTGTATGACGGGATCGTCTTCTTGCCCCTGGCGCTCATGGGGTCGTTCCTGGTGCTGGTGCTGCACGTGATGAAGCACTCGCGTGCGCTCGCCGCGGGGCTGTTCTGGCTCGTCGGCGTGATCATGGGCATCGGGCTGAGCTGGGTGCTGAGCTTTGGCTGGGCGATCGTCAGCTGGCTCTTCAAGCACTGAGCGGCGATCAACAGGGAGGGACGTCTCCGAGCGTGCCGCAAGTCACTGTCTCGAGACCGCCTGGCCCGCGTGGATCGACGACGCATCCTTTCCGCCAGGGTCGGCACATCATGGATCGACAGACATCGTCACACTCGGCGCGGTCGAGGATCGTGCCGGCAGGAAGATCCGTCGAGACTTCGACGGTCCATGTACCGCCGCAGTTCGGGATGCCGATCGAGCAATCGAGCTCGACGTCGTAGACCGCGGTGACTCGCGTGGGTCCGCATGCGGCGAGTGGCAACGAGAAGACCAGGGTGAGTACCGAGGCCCGAAGAGACATGGTGAGCAGTCTATCGTGAGCGCATGACGCGCACGCGACTGCCACGCCCCGGTGAAGTCTCGGAGCAGTGCCGGCTGTGCGAGGCGGCACTCGATGTCTCTCTCGAGAATCCCAGGCGCGTCTGCGCGGCGTGCGGCGAGGTGAACTTTCCGAGCAAACATTCCGACCCCGTGGCCGCGCCAGCCGCGGTGACGCCGAGGCCAGAAATCTCGCGGCCAAGACCACCGAGGACGAAGGCGAGCAGGGAACTTTCTTTGTTCTGGCTCGGTGCAGCGTCCACAGGAGGGACTGTCTTCGTGGTCCTCGCGCTCGGGGAATTGCCCGGACACCACTCGGTCCTCATGAATAACGAGGCGCTGGTGTTGCCCCTGGGCATCGCGGCGACGTGCTCGCTCGTGTGCGCGGTCTGGATGGTCTGGCGACGAAAGCTGCAGCCAGCCTCGCTCGCGCTCTGGCTCGGGGGCGCCGTCCTCGGGTACGCGATCGGGGCGCCCGCGGCGTGGCTGCTCTTCCTGGGCCTCGCGATTCTTGGAGCGCTCTGACCTTTCAGAACCTCGCGAAATGACGGCGTCGGGGACTGAAATGCGACGGTCCGCCTCCGTCCTCCGTCAGGGGGCATGAGTCTCTCGTGGCGCCTCGCGCTCATCCTGTCGGTCATGTGTGCGGGCTGCGGAGCGAGCGATCCGGCAGTGGTGGCTGATGCGGGTGCACTCGCGATCGGCGCAGGGGCGCACGATTCGGGTGTGCAGGATTCCGGAGTCATCGACGCAGGCAGTGAGGTCGATGCCGGAGAGTTCGACGCCGGAACTATCGACGCTGATGGTGGGACCGACGCTGGAGCGCTCTTTGATGCGGGAGAGATCTTCGATGCTGGCGACCCCTTTGATGGTGGCGAACTCTTCGATGCCGGCGAACCTTTCGATGCCGGGGCTCCCGATGCGGGGCTCGGTCCGGACTTCGTGATCGAAGGCTTCGGCGCGGCGACGAAGGGCGGCTGGCAGCCGGGCTACGACGAGTTCATCGTCACCAGCTTGATGGACTCGGGGCCCGGCACGTTGCGCGAGGGACTCTCGAATCCGCCCGGTCCGCGGATCATTCGCTTCGCAATCGATGGAACCATCGCGCTCGCGAACTCGCTGCTCGTGCCGTCGAACATGACCATCGATGGGCGTGGCCACTCGATCACGATCACCAACAGGGGACTGATCCTCGCGGGCAGCGACGACGTCATCATCATCAACCTCGCGATCGTCGACGTCGGGCCGGAGTCGGAGGATGGCCTGAGAATCGGTGATCCCACGCTCGGCCCTTCAGAGCGCGTGGTGATCGATCATGTGACCTTCCGAGCGACCGGAAGCCACGGCGACTCCGCGAATGTCGACGAAGCGATGTCGATCATCTTCGGGAGCAAGGACATCACCCTCGCGTGGCTGCGCTTCGAGAACTGGGAGAAGGTGCTCCTTGTCGGGAATGGTGATGCTTCGCAGGCGATCGACTCCGTGATCACCGTGTCGTGGCATCACAGCTACTTCCGCAGCACGGGACGGCGGCATCCGCAGGCGCGCTTCGGCATCGTCGACATGTGGAACATCTTCATGGACGACTGGCACATGTACGACTGGTTCTTTCTCGCTCCGTATCGCGAGAGCTTCGGAGCGCAGTCGCAGGAGTACGCGCGCGTGCGCGTGGAGAATTCGTTCTTCAAACGCGCCACACACTCGAAGGACACAGCGTCGCAGGCGAACGAAGCGACGCGGTGCGAGTCGAACGGGAAGTTGGATGGCGTGGGGTTGATCACGACGAGCGATTCGAGCGCTCCGTTGATCTTCAACGCGGGCTGTTCGGGATCGACCGGGTGGGTGCGGCCGTATTCGATCACTCTGGATGCAGCAGATCAGTCGCTGAGGAACCGGCTGGAGGCTGAAGCGGGCAACACGCTCTGACAGGTCTCGCCGTTGGATGCAGGGTCACTTGCCTCGCTTCTTCGTGGGCTTCGGGGTGCTGTCGCTCTTCGACATAGGCGTCGGTTAAGGCGCGGGCTTTGGCGCTTACATCTCGAGCTACCCGACACGTTGAAGCAGCCCCCACAC
>CBIHPJ010000598.1:0-5904 GCA_966211295.1 uncultured Myxococcales bacterium | reverse complement strand
TCGCGTCCGGCGCGCAGGCAGAGACGATCGTCGCGCGGATGCAGGCCCGAGGTCTGGACGGTGAAGAGATTGGCCTCCTTTTGAACGCAATCGGAGCGCGCCCTGTCGCGCTGCCTCCGCGCGCATCAACCGTCGAAGCGCCGATGGCGGCCCCCAGTCTGATCTCCTTAGGTCCCCCGCCGACGACCGTCTGCACGCGCTGCGGAGCCTTTCTCGAGCAGGCGTGGGTCCCCGTGCTCGGCAAGGCGTACTGCACCGCGTGCGGAGCGCGCCCCGAGGTGAACTACCCGCGCGCCTATCGCGACGCGCACTGGGGCAAGCGAGACAGCTGGGCGTGGTTCATGGGCGTCACCGGACTCCTCGGCTTGATGACGGGCGCACAGGCGCTGACGAAAGGTTCCGCTCTCGGCGTGGCGTTCATGGTGAGCGGGATCTGTTCGCTGAGCTTCTGGTCAGGCGCGCGGGCCGGTCGCGCGGCGCTGGTGATCGGCACTCTCATCAGCGTGCTCATCACGTTCACGCAGACGAGGCTGCCCAACGTGATCGCGATCTACTTCGTGGTCGCCGCGCTCCGCAGTCCGCGTACGAAGTTGTTCTTCGAGATGGAAGTCTCCGAAGCAGAGCTCGCGGCCGCGTGGCTGGGCGAGCATGACAATCAGCTCGCCACCGTTTCTCGCGCGCTGGGCTTCATTGCGCTCGCCACCATGCTCACCTGGCTTGGACCCAGAGAGTTCGCTTACGGCACGGCAGCGATCGGCGCGGTCGCCGTGTTCACCGGAGTCATTGGCCTCTCCAGGGTGAATCCCAACGTGCATCCGCCGATCGGGAGGAAGGGCGCGGCGATCGTTGGCGTGGTGACCGGAGCGATCGCAGTGCTCGCGGGTGGGCTCTATCTCGCGCTGCCGCACTTCTGATTGACGAGCTCGAGGATGATCGTCGCGACCTCGCGAGGACGCTCGTCCTGGATGCCGTGACCCACTCCAGGGAAGAAGACCTGCTTGCCGTCAGCCGCCTCGGACGCGAGCTCCCCGTGCAGCGATTCCCAGAGTGACCACGCGTCGCGGTTGAAGCCGTGCACCTTCGCGGTCAGCACGCGCACCGGATATGCACCGAACTTGCCCGCCGCGTTGATCTCTTCAGACACGTGCGCGTAAGCCTCGACCTCGTCGCGCTCCACCTTCGGCATCGTGGGCAGCGCGGCCGCGGGAATGCCGCAACCTGAGATTCCCGCTTCGTCGCACTTCGCGCCGAAGTCGCGGTGGCGCGGATCCACGAGCACCACGCCCGCGATTTCTTCGGGGTGCGCCTTTGCGAAGTACTCCATGTACGCGCCGCCGAAGGAGTGGCCCACGAGGATGTACGGCGGAGCGAATTGGCGAGCTGCGAGCAGCGCGCGCAGGTCTTCAGTGATCTGTTTCGCAGTTCGCGGATCCTCAGAGCGCGCACTCTTCCCGTAGCCGGGCCGCGAGTACGCGAAGACCCGCGCGTGTTGCGAGACCTCGCGCGCCACCGCGTCCCACGTGGTCCAGTCGTTGCCGAGGCCCGCTTCGAAGACCACGGTAGGACCGCCCGATCCCGTTTCGACGATTTCGACGTTCCGCCCTTCGAGCTGAACGACGGTCGAGGGCAGCTTGGTACCGCAAGCAGTGAGGGTGAGAACGCTGAGGAGGAGAACGCGCTTCATGTGATGCCCCTTGGTTGGAGTTGGCCCCAAGGTACGTGCGGGACTCCGGGCACACTTGAACGAAGGGGCTACGCTCAGCCGAATGGCGACGAAGGCGCGCGGCCGCATGGTGTTCTGGGAAGGCGCGAGCTTGTGGATCTTCGGCGCGCCTCCCGGGGAGCGCTATCCGAAGACCACGGTGCATTCGCATCACGTGATCCAGGTGACGATCGCGCTGCGCGGCCGTGTCGAGTTCGAGAGCGGAAACCGTCACCTCGAGGGACAGGCGATCGCCGTCGGTCCCGATGCTCCCCACGCGTTCGAAGCGAGCGAGGGCGCACTCGTCGCGATGTTGTTCATCGCGCCCGATGGACAAGCGGGCCGGGCCATCGCGCGTGGTCTCTTCGCGAAGACGCAGCTCGTCTCACTTCAGCTGAACGACTTCGTGCAGCAGCTCGGGAATCCTCGTCACCGCGAGGCAGACCTGGTCGCCATCGGCCGCGCACTGATCACCCAGCTCGCCGGCGAGTTTGCTCCGGTCGCTTCCGACTCGCGCATCGAGAAGTTGATGCCGTGGGTCGCTGCGCGTCTCGAGGAACCCGTGACGTTGGGCGAGGTCGCCGAGTTCGTGGCGCTCTCACCCGGACGGACACGTCACTTGTTCGTGCAGCAAACCGGGTTGCCGTTCCGCACCTGGCTCCTGTGGCTGCGGCTCGAGAGCGCGACGAAACGGTTCGCCGCGGGCGCGTCACTCACTGAAGCCGCTCACGGCGCGGGGTTCGCTGACTCCGCGCACCTGAGCCGCACCTTCCGGCGCATGTTCGGCATCAACGCGGCGTCGCTCACCATCACGGAGAGCACGTCGCGGAGATCTTGATCGACAGCCCGGTCTCGCTGAACAGATAGAGGTGCTCGACGTTGCCGACGCGCGCCTTGTGCATGTTGCGGGACCAGTGCGGCGCGGCGGTGTCGAGCCCCGGGAATGCCGACTCCAGCGAGACGCGCTCCCAGTTGCCGAGCGGCTGCCGCGGGTCTGATTTGAGGCGGTAGAGCGCGGTGGGGCTGAGCGCGAATCCCTGCCCACAGAGCGAGCCGTAGTTGAGCACCGTGGGCAGCGGCGCTTCGGGGATGACGGGCGAGAGCGGAACCGGAATCGGCAAACCAAACACGCGACCATCCGAGGTGCCCACGCGGCCGCGGTTGCCTTCGATCCACACCGCGACGGGGATGATGCCGCTCTCTCCGATTCGAATTTCGTCGGGGAGCCACAGCTGCGCCGAGTGCACGCGCACGCGGAAGAGCCGGTTCTGCGCCACGGTGTAGCCCTCGAGCAGGGGACCCGTGCCCGCATCGGCGCGATCGTACGCAGCGAAGGCGATGGACTGAATCTCGGCCGAGGAGAGCGGCACGGCCTTCACGCTGATGCTGCGCGTGCCAGCGTCATCGCCGATCAGCCGCGAATCTTCGGCCCAGATGCGATCGCCGGCGCCGATGATCAGCCACGGCTTTCCCTCCGCGTCCTTCGTGATCGACCCGAAGGCCTTCGTCGCGCTGGCGTCGATCAGTCCCATGGCTCCGAAGTCGACCTTGGGAAGCAGATCGCCCGACCGGCTGAGCACCGCGTAGGGTTCCACCATGCCGTCGATGAGCCTTCGGTTCATCGACTGAATCACCATCGACTGATCGCCCATCGTACCGCCGCGTCCGCTCGAGCCGATCATCCAGTCCGGTTCATCCACCACCGAGCCTGCGACGTAGAGGATCGGGTAGCTGACGCGCTGAATGCCCAGCTCGGTGCTCAGCCCGCTGGGCTGCCGAGTGTGATTGAGGTCGGCCACCGAGTCATCGTTGTGCACCCCGAGGAGCGCTGGTCCGCCCGCGATGCGATCTGGCGCGCGATCGAAGAGCAGCGCCTCGCACTCGGTGGCTGGGCACCGCCGTGGGGTCCCGAAGGGGTCGACGCCATGCAGGCCCACCGTCACGCGCGACACCTGGAAGCCCCTGGTCATCACGTTGGCCGCCACCGGCATCGGCTGGAGGGTGCAGCTCCCGCTCGTCGTTTTGTGCCGGTACTGCGTGATTGCCGTGCCGCCGTCCGGCGAAGTGCCCTGGCAGACCGTGAACACATCGTGGGCGGTCCCGAAGCTGAGCACCTCGCCAGCCAGCTGCAGCAGCCGTTCGCCGGGCCCGCAGGCCGCACACGGTCCGTACTCGGGGTCGAACGCGAGCGCCGTGCACTCGATGCTCGAATGAGTCGTGTACGGCCGACTGAAGATGGAGACCTTCCGGTCCTGGTCGCTGGTCACCGCGAGCGTGCGCGACTCAGGTTGGTACACCGCACGATCGAGCGGAACCGGAGTCGTTGCGCACGCGTCGCTGAGCCCGGGCAGCGACATGCGCTTCCACTGCGGTCTCATGCCGACACCACCGTCGAGCTCGAGAACCACCCCGTCGCGCAAAGCGAAGAACGGTCCCTTGTCGGTGGCAGCGAACAGCGGGCGCCGGAAGGTCGGGTCTTCGTCGACGAAGGTGACGTCTCGCACCGTCGCGGGGATGGTGAGGGGCTGCATCGTCGAGGGATCACACACCTTGGGGGCAGCACCGTGCTCACAGACGCCGATGCTCGAGCCTGAAAACGCGGCGAGCTCTTCCTCGGCGGTCCGGTTTCCGAACGGCGTCAGCGCAGGGGCGTAGCGAAGCTCAGCGTTCGCGAGCGACGGGTTCACTCGCACCACGCTCCCGCCATCGAGCGCGTCGACGTAGTCGCTCAGACCCATCGAGTCGGTGACGAGGACATGCTCCTCGGTCACTGCGAGCGCGTGGCCCGAGCGGACCAGCGGAGTGGAGAGCAGCGTGCCGCTCGTCGTTTCAGTTTCAGCCGCCGGGCTCATCACCAGGCTGAGCGTGTTCGCCTTGGTGTACACGTACACGTTCGTCTCCTGGTTGTTCACCTTGGGGAAGTAGCGGAGATCGAAGAGATCGACCTGGCTCGGAAGGCGGGGGTTCACCACGTTCGTGGTGAGCGCGACGTCGGCGACCACGAGTCCCTGGTTCGCCGCGTCGACGCATGCGCCCTCGACGCCGCAGCGCCACTCGGCTTCGCAGTCGAGGTCGCTCGTGCACAGGTAGCGCGCGCCAGCGTCGAGCTGGTGGCACACCTCACCGCGCACTTCGCGGCCGCAGCGCCAACCCGGAGCGCAGTCGCTGGTGGTCGGGCTCGTCTCCAACTCCATTCGACAGGGACGATCGCGCGGCGCATCGCGATCGAAGCAGACGCCATCAGGCCCGCAGTGCCAGGTGCCCGAGCAGTCTTCGGTCGTGTCGCAGGTGTACGGCAGCAGCTGATCAGGGCTCTGGCAGTAACCCGAGAGTCCGCAGCGCCAATCGCCGGGACACGAGTTGAGTCCCTCGGCTCGATCGCACGCGTAGAGGCGCGACTTGTCGGAATCGAGCGCGTTCGCGCAGCCGGCGAGCGCGAGGATGAGCACCAGGGAGAGCGAGGTCTTCATTTAGAAGCTCCCCACGACGGCAAAGCCATTGCCGGTGAAGGTGAGTGAGGCGCTCGCGTCTCCGCTCGATGCGGCCGAAGGAAGCAGCACGATGCCGACGCCGATCAACGCCGCTCCGCCGATGATCGCCGCGAGGCTCACGCTCTTCTGCACCGCGAGCTCGTTGCCCTTCTGCTCGTAGTACGCGGGCGTCTGGAGCAGTCCGGAGGTCCGCTCTCCCGTCTGGAGATCGTGCGTGTACTGCTGCTCCTGGATCAGCGCAGAGGCGCCGAGCGCGAGACCGACCGCCGCGGCCACGCCGCCTCCGGTGATCAACGCGATGCCTGGCACCTTCGAAGGCCGAGGCGGAGGCGGTGTCGCGGTCGCTTCCGCCACCGCCCACGGGAGCAGTTGGCGCAGCGTTTCCACATCGCGCGCGATGCGAATGGTGCGCGCGACGACCTGCGCCTTCGCGACGTCGAGCATCTGCATCGAGAGCTGCAGGTTGGGACCGATCTGACTGATGCTGCCGCTGAGCACGTACGGAGCGCCGATCGCTCCCGCGAGCTCATTCACACACGACGTGCTCTCGTCACTGCAGCCGAGCAACGCCTTCTGCCGCTCGACCCCGAGGATGGTCTGAATGTCTTTCTGGGTGAGCGTCTTGAAGTAGCCGCGCCGATCGATCTCGGGGCCGACTCCTTCGCCGATCGCCGCGGCGGTCGTGGCGTCGACTCCGCGCACGGTGAGATC
>CBIHPJ010000597.1:0-5923 GCA_966211295.1 uncultured Myxococcales bacterium | reverse complement strand
TGCGGACTGAGCAGGTGAATTCGCAGCACCAGCGCGAACACTCCGCCGAGGAAGAAGCAGGCGAGCACGCAGATCAGGAACATCACGCCGATGCGCTTGTGATCGTGCGTGGTGAGCCAACTCCAGACGGTGCGCTCTTCGTCGAGGTAGCTGCTCATGGCGCACCTCCGGTGGCGGGTCCGGGGTTCTCCGCGCGGAGCGACTTGATCAACTCGAGGAGCGCCGCGACCTGCCCTGGAGAGAGCTGCGCGAAGTACGACGGCATGATCGGCGCGAAGCCCGCCACCACTTTCGCGCTGGGCTCCATCATCGACTCGGTGAGGTATTGCTCGTCGACCAGCACGTGGCTGCCGTCCATCAGCAGCTCCTTCTTGCCGTAGAGCCCGCGGAAGCTCGGAGCGAGATGCAGCGTGCCGTCGAGCGTGTGACAGCGCAGACAACCGGCCTCGGCTGCGACCGCTTGTCCACGTTCAGGAAGGGTCGACGCCACGTTCTGCGACGGGCGGCCTGCGCGCCACGTTTCGAAGGCGTCGGGCTCCATCACCACCACTTCGGCGCGCATCACCGAGTGATCGAGGCCGCAGAACTCGGCGCAGAGCACTTGATGCACTCCGGGCTGCGTCGCTTCGAACCACGCCTCGGTGTAGCGACCGGGCAAGGCGTCGCGTTTCAGGCGAAGTGCTGGCACGAAGAACGAGTGCACCACGTCGCGCGAGGTAATGAGCAGCCGCACTGGGCGGCCCGCGGGCACGTGCAGGACTTCGAGCTCGGTGGGTCCATCGGGGGAGCTGAAGGTCCACATCCACTGCTTCGCGGTCACGTAGACGTCGAGCGCGTTCTTCGGGGGCGCGCTCGCCCACACGAAGTCGTGAAAGCCGATCGCGAACCAGAGGAGGAAGAGGCTGAGGGGACCTCCGATGAAGAGGGCCTCGAGCCAGCGCGGAGCGTGCACCACGGGCGTCGCTGCGGCGGCTTCGCGCTTGCGATAGCGGATCAGGAAGAAGAGTCCGACGGCGCCGATAAGCGCGGCGCTGAACATCGTCACTCCCACGATGAAGAAGTGGAGGTGATCGATTCGCTCCGCCAGCGTCGAGCCCTGCTCGGGGAGGAAGAGGAGCTCGCGCAGGAACTCGTTCATCGCGTGCCTCCCTTCTTCTCTCGCTCGAGGAGTTGGTCGATCGCGGATTCGATGGGGATGTGCACGAGCTGACGATCACGATCGACCCAACCGGTGCTGCTCAGCGTTTGCTTCTGCTCTTCGCGCAGTTGCGCGGCGGTCTTCTCGAGCGGAAAGAGTCGCTGCGTGACTCCGACCTCGGGCTGCAGGAGAGGAATCGGCACGTCCGTCGCGGGCTTCGACATGAAGTACGCGACGGTGACTCCGACGGCGAAGATGAAGAGCGCTGCGGCGGCGGCGAGCATCAGCTTGCCGACGGGGAGGCGTTCGTCCTCAGGTGGTTTGGGTTGCCAGCTCTCACTCATGGAGCCGCACCCCGAGCGAGTGGAGCAGGTAGGGATCGTTCACCGGCAGCGCGTACTGGCCTCCTGCGCGCCAGAGCACGAACGCGAGCGTGAGTCCGCCCACGCCGAGCCAAGCGGTGATCGTGGTCCAGTGGAAGTGCACGGTGTCGGGGTGCAGCGCGGGGAGCACCAGCCAGTACACGTCGACGGCGTGCAGGAGCACGAGGAGCCCCGCGATGAGCGCGAGCGCGACCTGGTTCTGTTTGATCGCGCGGCTCAGCAACGCGAGGAACGGGAGCGCGAAGTGGCCGACGATCAACACCACCAGCAGCGCGCCCCACCCCGCGTGCGATCGCGCGAGCAGCCAGGGTGACTCGCTCGGAAGTCCCGCGACCCACAGCAGCATTCCCTGCGACCACGCGCAGTAGGCCCAGAAGCAGACGAACGCGAGGAGCAGCGCGCCGAGTTGATTCAGGTGCGCGGCGCTGAGGGATTGGCTGAAGACCTGGAAGGACGCGAGGAGCGCGAGGACCGAGAGCATCGCGACCACTGCTCCCGCGAAGATGTAGACGCCGTAGAGCGTCGAGACGAAGCGCGGCTCGAGCGACATCACCCAGTCGAGCGCGGCGAAGGAAAGCGTGATCGCGAGGAAGGGCAGCGAGCCGGCGCTCAGCTTGCGTTGTTTTGGAGTGACGTCGGTCTTCGATTCGTCCTGTGCTCTCGACCAGCGACTGAGGAGCAGTGCCACTGCGCTCCAGAACGCGAAGTACACGACCGCGCGGATGAGGAAGAAGGTGACGTTCAGGTACGCGTGCTTGTGCGCGATCAGCTCGGTGAGTTTGGGATCGAGGCCATCAGGGTCGACCCAGAGGTAGAGCTCACGCAGGTTGAACGCGAGCGGGAGGAAGAGCGGGATGAAGAGCACGCACGCGACCGAGGTCCACTCGAGCGGGCGACGCAGCACGATGAACGTTCGCGCGTGCGTGGTGTGGAGCATGGTTTGGAGGAAGAGCGCTCCAAGGGTGAAGGTGAGCCAGAAGAAGAAGGCGAAGAGGTAGGAGAAGAGTGATTCGCGTCGTTCGCCGGCGGCGGTGAGGAGGAGGCTGAGGATTCCGATTGCCGCGCTGATGAGCGTTGGGCGGTGGAGTGACTCGAGTTTCTGGTGTTGGTCACTCATGGGCTTTTGCTCCAGTGGGCATGCCCTCACCCCGACCCTCTCCCGATGGGAGAGGGAGATTTCCTCGACTTGCGAGTGGGGCGTGTTGGCTGAGCGCGAGTGCGCGTAAGTACGAGACCACGGCCCATCGCTCTCGTGGCGCGAGCGCGTCCGCGTAGGAGGGCATCAACCCGTACCCGTGCGTCATGACCGAGAAGTAGAAGCCGAGCGGACGCGGAAGTTGTCCAGGCTCAAGCGTGCGAGTCGCGTCGCGTGGCTGCAGAAGATCGGGCGGGCGACGGAACTCCATTCTGCGCGCGACGACCGAGTCACCGTTCGCGAGCAGTCCGTGGCAGGGCGCGCAGAAGACGTCGAAGCGCGCGTGGCCTTCGTCGATGAGCTCACGCGTCAGCGCGAGTGGTTGTTCGTCACTCCATCCACCATCGGCGAGCTCCACTCCTTCGAGCAGCGCGGTGTCGCGGCGATAGCGACCCTGCTCCACCGTGCCCGGAACTTCGGGACGCATCGCGCGCCCATCCGCGAACACCGGACTCGGCCGATACACGTTGGGACGATCCTGCAGCTGCATCGGCTCCCACTCGTCGCAACCGAGCGTGGCGATCGCGATGAGCAGGAGCGCGCGATTCACTGGGGCTCCTGCACGGCGTCGATGTGACGCGCGCCCAGCTTCCGCAACGCGACGAGTCCACGCTCACGAATCGCTTCGTCGGTCGTGGCAAGACTCACCCAGAAGCCGTCGATGGAGGCGCTCTCGAAACGAGGATGCTCGAAGACGGGATGCGAGAGCCGCGGCAAAGCCATCAACGCGAAGAGCGCGAAGAAGATCGATCCGGCGGCGACGAGCACCGCGGTCTCGAACGTGATCGGAAGGTTCGTGAGCGCGCTGTGCGGAGGACGTCCACCGACATTGAGCGGCCAGTCGATCGCGTTGGTGAACCACTGCAACCCGTAGCCGAGCGCGGCGCCTGAGAGCCCCGCCCCGAGCGCGAACTGCGGAAGTCGCGATGGTGGCAATCCCAGCGCCTCACTGAGTCCTTCGACCGGAATCGGAGTGTGAGCGTCGAGGGTGTTGAAGCCCTCCCGGCGCAGCTCTGCGATCGCCTCGAGGAGCGACCTCTCCGACGAGAATTCGCCGAGCACCCACCACCTCATGACGCCGCCTCCACACGCGCTTGAAAGGCGCGCGCCTGCTGCAGCTCGCGCTCGAGGCTCTTCACCTCACTGATGGGAATGATCGGCGTCGCGCGCACCGTGAGCAGGAAGCCGAGGCCGAAGAACCCGAGCGAGCCCGCGAGCAGCGAGAAGTCCACCCACGTCGGCGTGAAGGGATGCCAGGCAGAAGGCAGGAAGTCCTGCTCGAGCGAACCCGCGATGATCATGAAGCGCTCGAGCCACATGCCGATGTTGATCAGCACCGCCGCGATCCACAGCACCACCACGTTGGTGCGCGCGCGCGAGAACCAGAAGATCTGCGGCACCACGACGTTGCAGAAGATCAGCGTCCAGAAGATCCGAGAGATTCCGCCGAACGCGCGATAGCCCGCGAGATGCTGCTCGAAGTCGTCGCCCGAGTACCAGGCGAAGAACATCTCCTGCAGGTAGCCGTAGCCAACCATCAGGCCCATCGCGAGCGTGACCTTCGCCATCAGGTCGAGGTGTGCGCGCGTGATCACGTGATGCAGCCCGAGCACCGCGCGTGCGGGGATCATCAGCGTGAGCACCAACGCGAAGCCGCTGAACACCGCGCCCGCCACGAAGTACGGAGGGAAAATCGTGCTGTGCCAGCCCGGCAGCAGAGAGACCGCGAAGTCGAACGAGACGATCGAGTGAACGCTGAGCACGAGCGGCGTCGCGAGTCCCGCGAGCAGCAGGTACGCGATGCGCCAGTGACGCCAGTGCGCCGCCGAGCCGCGCCAGCCCATCGCGAACACCGCGAAGAAGCGCTTCGCCCATCGACCCTTCGCCGTGTCCCGCGCCGTCGCGAGATCGGGGAGCAGGCCCGTGTACCAAAACAGCACCGACACCGTGAGGTACGTGCCGACCGCGACGACGTCCCATGTGAGCGGAGAGCGGAACTGCGGCCACGCGCCGGTGATGCTGGGGTACGGAACGAGCCAATAGAACTTCCACGGGCGCCCGAGATGCAGGATCGGGAAGAGCCCCGCGCACGCCACCGCGAAGAGCGTCATCGTCTCTGCGAAGCGGTTGATCGACGAGCGCCACTTCTGACCGAAGAGCAGCAGGATGGCCGAGATCAACGTGCCCGCGTGGCCGATGCCGATCCACCACACGAAGTTCGTGATGCCGAACGCCCAGGCCACCGGGATGTTGTTTCCCCAGGTGCCCACGCCCACGAAGAACGTGACGCCGATCGCGAACACGAAGAGCAGCGTGAGCAGCGAGCAGAAGCCGACCAGCACCCACCAGAGCCGGCCCGGTGGCGCGTGGAGTTGCCGCAGCAAACTCTGAGTGACCGCGCGATCGCCGTGTACGCCTTCGATCATCGGGAACGGCACCCGAGGATCGTTCGGCGCCGGGACGGAAGGATCGGTCTCCATCACGCGAGCTCCGGATCGGGATTCTTGAGACGGAGCAGATGGCGCGTGCGCGGCTTCGTCCCCAGCTCGTGCAGCAGCGCATACGCGCGGCCATCACGATGGTGCTCAGCCACGGCGCTCTTCACCTCGTTGAGATCGCCGAAGACGATTGCGCGCGTGGGACACGCTTGCTGACACGCGGTCTGCACGTCGAGCGGTTGCCCCTTCCGCGTGATGTGGCGAGCACGCTCGATGCGTTGCACGCAGTACGTGCACTTCTCCATCACTCCGCGCCCGCGCACCGTGACGTCGGGATTGCGAGCGAGTTGTTCGAGCGGAGTGGCGTCGGTGTACGCGAGGTAGTTGAAGCGCCGAACTTTGTAGGGACAGTTGTTCGAGCAGTACCGCGTGCCGATGCAGCGGTTGTAGACCATCTGATTCAGGCCTTCGTCCGAATGCACCGTCGCGTTGACCGGACACACGTATTCGCAGGGCGCGGCTTCGCAGTGCACGCACGCGACGGGCTGGGTGATGGTCTGCGGATCGCTCTCGCTCCCGGTGAAGTAGCGATCGACTCGGAGCCAATGCAGCTCACGGCCACGGCGCACTTCGTCTCTCCCCACCGCGGGGATGTTGTTCTCCGCCTGGCACGCGATCACACACGCGCTGCAGCCGATGCAGCGATGGAGATCGATCGTCATGCACCACTTGAAGCCTGGCGACTCCACCCCAGGGAAGAACGAGGGCT
>CBIHPJ010000596.1:0-5942 GCA_966211295.1 uncultured Myxococcales bacterium | reverse complement strand
ATGCGCGGTTGACTCGAGGCCGCTATTCCTGCGCCCGTGAAGCTGTCGATTCTTGAATTGGGACGCGTGAGGCAGGGCTTCGATCGCAAGGCGGCGCTCGACGACGCCCGCACCCTCGCGCAACACGCAGAGCGCCTCGGCTACGCGCGCTTCTGGGTCGCGGAGCACCATAACTTTCCCTCGGTGGTCACCGCGGCGACCTCGGTGGTGATTGGTCACATCGCCGCCGGAACCTCGACGATCCGCGTGGGAGCGGGCGGGGTGATGCTGCCGAACCACGCGCCGTACGTGATCGCCGAGCAGTTCGGCACGCTCGCGACGCTCTTCCCCGGGCGCATCGATCTCGGACTCGGACGTGCTCCAGGGACCGACGGAGTCACGCTGCGTGCGTTGCGACGTTCACCCGACGCCGCCGATCAATTTCCCGAGGACGTGATGGAGCTGCAGCACTACCTCGCGCCTCCCCAGCCGGGACAACGCGTCGAGGCCGTGCCCGGGAGCGGAACGCAGGTGCCGCTCTGGATCCTCGGCTCCAGTCTCTTCGGAGCGCAGCTCGCGGCCGAATTGGGATTGCCCTTCGGCTTCGCCTCCCACTTCGCTCCGCAGGCGCTCGACGCCGCGGTGTCGATCTATCGAGCGCGCTTCAAGCCCTCGTCGCAGCTCGAGAAGCCCTACGTGCTCGTGGGCGCGAATGTGATCGCGGCGGAGACCGATGCAGAAGCGAAGCGGCTCTTCACCACGCAGCAGATGAGCTTCGCCGGAATCTTCCGAGGCACGCGCGGAGTGAGCTTGCCTCCCATCGACGACATCGACACGTTCTGGACTCCGACCGAGAAGGCGCAGCTCGCCTCGATGCTTTCGGTGAGCGTGGTGGGAAGCGTCGAGACCGTGCGCACCGGTCTTCGTGCTCTCGTGGAACGCACCGGGGCGGAGGAGCTGATGATCGTCTCCGACGTCTTCGATCCCGAGCTGCGTCGCCGCTCCTTCGAGCTCATCGCTCGCGCTACGGCGTGACGCTACGCTTCGCCGCATGGGCGTGTGCGATCAGTGCAGCACGGAGCACGACGAACTCGAGCCGGGCTTTCGGCGTCCTGATGCCTACTTCGCAGTGCCCCCTGCAGAGCGAGCGACGCGCATCAAGGAGTCCGACGACTTCGTGTTCATCGATGATCGGGCCTTCTTCATTCGCTGCGTCGCTCCGATTCCCGTCGTAGGGCGTGAGCGCAGCTACGACTGGGGCTTCTGGGTCAAGGTCTCGCGAGCGCAGGTCGACGAGTACCGGCGCTACTTCAAGGAGGACCCGCCGGCGGATCACCCGGGCTTTCCCGCGACGCTCGCGAACCAGTGCCGCTGGCTTCGACCCACGCTCGGAAGCCCAGTGCACGTTCACCTCCTGCGAGGCAACTCGCGCCCGAACCTCACCCTGCTCGACGACCAGCACGAGCTCGCGATGCATCAGAGCCGCGGCGCGAGTGAATCGCTCGTCGGCGAGTGGAGCCACGCCATCATCAACAAGCAGGCGACCAAGACGGGGTGGCCGCGGAAGGCGCCCACCCTGGATGTCGAGGGCTGGCTCATCGCGCGCCCCGAACAAGTCGGGCGCGAGCTGCACGCGCTGAAGACTCGGCCGCAGAGGGGCGATCTGGCCAAGGTTGCCTTCGTTTTCCGCGCGGCCGACGAGACCGGAGAGGTCACCGACCGAGTCGAGTTCATGTGGGTGCAGCTGGAGGAGATCCTCGCCAGCGGCTGGTGGCGTGGGATCCTCGACAATCACCCGTTCGTGCCCGGGCCCATCGATGCCGGATCTCCAGTCTGGCTTCGTGCGACCGATCTGCTCGCGTTCGAGCAAGACAAGCCATCGAACTGATCGGTGTTCACGAGGTGGGATGCGGCACCGGTACGAGCAGCTCGAGCTCGGCAGCATTGGCCCCGCGATCGACGTGATACCAGACCTGGACCTTCATCCCGGACCGCACGTCCGCGAGCGTCCGCGGTTTCCGATCGGGACCCATGATGGCGAGCCGGTCGATGTGGAACGTCACCGGCCCGGCCGGGCACTTCACCACCATCACGTGATGCGCGTCGTCGAACCACTCGACGGTTCCAGACGCGAACCTCAGGTTCGCGTCGATGGGAATGCTGACGGGGTCTGGTGCGGGAAATCTCGTTGGGGCCGCGAGCAGCACCGCTTCGAGCATGACGGGAAGAAGAATGGAACTCATGCCAGACGAAGGCTGCAGCACCAGTGCCACCCTCACGCAGCCCGACCATTCGGCGGTGCCTCGTTAGTGCCTGCTGAAGACGCGCTCCACGACCGGGCCCAGTCCACTGCCCGACGGCCTCGGCGAAGGCACTGAGGCGCTCTTGATCAGCTCGAGCACTTTCGGCAGCGCGACGCTCACGACCTTGTGCGCGCGCGCTGGCTCGAGCCCCGTCTTCGTTGCGACGAACTGCGCCACTCGGTTCGCGATGCCGCTCGCGTCTTGAGCGCCGGCCGAGAGGGCGGAGGCCTGACTCTCCATTCCGCCGTCGCGCCTCGTGTGCTGCATCGCGCCCTCGACGGTGGCGCTCACCGCGGCGCGCGCCTTCGCTTCGTCGAGACCGAGTTGCTGGAGTTGCTGGCCGGTTCCTGACTGAAAGAACTGTCCGACGATCTGGTCGATCATCAGCGCAACGGCTGCATCACCCGTACCTCCCTCTCGCTGCGGAGCGGGGAGAGGGACAGGGGAGAGGGGCGAGTGCTCACGCAATTACCCTCAGATCGATGCCCTCACCCTGACCCTCTCCCGAGGGGGAGGGAACAAACGCTCATTCCACCGAGTCGGGCGGCCGGGTGATCCACGCGGCGATGAAGAGATCGATCTCACCGCGCATCACGTCCTTCACTCGCGGAGATCCTTCACCGGTCCGCGGATCTTCGACGCGCGGGCTCTTCCCGACGAAGTAGCGCCGCACTTCTGCGCCACCTTCGCCCTGGCCTCCGAGCACCGTCATGGTGAGCGCCTTCATCTCGAGCACGGACCCAGATCCATGCAGCGTCACCTCGCGCCCTGTCTTCTCATCGCGCGCGGAGACCTCGGTGCCGACCTTCTCCACGAATCGACCCGTGCGCCGCTTCACTTCCTTGCCGTCGAGCTTGAGCGTGTCGGGCACTTCGATCTCGCTCGCCGAGGGCCGGTAGAGCCGCACGTACGCAGACAGTCGCGCGTCATCATCGATGCGCCGGTGCGTGCCGCGTTCGCCCGCGAGAAAGCCGTACACGCCAGGCCCATGCAGATGGAGCACCGCGCGCATCGGCTCATCACCTTCCGCGGTCGCCTTCACCTCGTAGCCGCGCCGCTCGGCCCAGCCGCGATACATGGTCACCAGCTCGCGCACCCACGCCTCGCTCGACTCGCCATTCGCTCCTGCTGAGACCTCGAGCCACGCGTCATCGACGTCCTTCGCGCCACCAGCCGCGACACGCGCCTCAGCGAGACGAACTTCACGCGCCGCCTCTTCCACCGCGCGCACCGCACCAGCGAGCTGCAGCTCACCCTTCGCATCACGGGCACGACGGCGCGCGATTTGGCAAAGCTCACGAAGTCGATCGAGCTCACCCAGTTGCGCATCGAGCGCGCGGAAGGTTCTCAGCACCGCCGCCGCGCGTTCACCGTCATCCCAGAAGCCCGGAGCCTGCGATTGCGCGAGCAGCTCACGACGGCGCGACTCGAGCTCAGGCCGCTTGGCCGCGGACGCCACCGCTGCCGCCCTGCCGACGAGCGCTTCGGCCTCTTGCGTGAGCGCCTTTTGATCGAGCCGCTTGTTCTTCACCGCGCCGCCCACCGCGGGGAGATGCGCCTGCGCCGTGGCCTCGCGCTCGCGCGTGACCTTCGGCTCCGCCACTGCGTGCACGGTGGCCTTGTGCGCGACCACCTTCACCGGAGTGCCGGCCGGAAGAGGACGCCTGGCGATCTCCACGGCGAGCGCCGCGGTCAGGGTCTTCTCGATCTCCCGCTGCAGGAACCGCGCGCCATGCGAAGGCGAGTAACCGCGCTCGACGAGCAGCTCCACCACCTCGGGAGCGACCTCGACATCGAGCTGCCTCGCGCGAATGCCTTCACGCTCGAGCACGCGGCCGACTTCGCGCTGAGCGATGCGACGGATCTCCACCTTGCCGAGCGGGCGGAAATGGCAGAGCCCATCGAAGCGATTCAAGAACTCGGGACGGAACGTCGCGGAGATGCGGCGATCGATCTCACTGATCAGCTCTTCATCACCACGCCGCGCGGAGAAACCAATCGGCCCCTCGCGATACACCTCGGCGCCCACGTTCGACGTGCAGACGATCAGCGTGTTGTTGCACGGCACCGTCTCGCCCGCGGCGTTGATGAACTGACCCTCATCGAACAGCTGCAGGAAGCGGTCGTGGCACTTCGCGTGCGCCTTCTCGAATTCATCGAGGAGCAGCACGGTGAACACACGTCCATCGAGCAGCTTGGTGAGCTCGCCGCGTTTGCCCGAGAGCGTCTGCGCCCACGGATTTCCGAAGAGCACCTGCTCGTCTCCGAAGTCCGGGTAGTCGGCCATGTTGAGCCGCACCAGGCGATCCGCGGCGCCGAAGAGGTACTCCGCGAGCAGCTTCGCGAGGTGCGTCTTGCCGACGCCGGTGGGCCCCGCGAAAAGGAACACTCCGAGTGGACGACGCGGATTGTTGAGTCCCGCCTTCAGCAGCGCGACCGAGCGAAGCACCGCGGCCACCGCGTCGGTCTGACCGAGCAGGCGAGTGCCGAAGAAGCGGCTCACTTCGTCGAGATCGAGCGCGACCGCGTCATCCGCCATGAAGCGCGGCAGCCGCGTGGAGTTGCAGAAGCGCGTGAGCACCTCTTCACTGGTGACTCGTTCCTTCGCCGCACCCGCCGCTTCAGTGACGGTCTCGCGAAGCAGCTCGATCGCTTTTCGCGGGAGCCGTTGCGCGAGGAGAAATTTCACGCTCAGTCGCAGCGCGAGATCGCACGCCGACGCATCGATCGGAAGGTTCTGCTCGACCTCGAGCTCCTCCGCCACGCGCCCGAGGATCCACCGAGCGCGCTCGACGGTCGGCTCGTTCACCATGAAGAGGTGGAGCTTCTCGGCGAGCGCTTCGTCGCTGCGAAGCAGCTCGTGCGCTGAGCGCACGTCGGTCTCGAAGATGAAGCGAATCTTCCCCGCACGCAGTGCGCGAATCAGGACCGGAACGAGCGAGCTGCCCTTCACGTGCCCGACGTCGCGAATGAAGAGGATGGTGGGCTGCGGCTGTGCGCTCGTCTCTTCGAGGAACTCCTCGAGCAACTCAGCTGCGCCCTTCGGAGTGCTGGTGCGAGCGAAGACTCCCGCCGCGCTCAGCTCGAGCACGCGCGCTTGAAGCAGCGCCTCGGGTGCGTTGCCTTGAAAGATCCTCCGCGCGAGCTCCTGCACGACGGCCGACTTGCCAACGCCCGGGTCACCCGCGAGCAACGGCGCCTTCCCACCACGGGTGAGCAGCGTCGCGAGCTCAGCGGCGGACTGGTCGAGTCCATATCCCTCGGGGAGCGTCCGGGCCGTGGCGAGCGCCGTGAGGTCTCGCTCCACCAGCGTCTCGGATGAGTCGCGCGTGCTTTGCTTGTTCTTCTTCGCCATGTGCGGATGCTCCTACTGACGACCGACGCCTTCCTCGCTGACCGCGCGGCACGATGGCCCACCGCTGGGGCGCAAGCGAGAGTTCTCGCAGGCTGAGTGCGCGATCACGGCGTCCACGCCGCAGCCGTCTGCGAGGAGTCAGGGCACCACGCTCCGCTCGGGCAGGCGTTGGTCCCGGCCCTGCACTGGGCGCGCGTGGCGGTTCTCACTACACTTCAGGAGTAGCTATGGCGCTGGCAAGGAAGCGGTCGAAGTACGTCACCTACGAGGAGTTCCAGCCCGTGAAGATGCAGACGGACGCTCTC
>CBIHPJ010000595.1:0-5956 GCA_966211295.1 uncultured Myxococcales bacterium | reverse complement strand
GACGTTCGTTCCAAAGGTCGAAAAGAGCGTCGAAAAAGACGCCTTTTAGCCTCCCCTCTCTTTTTGTGGGCGGCTGCTGCCTCGGCACCGCTTCGCGGCGCCGCGAGACGGCTCGCCTCCCAATATGGATTCTTGAGTGCGGCGTCGCTGACGACTAAGTGTTCGGAGTCCTTCCGCTTTCAAGAAGGACCGCGGCACTTTCGGAACCCCGCCCGCGTGTAGCTGTCTAAGGAACGCCATGGCTCAACCGCAGGCTGCTGGCCTGAAGCTTCTTCGCGTTGCTCTCATCCAGGGCAGCAAGATCACCGAAGACCGCACGCTCAAGCGTCGCGGGCCGGTGTCCCTCGGCCAGAACGCGACGAACACCATCGTCGTGCCGGTCTCGAATCTGCCGCCGTCGTTCACGCTCTTCGAGGCGGTCAACGATCAGTACTCGATCGTCTTCACCAAGGAGATGGACGGCAAGGTCTCGGTCAACGGCCAGGAGCTCTCGCTGCAGGACGCGATCTCCCGCGGGCTCGCGAAGCAGCGCAAAGACGTCTACGTGCTGCCGCTCACCGACGCGTCGAAGGGCCGCGTTTCGCTCGGTGAAGTCTCGCTCCTCTTCCAGTTCGTCGCGCCCCCGCCCGAGCCGCCCAAGGCCGAGCTGCCGTCAGAAGTGCGCGGCGGCATCCTCAAGCAGATCGATCAGTTCTTCTTCATGATCCTCGCGGCGTCGCTGGTGGTGCACTTCTCTGGTGCCACCTTCATCGCGTGCCAGCCGCAGGTCGAAGAGCGCGAGCTGACCCTGGACGAGCTCCCCGATCGTTTCGTGAAGGCGATGATGCCCGTCGAGGTGAAGCCGCCTCCTCCGGCCGAGGTCGCGGACAACGGGCCGAAGGATGACGAGCCCAAGGAAAAGCCCAAGGAGAAGGTCGCTGAGAAGGCCCCCTCCAGCAACGCCGAGAAGAAGGCGCAGCTGCAGGCGAAGGTCGCTCGGTCCGGTCTGCTCAAGGTGATCGGTTCTTCCGGCGGCGGCGGCGCGTTCGAAGACGTGCTCGGGAACTCGAGCGGCGTCGGTGACGTGGCGAGCGCGCTCTCTGGCGCCAGCGGCGTCGGCGTGGCGACGGCTGACTCGCTCGCCGCGGGCGGTCCCAAGGGCGGCACCGCAGGCTCGGCGGCAGGCATCGGCGATCTCGGCACGTCGGGCGGCGGCAACGTCGGCCTCTCCGAGAAGAAGCAGACCGAGGTGCGCGGCGGCGTCTCGATGCAGGCTCCGGAAGTCGAGTCGAGCGACGTCGATCGCGAGAAGCTCGCGGCGTACGTGCGCAGCCGCAAGGGCGCCATCCAGCAGTGCTACGAGAAGGAGCTCAAGCGCAACCCCAGCCTCAAGGGCAAGGTGGTCGTGCGCTTCAGCATCACGCCCGCGGGCCGCACCAGCGACATCGACATCGAAGAGAACACGTTGGGCAACGAGGCGGTCGCCAGCTGCATCAAGACGACCATCCGCGGCTGGGTCTTCCCCTTCAAGCCGCCCTCCGAAGTGCCCGTCGCATACCCCTTCGTGTTCGCTCCCGCGTCCTGACGCTCGTTCAAGGAGTGGCTAAGCCCGTGCGCTCTGCGCACAATGCGGCCGTGGATCGCGTCGACCGCGTCGCTCTCTGCTCAGGCTCTCCGCTGTTCGAGATGCTCTCCAACCAGGAGCTCGACGCGATCTGCGCGCTGCTGGTGCCGAAGGACATCTCTTCCGGCGGAGTGATCTTCGCGGAGGGCGCGCTGGGCGATGGGCTGTACTTGATCGCTTCGGGCGAGGTGGAGGTCTTCCAGACCGCTCACACCGCGCCGATCGCCACCCTCACCGTGGGCGAGTGCTTCGGAGAGATGGCGCTGGTCGACAAGGAGTACCGCTCGGCCACGGTGAAGGCCCGAACGGACGTTCAGCTGCTCCATCTTTCCCCAGAGGCGCTGGCCGAGTTCCGAAAGGCGCAGAAGGACGGCTTTGCCTTCCTGGTGATGAACATCGCGCGGCTGCTTTCGGTGCGGCTGCGCGAGGCGAACTTGAAACTGTCGCAAGCGTGAATCGCGGAGCCTCGACCGGGCACCCAGAAACGTCGCAATTGCTTCAGTACTCTCGTTGACTTACATGCCGTCGGACCGTACCTTCCGAAGTCTTCCTGCGTGGTTGGGGGCATCTTTGATTCGTAGAGCGTTCATCGTGTTGGTGGTCACCGCGGCGAGCTTCGTGCTCGCTCAGGCGCCCAACCCGAGCGGTGCTGCGAGCGGCTCAGACGGCACCGACGCCTCGAAGATTCCTGATCCGGAAAAGGTGAAGACCAGCGCCGATTCCGTGGGTCGCATGCGCGGCGCGCTGAAGGACGTGTTGTCGAAGCTCGAAGAAGCTCGCAACACGAAGGACGTCGTGAAGCTCAACTGCGTGAACGAGAAGCTCACGCAGATCAAAGGTCTGCTCCGAATCTCCGAGCAGTCCGACGTTCAGCTTCAAGAGGCCGTGGCGCGGAAGGAAACCGCCACCGCCGAACACGAATTCACCAAGGTGACGATCGCACGCTCGAAGGTTGAGCAGCTCCGGGCCGAAGCGGAGCAGTGCATCGGGCAGCTGGCATTCCGCACGGACGAAAACCTCTCAGTCGAGGTCGAAATCCCGGACTACCTGCCGCCCGGAGATCCGACCCAGATGCCGCCACCCGCGTTCATCGACTCCCGGCCCCCGCCGGCGAGCCCGACGATGTGAACGCTAAAGGAATTGGCCCGCATACACCGTGTGCTATGGCCAACGAACCGCGATGAATTGGTTGAGGGGAACAGGGTTGCGCGCGCTGCTGGCGCTGTCGGTCGCGCTGCTCGGCGTTCCGGCTTTCGCTCAGGTCGCCAAGGCTCCCGGATTCAAAGTTGGCGAAGGCCGCTTCCATCCCTTCTTCGAGGTTGATGGTCGCTTCGACTCGCTCGTCGGACGCTTCACGCTCGGGATCGACTCGCCCGAGATCGTGATGCACTTCCGCGCGGGCGCGAAGTTCGATCTCGACAACCCGTCGACGCTGGTCAACTTCAACGGCGCCGCGGAGTACCTCTGGTTCACCGGCCTTCTCTCGCCTTCGTCGACTCAGCTCTCTGCTGACGGCAAGGGTCTGCGCGCGAACGTGGCGCTCGACACGCGCTTCAACCGCGATGGCGTGGCCGAAGTGCAGCTCGGCGACAACCTGATCCGCAGCGATCGCACGCAGAATCCGGCCCTGGCGGTGGGTGCGCTCTCGCTCTTCAACAACCTCTACGCGGCGGTGCCCATTCACCCGGGCGGCCGCGCGCTCGAGGTCACCCCGAAGTTCCAGTGGTCGATCGAGCTCTTCGAGCCGCTGCTGGGAGGCCTCGTGCCCGGCTGCGTGGCAGGATCCCCTTGTGATCCGAACGACGTTCCGAACTCGAACTACAACAACCTCAACTTCGGGTTGAACGCGCGGTGGAAGTTCCTCCCGAAGACGGCGCTCATCGTCGACACGAACGCGGACTACCGCCTGTATTTCAATCCGTCGGCCACGGGCAACGCGAACAAGGTGCTCTT
Organism: uncultured Myxococcales bacterium; assembly: GCA_966211295.1. Lineage (GTDB taxonomy): Bacteria > Myxococcota > Myxococcia > Myxococcales > Myxococcaceae > Archangium_A. The sequence continues at coordinate 2,400 of CBIHPJ010000595.1, read as the reverse complement.
CCGCGCGCAGGCGGGCCTCGCGGGCCTCATCTCTCCGCGCATCGCGGTGACCCTGCTCGCTGGCTACAGCGGTGACTTCACGAACGGCTCGATTCACACCGTGATCGGCACGGCGGAGTTCTCGTACACAGTCACCGAGCAATCGCGCATCGCCATCGGCTACGCGCGCAACACCCTGCCGATTCCCCGCGTGGGCACGGGCATCGATGACCGCGGCTATCTGCGCGGCAGCCTGGGATTGATCGGCGGGCGCCTGATGTTGAACGCCCAGGTGAGCGCCGACTACTTCACGTTCCTCGGAGCGCCGGTGAGCATGACGATGCCGGTGCCCAACCCGACGCGAAACGACTTCCTCTTGAGCGTCTCGGCGGGCCCGACGTTCACCGTGACCTCGTGGTTCGACGTGGGCGCGAACTACACGTTCACGCTGCGAACCTCGACCGTCCCTCAGAACAACTATCCGAGGCATGAGGCGACGCTTCGCCTCAGCCTGCACTACTGAGCCCGTTTTGATGCGCTCGCTCAAGCCGCCCTCCGGCCTTCGCCGTCGGTCGTCGCTCGCTGGGATGCGCTCGCTCGTGGTGCTGATCTCGCTGAGCCTCGTGTTGGGGCTTCAGGCCTGCCGCTACCCCGGCTCGAACCTCGACGGAGTGAAGGTTGATCAGCTGATGTCCGACGCGGGCGTGAGCAACACGCTGGCGGCGAACGATCTGCTCGAAGTGCGCGTGTACCAGGAGACCGACTTGAGCGGCGTGTACCGCGTCGACGTCGCGGGACACATCGACTTCCCCCTCTGCGGCAAGGTGCAGGTGGGCGGGCTCACCGCGAGCGGCGCCGCGGAGGCGATCACCACCTGCCTCAAGAACGGCTTCGTGCGGCGCCCCCAGGTGTCGGCGCTGGTGAAGGAGTTCAACTCGAAGAAGGTGTTCGTCTTCGGAGAGGTGAGCAAGCCAGGCTCGTTCTCGTACGAAGACGGGATGACCATCATCCACGCGATCTCGCAGGCCGGCGGACTCACCCGCTCGGCCGCGAAGAACAACGTGAACGTCACGCGTGTGGTCGAGGGGAAAGAAGTGAAGCTCCCGGTGAAGGTCGAAGACATCGTCATCGGACGCGAGAAGAACTTTCAGCTCGCGCCCGGCGACATCATCTTCGTGCCCGAGAGCTTCATCTAACTGCTGCGGCTCAGCTGCGCGGTTCTGCGAGGACTGCCTCGAGCTGATCGAAGGTCTCGGCGGTGCCGCTGTGGCTGCCCAGGTTCGCGTCGAGCGCTTCCTTCGAGGGGTAGAGCTCGCGCATCACGAGCAGCGTCTGGCCGTTCTTCTCTTCGAAGGTCACGGTGGTGACGTTGCCCTGGTCGGCGCCGCCCTCTTCGTTGGTCCAGACGATCTTCGAGTGCGGGACGACCTCGAGGTACTTCCCGAAGAAGGCCATCGTCTGATCGCCGCCGGCGGGGTGCGCGAAGACGAGCTTGTAGCCACCGCCCACGCGCACATCGAGCTCGCAGGAGAGCAGGTTCATGCCGAAGGACTTCGGCACCCACCAGCGGCGGAAGAGGTCCGCCTTGGTCCACGCCTCCCACACGATGCGTGGAGGGCCATTGAACGTGCGCGTCGCGACGAGCTCGCGATCGGACTTCCGTTCGACGTTGGTCATGTTCTTCATCGGGGACTCACTCTTTCTTGTGGTTGCTGCGTCCATGTGACTTCTCCTTTGCCTTCAGTTCTTCGACGACCTCGTCCAACTCATCGAACCGCGCGGCCCACAGCTGCCGGTGCTTCTCGAGCCAAACCATCTCCTCCTCCAATCGACGTGGACCGAGCTTGCAGGTGCGCACGCGGCCGACCTTCTCGGTGGCGACCAGCCCCGCGTCCTCGAGCACGCCGATGTGCTTCTTCATGCCCGTGAGGGTCATGCGGAACTTGTCCGCGAGGTCGGTGATGGAGGCGTCGGTGCGGCCCAGCAGCTCGAGCACGCCACGGCGGGTGGTGTCGGCGAGGGCGAAGAAGGTGGCGTCGAGCCGTTCGGCATACTGAACCATTTGGTTCAGTATTAGCGCGAGGGCTTTTGAACTGAAAGTCGCCCTGAGGAGTTCACGTCTTTGCGGCGACTTTCATGAGCGCAGGCAGCAGCCCGAGCCCGGCGGCGAGCACGTTGCCCACGCGCGGATCGTAGGGAGACCCGTCGATACTCCGCATCTGACCGCCGGCCTCGCTGAGCAAGATCGAACCCGCCGCGGTGTCCCAGGGCTTCAGACCGAACTCGAAGAAGCCATCGAAGCGGCCAGAGGCGACGTAGGCGAAGTCGAGCGCGGCACTTCCCATGCGCCGCATGCCTTGAGCCTTCCGAACGAACGCGTCGAAGAGCCCGAGTACTTCGTCCGGCTTCTCCTGCAGATCG
>CBIHPJ010000594.1:0-5962 GCA_966211295.1 uncultured Myxococcales bacterium | reverse complement strand
AGATGACGTGCGTTAGTGAATTCGCAGGTTTCCGTGTGGAAACCTTTGGAAGGACCCTGTTAGGAGAATCAGCTGGATGCACGACGACACCACAGCGCGGCGGAAGGATGCCCATCTGGATCTTTGCGCCACCGAAGAGGTCGCGCCGGTCGAGAACTCCACGCTGTTCGGTGACGTTCGTCTGGTGCACTGCGCGATGCCTGAGCTCGCTTACGAGCAGGTGTCGCTGGGCCTGTCCTGGTTCGGCAAGTCGCTCAAGGCGCCGCTGCTGATCACCGGAATGACCGGGGGCACCGAGCGCGCCGAGAAGGTGAACCGCGAGCTCGCCCAGGTCGCCGAAGAGTTCGGTCTCGCCTTCGGAGTCGGCAGCCAGCGCGCGATGGCCGAGCGGCCCGAGCTCACCTCGAGCTTCTCGGTGCGCAACGTCGCGCCGAACACGGTGATCATCGGCAACCTCGGCCTCGTGCAGGCCACCCGCATGACGGTGGATCAGATTCGCCGGCTCACCGATGCGATCGGCGCGGACGCGCTCGCGATTCACCTGAACCCCGCGCAGGAGCTCAATCAGCCCGAGGGCGATCGTGACTTCGAGCGCGGCTACTTCACCATCAAGGCGCTGGCGAAGGCCTACGGCGATCGGCTCCTCGTGAAGGAGACCGGCTGCGGCATCTCTCCCGACGTCGCGCGCAAGCTGGTCGAGTGCGGCGTCTCGAGCATCGACGTCTCGGGCCTCGGTGGCACCTCGTGGGTGCGCGTCGAGCAGCTGCGCTCTTCTGGCATGGCCCGCGAGGTCGGTTCGCAGTTCGCCACCTGGGGTATTCCCACGGCGGCCGCGGTGGCCTCGGTGCGCAAGGCCGTGGGCCCTGAGATTCGCCTGGTCGCTTCCGGCGGCATGCGCTCGGGCCTCGATCTCGCGAAGGCATTGGCGCTCGGAGCAGACATCGGAGGCATGGCGCTCCCGATGTTCCGTGCGCAGCAGGTGGGCGGAGTGCCCGCCGTGAGGACCGCGGTGCAGACGGTGTTGAGCGCGCTGCAGCAGGCGCTCGTGCTCACCGGGAGCCGCAACGTAACTGAGCTCAGAAGGCAGCCGCGCATGGTGACCGGTGAGCTCAAAGATTGGCTGGCAGCCCTCGACCGGGGATCCGGTGGGACCAGCGGAGTGACTTCATGAAGAACACAGCGAGCGGCCACCTGAGCGAGCGCAACAACTCGGAGAAACCGATGGCTGACCAGTTGACCTCGCGGCTCGCCGGCTTTCACAAGCTGCCCGTCGCCGATCGGCTCGGCACCATCGCCCGGATGACCCGGCTGTCGACCGAAGAGGTGGCCGCGCTCCAGGGCGCGGGCCTCAACATCGACATGGCGAACCAGATGATTGAGAACGCCGTCGGCATCTTCAGCCTGCCGCTCGGGCTGGGGCTCAATCTCCAGGTGAACGGGCGCGACTACATCGTGCCGATGGCCGTGGAGGAGCCCTCCGTGGTGGCTGCGGTGAGCTTCGCCGCGAAGATCGCGCGCGAGGGCGGCGGGTTCCAGGCCGAGGCCGACGACCCGATCATGATCGGCCAGGTGCAGCTCACGGGCTACGGCGATCCGGCCGTCGCCTCCAAGGCGATCGTCGCGCACAAGGAGCAGCTGCTCGCGCTCGCCAACAGCTTCCACCCGTCGATGATGGCGCGCGGTGGCGGCGCGAAGGATCTCGAGGTGCGCGTGCTGCCTGCGCCCGAGGGACCGCGCGGCGAGCCGATCCTCGTGGTGCACCTCTACGTCGACACGCAGGAGGCGATGGGGGCCAACCTCATCAACACCATGTGCGAGGGCGTGGCGCCGCTGGTCGAGCAGATCACGGGCGGCAAGGTGTTCTTGCGCATTCTCTCGAACCTGGCGGATCGCCGGCTGGCGCGCGCGTCGTGCCGCATTCCAGTCGCGCAGTTGGCCGACTTCGACATGCCGGGCGACGCGATCGCCGAGGGCATCGTGCAGGCGAGCCGCTTCGCCCAGGCCGATCCCTACCGCGCGGCCACGCACAACAAGGGCGTGATGAACGGCGTCGACGCGGTGGCGATCGCCACCGGCCAGGACTGGCGTTCGATCGAAGCGGGCGCGCACGCCTTCGCGTGCCGTGACGGGCAGTACCGACCGCTCTCCACCTGGATGCTCGAGGAAGCGCACCTGGTGGGCCGCATCGAGCTCCCGCTCGCGCTGGGTACCGTCGGTGGCCCGATCAAGGCGCACCCCCAGGTGCAGGCGTCGCTCAAGGTGCTGCGGGCGACGAGCGCGCGCGAGCTGTCGATGGTGATGGCCGCGGTGGGCCTCTCGCAGAACTTCGCGGCGGTGCGCGCGCTGGGCTCGATCGGCATTCAGCGCGGCCACATGGCGCTGCACGCGCGCTGCGTGGCGGTCACCGCTGGTGCTCGCGGGCACTGGGTGGAGCAGGTCGCCAACGCGCTGGTGAAGGCCGGCCAGGTGAAGGTGGAGAAGGCGAAGGAGATCCTCGCGGTGATGATGGCGGAACAGCCGCAGCCGCTCCTGGGTGACGTGAGCAGCTCGCCGTGACCGAAACACCCTCGCACGCAGCCACTCAAATCACGGCGTTCGGCCCCGGGAAGGTGATCCTCCTGGGGGAGCACGGCGTGGTGTACGGGCATCCCGCGCTCGCTGGCGCGATCTCGCGAGGCATGCGCGCCTGGGGCGTGCCCGCGGAGTCCACCTCGCTCGAGATTCCCGAAGGCGTCAATGCGTCGCAGCAGGAGGCGCTGGAGCGGGCCTTCGCGCGCGCCGCGAAGAAGGTGAAACACCCGAAGATCTCGGTGCACCTCGAGAGCGAGCTGCCGCTGTCGATGGGCCTCGGCAGCTCGGGCGCGCTCGCGGTGGCGTGCGCGCGCGTGCTCCTCGAGGCGCAGACCGGGAAGCCGGCGAAGGGGCGCGAGGTCGAGGCGCTCGCGTTCGAGATGGAGAAGGAGTTCCACGGCACTCCCAGCGGCGTCGATCACACGACGAGCGCACGGGGCACCATGGTGCTCTTCAAGAAGGGCAAGGCGACCGCGGTGCTGGCGAGGAAGCCGGTGAAGGTGTTGGTGGCGATGGTGGGGCCGCGCTCTTCGACCAAGCAGACCGTGGGCGCGCTGCGGGAGCGGCAGAAGCTGTGGCCGAAGCGGTACAAGCGGGTGTTCGAGCAGATCGGCAAGCTGGTGCTCGAGGGCGTGAGCGCGGTGAAGGCCGGGCACCTCGAGGCGCTGGGCGACGTGATGAACATGAATCACGGGCACCTGAACGCGCTGGGCCTTTCGAGTCCGCAGATTGAAGACATGGTGTTCAAGCTGCGCGGCCTGGGCGCGCTCGGGGCGAAGCTGACCGGAGCGGGCGGCGATGGCGGCGCGGTGATCGGTTTGTTCCGCGAGCCTGAGCCCACGGTGCTGAAGCTGCGGGAGCAGGGCATCGAGTGTTTCGCGAGCCAGCTCGCGGGGCCTGAAGCTCTGTAACGAAGCGCTCGCGTTCGGGATGTTCCGCGAGAAGCCGCTGCGAGTGAGATCGCGAGTGGGCGCTTCGGTCGGCGCCTTCCCTCGCCAACGCTCGCGGGACCTGAAAGCGCTCTGACGAAGATCCTTGCTCTCGCTCTTTCCGCGCGCGAGAGGTCGGGAATGAAGGCAACTGCGGTCGCTCACCCGAACATCGCGTTGGTGAAGTACTGGGGAAAGCGCGACGAGAAACTCATCCTCCCGCACCAGTCGAGCCTCTCGGTGACGCTGGGTCCGCTGTCCGTGACCACGACCGTCGAGTTCACCGGCGCGAAGGGCGCCGATGAGATCGAGCTGAACGGGAAGGTGGCCCAGGGCTCCGAGCGGAAGCGCGTGGAGGAAGCGCTCAAGCTCGTCCGCCAGGAGGGCGGCAAGAAGCTGGGCGCGGCGAAGATGGTCTCGCGCGGAGATTTCCCCGCGGCTGCCGGCCTCGCCTCGAGCGCCGCCGGCTTCGCTGCCCTGGCGGTCGCCGCGCGGGCGGCTGCTGGCTTCGAGCGCGACGTGAAGGCCGAGTCGATCCTCGCGCGGCGGGGAAGTGGTTCAGCCTCACGCAGCATCGAAGGCGGCTTCGTGCGTTGGAATCGCGGCAAGCGCGCCGACGGCAAGGACAGCTTCGGCGAGCAGCTCTTCGGCGTGGAGCACTGGCCCGACTTGCGCCTGCTCGTGGGCATGGTGAGCCGCGAGGAGAAGGACGTGAAGTCGCGCGATGGCATGCGCTCCACGGTGGAGACCTCGCCGTACTACGCGCCCTGGGCGAAGGACGCCGAGCGCGAGGTGAAGGAGATCGTGCGGCACGTGAAGAAGCGCGATCTCGAGGCGGTGGGAGAGATCGCCGAGCGGAATGCGTGGCGGATGCACGCGAGCGCGCTCGGGGCGAATCCTCCGCTGTGTTACCTGAAGCCCGCGACGCTGGCGGTGATCGAGGCGTGCCGGAAGGCGAGGGCGCAGGGCGTGGGGGTGTGGTTCACGCTCGATGCGGGGCCGAACCCGGTGCTGCTGACGAGCGCGAAGGACGAAGCCCACGCCGCGGGGATCGTGCGCGAGCACGGCGCGACCGAAGTCGTGCACTGCGTGCCCGGTGGTGATGCGCGCGTGATCGACGCTCACCTGTTCTGAACTGTGGAGTCTTTCTCCCTCTCCCTTCGGCAGAGGGTCGGGGTGAGGGCGAGGATCCGGTGAACCCGCCCGAACCATTGCGGATGGAGTCGTCGCCGACGTCGAACTGAATTGTTCGGTCAATGGGTGAAGTGAGCGTGCCCTCACCCCCAACCCTCTCCCGAAGGGAGAGGGAGACAGATCAGAAGTTCGGATCGACCGTGCTTTTGAGCGACTTCGGAATGCGGAAGCGCGCGTTCTTGCCCTCGCGCTCGGCGAGCACCACGGCTTTCATGAACGTGTGCGTCGCCCACGCGAAGAGCCGCGCGTTGGGTGATCGTGGGTCCCCCCGGGGAATCCACTCGTCGATGACCGTGGCAGTGTCGAGCACCCGTCTCGTCCAGTCCGCAGGCGGGAGCCCGAGCAGGTCGGCGCAGTGATCTCCCGAGAGCGCGCGAATCAGGGCGACCGGAAAGCCGTCGAACGCCTCGCCCGGAAAATACGATTGCATCATCTCGACCAGCGGACGGGTGAGCGCGCGACCATCTTCAGACGGGCGCCACTGACGATCGCGGATCGCCTCCATCAATTCTTCCGCGTCGATCAGATCAGTCGGGAGCAGCTCGTCGCGCAGCCCGAGCAGGTGGCCGATCACTTTCCACGTGTGCAGCCACGCGTCGCCTTCCTCCGCGCTGTAGGGAATCTCGAGCAGCCTCAGCCCATCGAGCGTCACGACCGAGAACGTCATCAACGTGCCGGCGAGATCTTCCTGGTTGATCGGCTGCCCCAGCCTGGCCGCGTCCCACGGGTTGCGGAGGATGAGGTGCCGAACGGTCGCGTGCATGAGGCGCACCTTCTTCGCGGTGAGCACGCCGCGGCCGCCCGGTGAGAGCGCGCCCTCGTCCATCACGTCGAACAAGAACTGCGCCGTCTCGAAGATGCGCTGCTTCGTGTGCTTCGTCATGCCCTGCGTCTGGGTGATGACGTGGGCGCCGTTCGCCGCCGCGTAGGCCTGGGGCAGCGAGCTGCAGAACAGGCCCATCGCGAGCTGCCAGCCCGTGCGGGTGAAGAGCTGCTGCGCGAGCGCGAGCTGGGCCGGGTCAGCCCAGGCAGGGAGCGCCGTGTCTGAGAAATACGCCGCGGCCTCCGGTGGCAGCCCGGGCGGTAGCGGCTCGGCGGTGCGGAAGATGTTGTTCATCAGCGCGTTGACCGCGTCGACCTGGCCGCGCGCGAAGATCGCGGAGATGACGTCGTCGGCCGCGGGGTCCTTCAGCTGCCGCATCGGGTCGAGCTTCGCGTTGCTCCAGCGAACGCGATCATCACCTGCGGTCGACGGGTGCTGGCGATGC
>CBIHPJ010000593.1:0-5967 GCA_966211295.1 uncultured Myxococcales bacterium | reverse complement strand
GATCGGCCTCGGCGATGCCGAGCTCGGCGACGGCCTCGGCGGTGGGCTTCACGCTCCGCCGAATGATCAGCTCGGGCCCCTTCTCCAGCGAGCGCGGGCCCGCCTCGAAGCGCTTCACCGCGTCGAAGATCTGCGCCGCGTGGTTCTTCACGTCGGGCTTCACCAGCACGTGAGCGATCGTTCGGTCGGGCCCGAGGAGGTACGTGCTGCGACGCAGCTGACCGCGATGCCGTGCCTTGAAGGCCTCAGCCACCGCGCCCGTGGGGTCGGAGAGCAGCGGAAACTGCAGCCCGTGCTGCTGCGCGAACGAGCGATGCCGCTCCACGCCATCGGGGCTCACGCCGAGCAGCGTCAGGCCCGCGGCTTTGAGCTGACCAAAACCCGCCTGCAGACTGCACGCCTCGGCGGTGCAGCCCGGCGAGCCGTCCTCTGGATAGAAGGCCAGCGCGATCCACTTTCCTTTCAGCTCGCTCGATTTCACGACGGTGCCATCACCGGACTGCAGCTCGAACGAAGGAGCCGCGGTGCCGAGCATCGTGAAGCGATCGTCGATCACGATCTCCGGATCGATCACGCGCGGGCCTGAGACGGGCTGGAACTCGTCGGACCCGAGCATCTCGGGGTACTCGCGCCAGGGGCCCTCACACATCGGCTCGAAGCGGCAGGTGGCGCACTGAGGGAAGCGCGTCTTCCCGCGCTCCATGCGGTCGTGTTTGTAATCGGGGACGACGAAGCCGTCGTAGACGATCTCGGTCGGGGGAATGAACAGCTCGCTCACGAAGCGCTCGTGGCCCTGCATCATGCAGTACGGCATCGCCTCGGCCATGCAGGGCACGCCCGCGGCCTCACCGATGCGCAGCGCTTCCTGGAGAGGACCTGCGAGATCCTTCATCCGCGGCACCACGGCGTTGAAGTAGGTGGCCGCGTGACCGGTGGGATGCGGGAAGGCGATCTGAAACTGATCCACCTTCAGCTCGACGAAGAGGCGCGCGAGATCAGGCAGCAGCTTCACGTTCTGCTTGGCCGCCACCGTGTTGGTGATGATGCGCTGGCCCATCGACTTGAGGTTCTTGATCGCGGTGATGATCTGCCCGAACGAGCCTTGAGAGCGGGTGAGCCCGTCGTGCACCTTGGCCACCGGCGCGTGGAGCGAGGGCGAGAATTCATTGGCGCCCGCCTTGATCGCCTTCTGGCAGAACTCCGGGTACGCAAAGAGCCGCCCGTTGGTCTGCACCTGAATGTTGCGGTACCCGAGCCGGCGCGCGGCCTCGAGCAGGTGGAAGAAGTCGGGGCGGAGCGTGACCTCGGCGCCGGTGAAGACGATGTCGTCGCAGGTCTTGCGAGACAGCTTCATCTCTTCGATCACGTCGCCTGTCGGACGATCGCCGGTGAACAGCTTGTCGCCGATCACACAGAAGACGCAGTTGCTGTTGCAGGTGTAGCCGGTCTTGATGTCCGCGCGGCGCGACATGTTCGGACCGCAGCTTAGTTCGCTTGCGAGGGGCCGTCAGCGAGCGCCGGAGGCACCGGGACGTTGACGTTCGCCCCGATGACGTCGGCGAAGGCGGCGGCGAGCCGGTCGGCCTCGGACTGCGGCATGTTCACCGGCCGGGTGAAGATCGCGAAAGGGCCCCGCACCAGCGAGGGCGAGCCTCCGTCGCTCGCGAGCCACACGGTGAGATAGGTCACGGCCTCGTCCGGGTGGCTGGGATCGCACGAGCCGCCATCGGTGGGGCCACCATCGGGAAGAAAGCCGCCGGCTTTGCGGAGCGCGACCGCGAGGCCCTCCTTGGGCGTCATCTTGATGTCAGTGACGGTGTAGTTGAGCAGCGTCCCGCCCTTCACCAGCGGCGCGACCACTGCGAGCTCTCCGGCGTTGGCGTCTCGCGCGCTCGTCAACGTCGGAGTCGGAGCCGGAGTCGGAGAAGGAGCGCCAGCCGGTTTCTCTGCAGGCTTGGTGCAGCTCATGACGAGCACCACTGCGACGGAGAGGATCTTCTGGGAGTTCTTCATTGCTCTTTCTCTTCGATCAGCTGCGGCTCTGCAGCGTGAAGCGCGCGGACGATCGCACGCAGGAGTGGAAGGTCCACCGGGGGAGCTCCCGGCGACGACTGATAGCTCACGGCGAAGTGACGGGTGGTCTCGAATGCAGGTCCCGGCCCCCGCGGTGCGACGATCACCATCAGCTCGCCGCTCTTCGTGAGACAGCGAAGCTCGTGGCCCTTGCGCGTCGCGGTCACCGACTTCACGGCCGAGCGATCGTTCACGAACAGTGCGCGGAGGGCGGCCGTGAGTGCGGTCTCTCGAACGGGCTCTGGGCGCCGGTCGCGCTGTGCTCCTGGAAGAGCGGGACGATGACTCAGAGGCCGCACCTCGCCGCTCCCGTGCGCCTCGACGTACGCCTCGAAGAGTCCCGGGCAGGTACGTTCGAAGGCACACTGGGCGCAGGCAGGTGGCTTCACCTGGAGCGACCTGCGCTGGGTGAGTTTGTGAATGAAGTCGCCCGTGGAGATCTGCGTGACGGTGGCCTCCTGCTCCTCGGAGACGTACTGCTCCGCGCCGGGCACCAGGCACGGCGGACAGGAGATGAGCCGCGCCACCACGCCAGCGTCGTTCATCTTCACCACGGCGTCGCGCAGCGCCGCGGAGTAGTCGCTCAGACGCGGCAACAGCTCGGCGTACGACGCTCTCCCCAAGGCGAACGCGGGTGACGGCCGCACCACGTCGAGGCCGACCTCCTCGGGTCGCAGCGCGATCATCAGCTCGGTGAATGAGCCGAGGCTATCGAGCAGATGTTTCGTGAGCACGCCGTTGACCTTCACCCGCTGGCCCAGCTCGATGAGTCGGCGCGTGCCTTCGATGGTCTGAACAAACGCGCGCGGCGCTGCGACCGACGCATCGTGCGCCTCCGCCGTACCGCCCTGAATCGAGACCTGAAACCAGGTGACGTCGTAGCTGGCGAGCCGCTGCGCGCCGAGAGGCGTGCATGCGGCGCGGGCGTTGGTGAACACCGTGGTCGCCTGGTACCCGATGGCGACCGCGTCGGAGATCAGCTCGCCGAGGTCGCGGCGCACCGTGGGCTCGCCGCCTTGAAAGACCACGCGCCGGGCGCCCTTCTGAAAGTGGGTCTCGAGATGACCGCGGATCACCTCGCGCGGTACGTGCTTGAGCGCGCCGCGCGCCGCTTCAGCGTTCTCCCAGCCGGTCGAACAATACGTGCAGCGGTTGTTGCAGACGTCGGTGACGAAGATCTCCACCTTGGGCAGCCGAACCACCTGCTCGAAGAGCGCACCCTCGTCGTGCATGGCCTCGCGTCGCGACACCCGTCGGACCGTAGCATCGGCTACCGTCGGGCGGCCGCTCATGCCTGCTCCCGCCGTCTGCGCGTCCCCCAAAGACCTGATCGCCGTCCTGAACTTCGTCGACGGGGCGCGACTCGCGCAGGCACGCTCGGAAGCGAAGGGGCGGGCGCTCGCCTACGTGCTGGGGAGCGGTGAGGCCGACGAGGTCGCGCTCTTCGCGGGCCTCAAACCGCTGCTGCGGCAGGTGCTGCCGGTGAGCGAGCTGGCAGGTGCCCGCGAGCGGTTCGGCAAGCTCGGTTTGGCGATGAGTGAGGCGCAGCACCGGGTCTCGCTCGCTTCGACCGAGGGCACCGTGCTCTTCGTCGGGCGCGACCCGCGGCTGGTGCGCGAGGCCGTCTCGGCGGAGGAAAGCGACCAGCACGATCTCGAGCTGGGCCGCGTGCTCGGCTACCCGCGCTGCTGCGTCGAGGCCTACCTCGAGGTGCCGGCGCCCCGGAGAAACGTGGACGCCTTCGCGCGCGCTGCGCAGGCGACGAGCACCTTCGCGCCTCGACTGAACTGCCTCGATCTCTCGGTCTTCCATTTCATCAGCTGGCTGCCCTGCTCCTTCGACTGCGCCCTCTCGAAGGCGTACGCCGATGCGGTGGCGCAGCACATCGCTGGGCGGCACGGACGATTCCTCGGCGGAGCCACCTCGGCGGCGCCCTGCCCTCCGGGCTGCCGGCACGAACGCTTCGTCGTGGAGATCGATCGGGCTCTCTCGGCGCACCGGCTGCTCGCGTTCGAAGACGTGCAGGTCTCGATCACCGGAACGACCGAAGACGGAGGGCTCAAGGTCGAACGGGCCTGGCCGACCGCTCACGATCGTCACCCGCATGCCTCGGGAAGTGAAGAGGCGCTCGAGGCCTCGGCGCATCTCGCGGCGCTGGTGGCTGGCTCGACGCGCGTGACACTCCGCGAAGGCGTGTTCAGCGCCGATGGAGTCCCGCTCTTTCAGACCAGCGACGGGGCCCTCTTTCCCTTCGGGGACATTAGAGTGCGCACCCGATGAACGCCGCGACGTTGCTGGTCACCCGCCACTGCGGCCACTCATGTGCGTTCTGTTCGCGCGTGAATGCAGCCTCGAGCGATCCTTCGTTCGCTGAGCTGACGGCGCAGCTCGATCGCGCCGCGGCGGAGGGTGCCCGCACGCTGACGATGACCGGTGGCGAACCGTTGCTGCGAGCCGATCTGGCGCAGCTGATCCGCCACGGCGCGGCCCGCGGGTTCACCTCGATCACCGTGGAGACCAACGCCACGCAGCTCACACCTGAGCAGGCGCGAGAGCTGAAGACGGCCGGATTGACCGCGACGCGGATCTCGGTGGTCACCACTTCTCCTGAGCTGCACGCGGCGATCGTCAGCCCCCGCTCCACTCCGCGGCACGTCTTCCGCGGCATCACGGCGGCGCTCGACGCGGGCCTGGAGGTCACGATTCGGCTCCCGCTGGCGCGAGAGCTCCCTCCTGCGGCGGCGAGGCTCGCAGGCCTGCGCAATGCCCTGCCCCGCGTGACGCGCTTCGAGCTGGCCCCCATCGGCGCGGGAGAACGCACGGTCAAGCCAGGCAGCGCGCTGAACTTTGCTGAGCTGGGCGAAGAGCTCGACGAAGCGGCCCGCGCGGCCCGCGAGCACGGCGCCGAGCTGGTGGCTTCGAAGGAACATCCGCTGATCGCTTGCGTGCACCCGGTGACCGAGCCCGCGATGCGCAGGCTCTTCGAGCACAGCCTGCGTCATCACGAAGCAGCGAAGAACGACGCCGACCGCGCTTGTGCTTCCTGTGCGCTCGCCACGCGGTGCACGGTGAGCGCGACGCAGCTGCAACAGGCGAAGGGCCCGGCGCCCGTCACTCCCATTCGAGACGCGACGCCCTTCGTGCGCCCCGGCAAGAGCCCGGGGAGCCGGCTGCACCCCAAGCGCGCGCCCGAGGTGGAGACGTTCTTCCATGTGAACTACGAGTACGGCGTCGAGGTCACGGAGCCGACGAGCCGCCTGGGCATCATCTACCGCTGCAACCAGGTCTGTACCTTCTGCGAGCTCGCCGACATGAACGTCGAGCTGACACCCGAGAAGATCCACGCGGCGATCGTCCAGAGCCGGGCCCGCGGCTCGAAGCGCCTGATCGTCACCGGTGGTGAGCCCACGCTCTCCCCGCGGCTCCTCGAGTACGTCGCTGCGGCGAAGCAGCAGGGCTTCGAGCAGATCGAGCTTCAGACCAACGCGGTGCTGCTCGACAAGCCGGGCCTGGCGATGGCGCTGCGCGAAGCGGGCCTGACCAGCGCGCAGGTTTCGTTGCATGGGCCTGACAGCGCGCTGTCCGATGCGCTGACTGCCGCGCCGGGCACGCATCGCCGCACGCTGGGTGGAATCGACAAGCTCCTCGCCGCGGGCGTGCGCGTGCTGCTCAATCACCTCATCTTCAAAGAGGTGGCCCACCTGCTGGTCGACTTCGTGGCGATGGAAGAGGAGCGCTGGGGCGCGCACCGTGAGCAGGTGACGCTGCAGTTTCATTCACCGCGCAACGAGTTCCCCACGCGCGAAGAAGCGCTCCAGCACGTGCCCCGGTACTCCGAGTACGCGGCACTCTTGAAGCAGGCGATCGATCGCGGCCGCGCGTTCGGCTTCCGAG
>CBIHPJ010000592.1:0-5987 GCA_966211295.1 uncultured Myxococcales bacterium | reverse complement strand
CTCAACTCCGAACGCTGCGGCCTAACGGAGTTTCAGGACAGGGTCGGGGTGAGGGCGAGTCAAGTCGCCAGGTGCCCGAGCTCCTCTCTCCGCTTCTCGATTTCGAGACGGATCATCTCCAGAACCGCATGGAGCTCCTCCGCCACAAAGTGATTCCCGATTCGTACGACTTTCCAGCCGGCGTCCTCGAGGTACTTATCGCGCCGTGCGTCGTAGTCGGCCTGGAGCGGATGACCGCCGCCGTCCAGCTCGAAGGCGAGAAACAGCTCGAGGCACGCGAAATCGAGGAAGTACGGGCCCTCGGCGCGTTGTCTCCGAAATTTCTCGCCGCACATGCGGCGGTCTCGAAGCCAGGGCCAGAGGAGCTTTTCTTCCTTGGTCTCTTCTCGTCGGAGTTTTCGTGCCCGACCTGTCGTCGTGAGTCTCATGCGACGACTGAGAGCACGGGATGTGCCGCCCTTGAGCACCCCCTCACCCCGACCCTCTCCCGGAGGGAGAGGGAGCAATGAATGACTAGGTGTGCGAGTTGATGACGTCGTTCAGCTGACGCGGCACGGCCCCACCCTTGTTCATGTGCGGGCAGTTCGCCGCCTTCCCCGCGCCGATCGCTGCCTGCCCCGCGGCGGTCATCCCGGTCTCCTTGCCCTGCGAGATTCGCGCGCCCGCCTCAGAGAGCCCAGTCGCGGTCGCGAGTGACCTGAACGCCGAACCCGCGAGCGCCGCATCGACCTTCACCGCGAGCGAAGCCGTGAGCGCAGTCGCCTCGACGAGCGTCGCCTGGTTCACCGTCGGCAACTTCTTGTCTTGATACAGCGCACGCATGTCTTCGACGGAGATTCCAAGCCTCCCGGTCTTCGGATCGTTGGTGCCGAAGCTCGCCAGCAGCGCCCCGTACTCGACGTTCGAGAAGTTCTTCCCGCGCACCAGCGTGTCGATCGTCTGACCTGGCTGCAGATCACGCTTCACGTTCGCGGCGATCGCGTTCGCAAACGAGTCCACGGTCATCACGCCGTTCTCCGCGTGCGACACCAGTGCATCGAACTTCTGCTGATCGAACTTCCCCGCCGTGAGGATCGCGCTGTCTCCGGGGTGCTTGATCGTCCCCGCGCGCAGATCGAGCACGTTCATCGATCCATGGATCGTGTTGCGCATGATGTCGCTCGGCTTGTTCGCCACCAGCCCGGTCGCGCTGAGGCCCGCTCGCAGCCCCGCGTCCATCTGCAGGTCCTTGGTCGCCTCGCGCAGATCCGAGAGCTTCAACGTCCCATCGGGAGCGAGCTTGATGCGGCCCTCGTTCACCATCGATCCGAGTACCGGACACACGATCTCCTTCTGCCGATCGGGGACTGGGATCGTCGCTGCCTGCGGGGTCTGACCGGTCTTTGCGGTCCACGCAGCCTTCGGAGCCTCAGCTCCAGCGGGCGCCGGCTTCGAGCGAGCGGCTTGGGTGTTCTGCTGCGCGACAGGACGTGACTGGTTTCCAGTGATCTTGGTCATGGTCAGTTCCTCAGGCCGGCGTGAGCGACGCGATCGCAGCCATGAACAGCCGCGCGTTGCCTTCAGTAAGCGACGACTGCGGCAACGTGAGCGTGATGGTGCACAACCGCTGCTGATTCAGCCGCAGCACGAAGTACTGCCGCAATTCTCCCGCGGCCGTGGGGAAGTTGTACGCGAGCACGATCCCGCTGCCGCCGTCGGCGAAGGTGAACTCGCCCCGGCTAGCGCCCTTCATGCCGGGAATGGTCTGCGTGAGCTCGGACAGCGTCTGCGCCGCGATCTCCTCGATCGACACGCCGGCACGCGCCGGCTTCGTCTGAATCAGGAAGCTCGGCGCCGGCCCATCGACGATCATGCGGAGCGCGATCGTCTGTTCCTCGGTACGGAAGCCTTGCGACGGGGTGAAGGTGAAGCCTTCGACGTTCATGTGACGAGCTCCGGGAGGCGGCGTGGCGGGACGGCTGTGCTGCTGCGAAGTGGCGGGCATCATGAGTGCGTTTCCTGAGTGAGATGAGGGACAGCGGGCTTCACGTGAAGACCAACGAGTGATCTGAGAATCGGATCGAGGATCGAGACCGGCACGAACGCGGCCAGGCGGAGCAGCAGTGAAGCGAGCGCTCCCACTCGATACCGAGCGCGGGGACTCCGAGCTTTCGCCGCGCGCAGCACCACGGCGGCGACGTGCCGCGGCTCGAGCTGAACAGGTGAAAGAGTGTCCTTGTTCGCGATGGTGTGCGCGAGCGAGTCACTCCATTGCGATCGATGCGAAGCGCGTCGCAACGAAGCGACAGCGTGGTCGACGAAGGCAGTGCCCACGATCGAGGGCTCCACGATCGACACCCGCACGCCGAACGGAGCGAGCTCGAGCCGAAGCGCATCCGAGAGCGCCTCCACCGCGTACTTGCTCGCCGAGTACGCCCCGAACCAGGGGAGGGTGAACACGCCCGCGAGGCTGCTCACGTTGATGATGCGGCCGCTCCCGCGTCTGCACATGTCTGGAGCGAACGCGCGCGTCACTCTCGCCAACCCGCGCACGTTCACGTCGAACTGACGCGCGAGCACTTCATCGGGGAGCTCAGCGATCGGACCGAGCAGTCCGATGCCTGCGTTGTTGATCAACAGATCGGGAACTCCGACGACCTGCCGCGCGGCAGCGACCGAAGCGTCACTCGTGACATCCAGCGGAACGTTGATCGCACCGTCCACGCATCCTTCGAGACAGCCGGCGAACACCGCCCAGCCCTCGGCAAGGAAGAGCTTCACCACTTCGCTGCCAATTCCTCCATTCGCGCCCGTGATGAAGACCTTCAAGCGCGCACCTCGACCAGCGCCGTCGAGTGCTCTGCCTCGAATCCGAGCGACTCGAAGTGACGACGCAGCAACCCGAAGCGCGGTGCGCAGAGCAGGGCGAAGAGCGCGACCGTGCCGAGCGTGCCGCCGATCACTCCTCCGACGCGCACCATCATGCTCGAGGCGATCGCGATCGCAGGAACACCGAGGATCAAGATCCCCAGCACCGACGCGCTCAGCACGGCAGGACTGGGCGCACGCACGCTCGCCCCCAACCAGCTCACCGTGAGCCCCACGAGCCAGGGGATCAGCACCACGCCCATCGCCATCAACGTGAGCGCGACGTCACTGGTGAGCCACGAAGCCGCCGTGTTCCACGTCCACCCATTCAGCGCCTCGCGCGTGGGCGAGAAGAACCGTTGGTACCCCGTGCCGTCCCAGCCGTGCACCAGGATGAAGAACATCCCGAAGTAGCCGCCGATCCAGTGCAGGTACGCGCTGAACGCCTTGCCGCGTGCGCACAGCGAGCGCGCCACCACGAAGCCGAGCAGCCCCTGCGTGATGTTCGTCACGCCGAAGATCGCCACGAGCCACCCGGGAAGATCTCTGGTGCCCGCGTGCATGGTCTCCCACGACGGGAAGTTCCACAGCAGCACGAAGCCCGAAGGCGCGAAGACGATCGCGAGGAAGAGCAGGGTCTGAAGCGCAGGCTGGCTCTGCACCAGATCCTTCAGCTTCTCGACCTTCACTCCTTTGGCTGCGCTCGCGAGCCCCAGGCCCGCTCCGATTCCGTACGACCAGAAGACATCGACTTGAACCATGTGAGACCCCCGCGTTGACGAAACGAGAGTGACGTATCATTATCGTTATTCGCAGAACAAGTCGTTTGGCTTCCAAGTCTTCAACCTGTTGAATCTGTTTAGGAACATGGCGCGCGTCCGCACCGAAGAGAAACGCAGAGCGATCCTTGAGGCGGCAGCCACGGTGTTCGCCCGCCACGGCTACCACCCCACCACGGTGGCTCAGATCGCGAACGAGCTGAACATGGGGCTCGGCACCTTCTATCGGTACTTCAAGAGCAAGCTCGTCGTGTTCGAGGCGGTGATCGAAGAGGTGATGGGAGAGGTCACCGTGGTGCTCGCCTCAGAGAGTCCCACCGCCAGCACGACGATCACCGAGTACCGCGCGCAGGTGGAGCGCATCGGCGGAGCGCTCTTCGCCGCGTTTCAGAAGAACCGCACGCTCGCGCGACTGCTCTTCGTCGAGGCGCCAGGCATCAGCCACGAGCTCAACGAGAAGCTCCTCGCCGCGGTGAAGTTCTTCGGAGTGGCCACGCAGGCCTACCTCGACAACGGGGTCGCGCGCGGCTTCTTGAAGAAGAACCTCGACACCGAGGTCACTGCGCTTTTGATCAACTCGATGATCTTCGAGGGCGTGCGACACGTGGCCACTCACGAATCCACCGAGGTGCTGGAGCGATGGATCACCGCCAGCACACTCCTCCTTTTCGAGGGGATATCGCTTCGGCCCTGACGTGATACGAGCCGGGGCACCATGTCGATGCCTCGTCCTCCGCAGCTTGATGCCGCCTTTCAGCAGGTCACCCAGGTGCTCGCCCAGGTTCAGGGCAAGCCGGTCGATCTCGTGAAGGACAGCTGGGCGGACATCGAGGCGGGCGTGATCAAGCTGCTCGGCGGTCCGTTCTCTCCGCAGAAGGGCGAGCACCAGGTGATCGCGCTCGGCCTCGCTGCCGCGCTCGGTGAGCGCCTCAACGCCGAGTATCAGGCATTCTGGTTTCCGTACCGCGAGACCCCGGAAGGCGCGTCGCTCGGTTTCCCCGAAGCGCTGATCATGCTCGCCCCGTTCGGAGCGGTGGTCGACGCGCTGGCCGCCGGCAAGTTGGAGCGCGTGGACGAGGTGATCAAGACCATCCGCACCTCGCTCGCGCAGGCGAAGTTCGGCGGCGGTGGCGGGCAGCAGATGCGCCTCGGCCCCGAGGACTACATGCGTCTCTTCGACCCCGGCTTCGTGCAGGTGGTCGGAGTGGATGGCGCGAAGCTCAAGCAGGCCTGGGACATGACCCCCGAGCGGCTCTCCATCGATCTGCGCGACGCGATCAACCGCGCCCAGCGGCTTCCCGCTGAGCTCAAGAAGCAGCTCGAGTCTCAGCTCATCGGAGCACTCGGTCGTCTCGAGCGCGGCAAGCCGGTGATCAGCGAAGCGCCGCGTGCACCGCGCGTGGTGGAGACCGTTGGCTTGCTCCACGCCGCGACCACCAACACCGGGCCCGCTGCCGAGGAGTTCTGGCACGAGGTGGTGATGCCGCTGCTCTTCGTGGGCGCTCCCGCGACCTTCCCTCCGCTCGGTGAAGAGGAGATCGAGGCAGCGAAGCAGGGTGTCGATCCCCTCTTTCTCTTCCTCGACGTGGTGCCCTTCCAGTTCAAGGCGGCCGAAGAGGGCCTCCTCGGCGCGTTCACCGATCTGCAGGTTCCCGCGGCCGAATTCCGCGGCGGCACGCAGGTGCGGTTGATCAAGGTCGGCACTGACGGCGTGAAGGAAGCGCTCAACGCGTTCGACGCGCAGAAGACCCGCGATGCGATCAAGCGCTTCGGCGATCACCTGAAGGAGAAGGGTGGAACCTCGACCGAGGCGAAGGGCGCGCAGGAAGCGAAGACCATGCTCGACGCTGCGATGACCCTGCTCACCGATCTGAAGCAGGCGGTCGCGAGCGGCAAGGACCTCTACGTGCGCCGCATGACCGAGGCCGAGGCCGCTTCCGAGCCCGCGCTCGCGCAGGTTCGCCAGGCGCTCGCCGGGCCGCGCATCATCCTCGCGCCGTGAGCGCGCCAATTGTCTCCGCAGTGCGGAGACAATTCAGACGCCGCCGAACATGTCAGTCCCCCTCGTCATGATGGGGGAATGAAAGCTCGCAAGCGAAAGCCGTCCCAACCCCGCGCTCTCCGGAGCTCAACGGCGCTCGCTCGCTCCGGTCGGCGCGAATCCACCTCGTTCTTGAAAGGTACGCGACGCCTGGCGACGGATGTCGCGGCGCTGATCGACTCTGCGCGAGAACAACTTGGGCGCGCCGCGAACGCCGCGCTCACCACGCTCTATTGGCAGATCGGCAGCCGCATTCGCAAAGACGTGCTCAAGCAGCGGCGTGCAGAGTACGGGGCCGAGATCGTCGCGGACCTGGGGAA
>CBIHPJ010000591.1:0-5998 GCA_966211295.1 uncultured Myxococcales bacterium | reverse complement strand
CTCTTTGCGGAGGCGTGGTTTGGAAGCCTCTCCTTCGCTTTGGGCCTGGGCTGGACGACGCGTTGGGAGGTGCTGCCGGAATCTCAGGCGTGTGTGCCTGGCCTCGCTTGCGTCCGAATTCCTCCGCTGGATCCCACCCACAACGTGTCGGCGCGGCTGCTTGGAACCTGGGCATTCACGGAGCGCTTCGGGACCACGCTCGAGCTGAACTTCAGCCACGTGCCGGGCACTTCTTCCTTGAACGACTCCTTCGCCGTCTATCGCAGCAACTCAGCGATGGGAGGCAGCCTGAGCATCTGGTTCCGCACGGACGGAGTGCTCCAGCGCAACTGGCTCGACCGCTGATTCGTGTCACATCGATCAAGGCTGTCCGGTCTTCTGGGCATGAACCTCTTCATTCTCGGCGCCAACGGGCGCACAGGTACTGAAGTCATCGATCTCGCCCTCGCGCGAGGTCACCACGTCACGGCCTTCGTGCGCGATGCGTCGCGCGTCACCCGGAAGCATGAGCGACTGCGCGTGGCGGTGGGAGATCCGCGCAGCACCGACTCCCTCGCCACTGCGATGCCGGGTCACGACGCGGTGGTGAGTGCGCTGGGCATCAAGCCACGTGAGCTCTTCTCGCGCGTGACGCTCGTGCAGGAGTGCGCGGCGACCACCGTGGCAGCGATGACTCGAAGCAAGGTGAAGCGGCTGGTGTTGGTCTCCGCCGCGACCCTGTTCGACGACGCGCGACTCATCGTGCGAATCGTGCGGTGGATTCTGAGGAATCAGGTTGCAGATGTCGTCGAGGCCGAGCGCATCATCGCCGCCACCGATCTGGAGTGGACCTTCGCCCGACCTCCCAGCCTGTCGAGTGGCGTCAACGAGAAGTGGAGAGCCGAGGTGGGACGTCTCCCCGAAGGAGCGTGGTCGATGACGTTCCGCGCGGTGGGCGCCTTCGCGGTGAACACGCTCGAGCAGCACACGCACGTGCGCGAGATCGTGGGGCTGGCGTCATGAGCTCCTATTCACTCGTGGTCGCCCTGCACGTAATCGTCGCGGTGCTCGGTCTCGCTCCCATCGTCAACGTCGCGTTCACCGGTGAACGCAGCCGCGCGCTGCTGCTCAGTCGTGGCGCCTTCGGATTGCTCCTCATCACCGGCATCACTGCCGACGTCCTGGCCAGCGGTGCCTGGCACCAGACCGTGTGGTTTCGCGCGTCGGGGGCGTTACTCCTCGTCTCGTTCGGAGTGATGGTGGCGATGGGTCGTGCGAAGACTCCGGATGCAGCCAGGTTGTTCGCGCGAGTGGAGTGCGGAGTGATCGCGATGATCGTCGCCCTGATGGAGTTGAAGCCGTGAGCCGCGACGCGGAAGATCTCCGTCTCTTCGAAGAGCAACGTCCCCGGTTGATCTCGCTGGCCTACCGGATGCTCGGAGACGCCGGCCGCGCGCAGGACCTCGTGCAGGAAGCCTGGATCCGCTGGCACAAACGCACCACCGAGGTCGATTCTCCGAGCGGATTCCTGGTCACCATCGTCACTCGACTCTGCCTCAACGAGCTCGCCTCGCCGCGCGCGCGGCTGGAGGACGCCGGCCCTGCGTTGCCAGAGCCCATCGAACTCGGCGCGCTCGGTCTGCAGGCAGAGCTCGACGTGGAGCGGATCTCGATGGCGTTCATGGTGCTCCTCGAGCGGCTCACTCCGCCCGAACGCGCGGTGCTCGTGCTGCATGAAGTGTTCGACTACCCGCACGATCAGATCGCCGAGCTCGTCTCACGGAGTGCTGCGTCGTGCCGGAAGTTGCTCGAGCGTGCGCGCGAGAAGGTGAGCACCGGCCGCAAGCTGATCGCCGCCACGCGAGAGGAGCACGAGAAGCTGCTGCACGCTTTCGTGCAGGCGCGATTCACCGGTGACGAGAAGGCGCTGCTGGAGCTCCTCGCGGAAGACGTCACGCTCCACGCCGATGGTGGTCCGCGTGGTCGCACCGTAGGTCAGCTGCGCAATCTCCGTGCGCCGATCACCGGTGCGGGACGCGTCGCGGCCTTCCTCAAGGCGACCGGAGCCGCCGGTACTCTGGCGCTCGAGTTCCACGAGCTCAACGGGCGGCCGGCGTTGGTCTTCCTGCGCGACGGTGAGACGTTCGGCGCACTGTCCATCGAGGTTGCCGACGGAAAAATCCAGTCGCTCTACTTTCAGGGAGATCCGGAGCGGCTTCGCTTCGTGCGTGGATCACTGCGAGCCAGCTGAGTGCTAAGGGCGGGCGCATGGTCGCCGGGTCGGTGTTGGTCGCGCTGTTGCTCACTGCAGACAATCTTGAAGTCGAAAAGACCGTCGATGCGCCAGCACGTGGATCGGTCAACGGGCCCTGGGCGTTCGTCGATCTCGCGTTCTTCGGCGCCTCAGCCGTTCCGCGCCGCAGCCCCGTCGATAGCGAGAGCCCAATGCTCGTCGGCGGGGACCTCACGCTCACAGGCGGGGCTGGATTTCAGATCGCGGATGTTCGCTTCAGTCCGACCGCTCGATTCTCAATCGGCCCGCGCGGGTATCTGAACTCGGCCGACTGGGAGCGTTCGACTCCCGCGACCTGGTCGCCGCTTGCGCTCGGGCTGGCCGCGCCTGACCTGGTCAATGACAAGAACGTCACCCGGCTCCGCGTCACACCAGTGCTCGGCGTCACGGTGCCGACATCACCCAGTTCGTTCGAAGGGACTACGCCGCTCACGACGATCTCCCTCGGCGGACAGCTGGAACGCCGCTTCGGGTCGGTCGAGCTGGCTTACCGCCTCGAGGGCAATTCAGCGCCGTGCGTCGGGGCACCTTCGCCGATGAATGTCGGCGTGGTTGGGCCGACCGTCGCCCCCTGCCGGACATCGTGGTCGCTCGCGAACAGTCTCTTCGCAGAGGCATGGTTCGGAAATTTCTCGGTCGCGCTTGGCGCGAGTTGGGCAGCGCGCTGGTCGGTGAGGTCGCTTGCGGGGCTGTGTGTGTCGGCGGACACCTGCATCCCGCCCACGGTCCAGACCTCGACGAGGCAATACCTCCTGGCGCAGGCGCTCGCGACGTGGGCGTTCTCCAAGCGCTTCGGAGCGACGCTCGAGTTCTCCTTCTCGAGCGTGGTCGGTCTCGGCACCGATGGAAAAATCGGCGCGACGTCGGGGCTTGGCGGGGCCCTCAGCGTCTGGTTCCGCACCGACGAAATCCTTCAACGCAACTGGCTCGATCGCTGATCGCGAAGCATCCCCTCGGGGGATCAACCGCCGCAGCACGCCAACTGCCGCGCGACGTTGCACACGTTGTAGCCCGGGCTGGTGCGGAGGCCCTGGGGGTCGGTGTACTGCGCGTAATTTCCCGGGCCGTCTCCAGAGCGCCAGTTGTTGCACGAGTACGAGCCCGAACGATCGCGCGGGTAATAGTTGGGCGCCGACGACGAAGAGTACTCAGCGTCTTCCGCCCAGAATCCCGCGGGCCCTGAGGACACGCCGCTGCCCGCCCATTCGTACTCGCGGTCAGTGCAGAGATGGCTGCGCGGATATTCGAGTGAGCACTTCGCGTTGGCCCCGATCGGTCCACCGAGGTTGCCGTCGTAGAGCGCTGCCGTGAAGCCGCGGAACCAGCCGGCGTGCGGAGAGCGGCAGCAGGCGATCGCGCGCTGCACGTTGCAGACGTTGTAGCCGGGGCTCGAACGCAGGCCCTGAGCGTCGGTGTACTGGGCGTAGTTGCCGGGCCCGTCCGCCGAGCGCCAGTTGTTGCAGGAGTACGAGCCGGAGCGATCGCGCGGGTAATAGTTGGGAGCTGACGACGAGGAATACTCCGCGTCTTCCGCCCAGAAGCCCGTCGCACCCGGGCTCACGGAAGCGCCAGTCCACTCGTACTCGCGGTCGGTGCACATGTGGCTTCCGACGTACTGCGCGGCGCATTTCGCGTTCGCCCCGATCGGACCGCCGAGGTTGCCGTCGTAGAGCGTGGTGGTGAAGCCCGCGAAGCTGAAGCCATCAGAGGTGGAGACGGGGATCGTGCCGCCGTCGAGGAGCAGCGCCGGTCCAGCAGGGCCCGGCGGTCCCATCGGGCCCATCGCTCCAGTGGCGCCCGGAGCTCCAGCCGCACCGGTCGCGCCCGTCATTCCAGTCATGCCCTGAGGACCCGTCATTCCTTGCGGGCCGGTCATGCCCGTGGGCCCCTGCATTCCCATCGGGCCCTGCACGCCGGGCAGACCCGTCGCGCCCATCATTCCCTGCATGCCCTGGATGCCTTGCAGTCCCTGTGGGCCGTCGACGCCGTTGCAGATCGCGTGCGGACTTCCGCCGTCTTCCAGCGAGACCAGCACTCCGCCCTTCGCGCACTGCACGCCGGCATCGAGGCTTCGCAGCACCACGGAGGCGCCCTGGATTCCCTGCGGTCCGGTCACCACTCCGCCGTCGATCACGACCACCGCGCCCATCGGACCTTGCGGCCCCTGAGGCCCGATGGAGCCAGTCATGCCCATCGGCCCCTGCTCGCCCTGCGCTCCCATCGGGCCGATCGGTCCCTGCGCGCCGAGGTCGCCCTTCGGGCCTTGCGGTCCTTCCCTCCCTCCTGGAGAGGGGCAGCCGAGGAGGAAGACACAAGCGGAGGTGATGAGGAGGCGGCGCATGCCGCGTGGACCCCCGGACACACACCTCGAGTGCAGGGAAATCTACGCGAACTGAGCCGGGACCATTTTGAGCTCCGCTGCCCTGCTCCAGTTGTCTGGCCGAGCAGCGGGAGAGAACCAGTCGCCACCTCGCGAGATCCACTCCGCACGCGCGCGTCTTGCTGCGTCGGGCGAGCAGTCTTCGTAGCCAAACTCGGTTCCGCAGCATGGGCAGATCACGAAGTTGGGCGACTTTCCGTCGTCGCCCCACGGCGGCTCGTCCTGGAGAAGGCCGCACACCCGGCAGTGATATTCGGGCCCACCGGAAGCCAGAGCGAGCGTGAGCTCGGCCGCTGACACTTCTCTGCACCCATCGGGATTCTGTCCGCACCAGAGCGGAGAGAAGTCGCCGCTCCCGTGCGCCTCGGCCTTCGCACGCAGCGGAGTCATCGCCGCGGCAGCGAGCGGAAACGGAGGAGCGTCGGCGCTGAGCGGACCGAGCTCGCGAATCGCGCGATTGACGATCCCGCGAGCGGGTCTCCCCGTGAACACGTTGGTGACCGCGGTGTGGCGGGCGGATTCTGTCTTCAAGATCGCCCGATGAACTGCGCTCGTCGTCGCTTCGGGACAGAGCAGGTAGGCGGTTCCGACTTGCGCGGCTGCAGCGCCCAACGAGAGCGCTGCGAAGACACCACGCGCGTCTGCGATTCCTCCCGCGGCGATGATGGGCACCTTCACCGCGCGCACCAACTGCGGCACCAACGCGAAGGTGCCGAGCTGCAAGGTCAGATCCTCTGAGAGGAAGTGACCGCGGTGACCGCCTGCCTCGAGGCCCTGCGCGATGATCGCGTCGACGCCGAGTGACTCGAGCCAGCGTGCTTCTTCCACCGTGGTCGCAGAGGAGAGAACTTTCGCGCCCGCTGACTTCACGCGGTGTAGCAACTCCGGAGCTGGGAGCCCGAAGTGAAAGCTGACGACGGCCGGACGGAACTCCTCGACGATCGAGGCCATCGCGGCGTCGAAGGGTGCGCGGCCCTGTCCACTCGATTCGGAAGTGATGCCGAACTCTCGGTAGTACGGCGCGAGTCGTTCACGCCACGCGCGATCGAGCGCCTCGTTCGGAGAAGGAGGAGTGTGCGCGAAGAAGTTGAGATTGAACGGGTTCGAGGTGCCCGTGCGCAGCACTTCGAGTTCCTTGCGCAGGCTCTCGAGGCTCAACGTCGCGCACGGAAGAGAGCCAAGTCCACCCGCGTTCGACACCGCGATCGCGAGCGCACTTCCCTGCACGCCCGCCATCGGCGCCTGGATGATTGGAAGCTGGAGACCGAAAAGTCCGCTCATGGGCGCGGGGGCGCCCCCCCCCCCACACCCCCGCGGGGGGGGGGGGGGGTGGGGGGGGGGGGGGG
>CBIHPJ010000590.1:0-6030 GCA_966211295.1 uncultured Myxococcales bacterium | reverse complement strand
GTGCTGCTCCAGCGGTGCAGGTTTCGGTGACCAGAGACCTCAGTGCAGCCCGCCAACATCAACATCAACCAACCCAGTCGCTTCATGGCGCGCGTTGAACGCGGTTTCGGAAAGGCCGTCAACCGTGCGGCCTTCAGCGAACGGTGAGTTTTCTTGCGAGATCATCCCGAGCGGCAGATACTGAACATCCATTCAGGAGCCACCATGCACGACCTCGACACTCTCCCGCCTGATCTCCAACAACTCCTTCAGCTCTTCTCGTCGCTGCCTGACGTTCGCTTCCCCGAGCTCGACGCGACCGGCCTGCAGCAAGCCGTCGCCCGCGTGAAAGAGAAGCAGCTCGAGCTGCTCGCCCTCGAAGCAGAGTGTGCTGGGTTGCGCACCGCGCTGGACGAAGAGCAGGAAGCGCTGCTGCGCAAAGGCCACCGCCTGCACTCGTACTTGAAGGTCTTCGCCGAGGCCGACGAAGCGCTCGCGCCGAAGGTGAACGCGCTGGTGCTCCCGCGGCTGCGCAAGCCGGTGGTGAGCCTTCCCGCGGGCTTGAATGCAGTCGAGGGTGGTGAGCTCGCGCCCGCGCCCAAGAAGAGGGGGCGCCCGCGCAAGACTCCGTCGACCGACGCGCTGTTCGCGGAAGAGCCGGGCGAAGAGACGAGAGGAGCAGCGAGCCCGTAGTAGATCGGCGCCATGCCCTTCAGCGGATTTCCCAAGCAAGGCGTCAGCTGGTTCCACCATCTCGCGGTGGCGCAGAACCGCGAGTGGTTCCAGGCGCACAAAGACGGCTACGAGGATCTCTGGCTGACCCCGATGAAGGCGCTGCTCGAAGAAGTGCACGCACCGCTGCAGAAGATCTACGGGCAGAAGCTGGGGCCCTCGAAGATCTTCCGGCTCAATCGCGACGTGCGCTTCTCGAAGGACAAGAGCCCGTACAAGACGCACGTCGCGGCGATGATCCCCTTCGACGGCTACGGGAAGATGGAAGGACCCGCGGCGCTCTACTTCCACCTCGGGCTGCAGGACGTGGTCGGCTTCGGGTTCTACATGCTCGAGCCCAAGAGCCTGCAGAAGCTGCGCAAGGCGCTGATCGACGAGAAGACCGGCAAGCCGCTCGCGAAGTTGATCGAGGCCGCGCAGAAGAAGGGCCTCGATCCTGATTCGTTCGAGCGGCTGAAGCGTCCGCCGCCGGGCGTGAGCCCTGATCATCCGCGCGTGGAGTTGCTCAAGAACAAGGCGCTCGGACTCAGCACGCGCTCGATTCCGAAGAGCGTTCGCTTCGGTCCGAAGTTCAAGACGTGGTTGCTCGATCAAGCGAAGGCAGCGGCGCCGGTGATCAAGTGGGGCCTCGCGCAGCGGCTCTCATAAGGCCGGAACTTGCTTGATCTCGCGCGCGTTCCGGTCCGAACTCAGCCTGACTTCAACCGAAAGGGCCGAACCATGAGCAGCGAACCCCCTCGCAACTCGTACCTCGATCAAGTCGTCGCGCAGCAGCAGCGCCTCGAGGTCGACTTGAAGGCCAAGCGCGCTCCGATGCAGGCCGCCGCGCCCATGCGCAATCGACGGAGCGAGACCGGTGAGCTCGCGATTCAGCAGATCGACGACGCCATTCGCGCGGGCGGTGGAGGACAGCCGCCGTCGAACGCGGTGGAGGTGCGCGTCACCGGCTTCGGTCCGTGGCAGACCGTGATCGTCCCGCCCAACGCGTACGTGGTGCACACGAGACGTGGTCACACCGAGCCGCTGCACCTGGGTCTCGGAGTGAGCTTCCGCTTCAACCCGTACCTCGACACCTTTCTCGCGGTGCCGGGCGCGATGCAGACCATCGTGATCAACGCGCACTGCATCTGCAAAGAGCTGCAGGGGCTGCTGGTGCAGGGCTACGTGCAGTGGATCATTCAGGACTTCAGCACCGCGTACAAAAAGCTCGATTTCGGAGACGCGGAAGATCCGATGCGCCTGGTGAACCTGCAGCTGCGCGAACAGGCGGAAGCAGCGATCAAGGACAAGGTCGCCACCATGAGCATCGACGACGTGCTCTCGGACAAGCAGCCGATCATCGAAGAGCTCACCGCGCGTCTGCGTGCCGTGGCGGAGGGTGAAGGGACGAGCGACAAGGGACTCGGGCTGCGCATCGTCACCGTGCAGATCAAGGAGGCCGTGGTGAGCAGCGCGCGCCTCTGGGACAACTTGCAGAAGCCCTTCCGGGCGCAGCGCGAGAAGGTGGCGCGGCTGGCGCAACTCGAGTCGGAGGAAGTGATCGCCGCGCGCGAGGCGGTGTCTCAGAAGGTACGCGAGACCACGCAGATGGAGACCGAGCGTGAGCTCTCCGCGGTGCGCGCGAAGAACGAGGCCGAGATTCACGATCGGGAGCAGTCCGAGAAGCTCCGCCGCGCACAGCAGGAGCAGACCGACGCGCTCGCCCTCGCCCAGGCGCAGCAGGCCACCGCGCTGAAGAAAGTGGCGCTCGACATGGCGCGCGTGGCGGCCGAGGCGGAAGCAGCGACGCTCAAGGCGACCACCCGGCAGGCGCTCGAGAAGCTGCAGGCCGATGGTGAGGCCATGCTCGCGTTGATCAAGGCGGAGACTGCGAACAAGAAGGCCACCCTCGAGGCGTCGTCGCTCGCGGCGCACGAAGGGGTGATCAACTCGATCAGCGATTCCAACCTGCAGGCGCGGATCATCGGCACGCTGCCGCAGCTGATGGAGAAGATGCCCAAGCCCAATGAGCTGCGCTCCGTCACCATCGGAGGCAGTGGCGCGACCGATGGCCAGTCACTCGCCGGGGTGGTGGCTCAGGTGGTCTCGGTGCTGAACGCGCTGCAGGGCGCGGGCAAGAACGGCGCAGCGAAGTAGGTCTCGCCCCTCTCCCCGAGATCAGCGCTTCATCACCACGTGAACGATCAGCTCGACGTCGTCCTTGTTCTTGATCAGCCCGAGCGCGGCGCTGTACGGCTTGACGCCGAAGTCGCTCGTCTTGAAGCGCACTGACGCGTCGCCTTCCACGGTGCCTTCGCCCTTCGTCACCTTGATGGGGAATTGGAGCTCCTTCGTCACGCCGTGGAGCGTCAGCTTGCCCAGACACTGCAGCGCCCCGCTCTCCTCCGCGTAGACGCGGCTCACCACGAAGCGGATGTCTTTGAACTTCGCGGCGTCGAGCTGATCTTCGTCGAGCATGTTCTTCTTCACCTTCTCGCGATCGTTCTCCGGCACCGGCGTGTTGGGCAGGTGGTACTTCTTCCGGGCCTCGGGCTCGTCGGGCACCAGCGAGCTCACATCGACCGCGAGCTCGAGCTGCAACGACTCCGGGCGGCCTGCCTCATCGAGCGAGCCCTTGCCCGTGAACTTCGTCGCCACCACCACGTGATCGTGCGCGAGTGACGAGCCCGCTCCGGTCTTGAAGACCTTCACGGCCAGCTCGGTGGACTTCAGATCCAGACTCCAGCCAGAAGGCTCTGCCGAAGCAGTGAGCGCGACCAGCGCGAACGCCAAGGGTAAGCGGCTCATACGGGCTCCTATAACCACCGGGGTGAACTGTGCCGTTCTTCCCGACATGTGCGGCCACCCACTTCGAGAAGAGACGAACTCATACTGGAAATGAGAGAGTGATCGCTCGGAACGTTACGCGGGGCGGGCGTGGCACCCCAGTAACTCAAAGGGACAAACGGAGCGATTCATGACTCGCACTTCGCGTTGGTTCTTTCTCGTGGTTGCAGGTGCAGCGCTCACCCTCGGCGCCTGTGCCTGCCCCGGCCCGGTCGGAGCGGAATGTCAGTCGAACACCGACTGCGCGAGCACGCTCACGTGTCTCGACACCAAGACCTGCGCCACCAAGTGCGCCAGCGACATGAACTGCGCGAGCGGAGAGAAGTGCTCCAGCTCGAAGGGCTGCATTTCGAGCTCGGGTTGCGGCGCCGACAGCGACTGCAGCACCGGCCAGGCGTGCACCAGCGCGGGCACCTGTGCCCAGAGCTGCCAGGGCCCGAGCAGCTGCGGCAGCACGCAGGTCTGTCTGCAGAGCGGCACCTGCACCGTGAAGTGCACCACCGCGGCGGACTGCGCGAGTGGAGAGAAGTGCTCCACCACCGGCGGCTGCGTGCCGAACAACGGCGGCTGCGGCGCGAAGGAAGACTGCGCGGCGAATCAGCTGTGCGACTCGCTCGGCCGCTGCGTGAACGACTGCCGTAACGGAGGCAGCTGCAACCCGGGCTCCGCCTGCGCGAGCGATGGCACCTGCCAGCCCGCGGCGGCGGACGGCGGCGCGATGAGCTGCGGCGGTGAGCTCTTCCAGGCCGCGAAGGTGAACTCGAACATGTACATCGCGTTCGACAAGTCGGGCTCGATGCGCGACCCGATCGTGAACAACGGCATGTCGAAGTGGGACATCGCCACCACGGCCATCAAGCAGGTCACCACCCAGTACGAGTCGCAGATTCAGTTCGGCCTCGGGCTCTTCCCGCAGGGCACCAACTCGCAGAGCTGCTCGGTGGGAGCGACCTCTGTGAGCGTGGGCACCCAGCGCGCTGCGATGATCGGCGCGGCGCTCGACGCGGCCGGCCCCGGCGGCAACACGCCCATCGGCGGCGTGCTCACCAGCGCGGGCACCGTGCCTGAGCTCGTCGATCCGATGCGCGCGAACTACGTGATGCTGGTCACCGATGGCACCGAGACCTGCAACGGCAACGGCGTGCAGGCGGCGACGAACAACCTGATGCAGAAGGGCATCAAGACCTTCGTGGTCGGCTTCGGTGGCCAGGTCGACGCCACCAACCTCGCGGACATCGCGATCGCCGGCGGCACTCCGCGTCCGGGCGCGACCAAGTACTACCAGGCCGATGACTCGGCGGGCCTGCTCGCGGCGTTCAACTTGATCGCGCAGGGCGCGCTCGGCTGCGAGTACCGGCTGGCCTCGGCGCCTCCGGATGCGTCGAAGATCTTCGTGTACGTGAACGGCGTGCTGCAGAACCGTGACGTGATGCACGGCAACGGTTGGGACTATTCCGACGCCACCGTGCGCATCACCTTCTACGGAGGTCTCTGCAACCTGGTGGCGACCGATGCGACCGCGAAGGTGAGCATCGTGTACGGCTGCCGCGATGACTCGCTCACCGAGGTCGATCGCCGCGATGGTGGCGCGCGCTTGCCCAATGGATCGGCGTGCACGCAGAACACCGACTGCGCGAACAACCTCTGCTCCGCGGGCGCGTGCGGTCTGCCGGTCGGAGCGAACTGCACGACCAACGACATGTGCTCGACGCAGGTGTGCATGAACGGCAAGTGCGAGGGCGGAATTAACTGACGTCGCTTTGAGGGACGCAGTGTCGCGGTGGCTGGGCTCGGAGATTCAACGAGCCGGCCCGCGAGTTCGAGCTTTCTGTGACTGGATGACTGAGCTTCGACAAAAAACCGGAGCCGGTTCCGGTTTCTTGCGTCATCGACTCGAAGCGATGCTTCGCGAGTCACCAGAAGTCACGAAGCGAGGGGCTGCGCGAACGAGCGAGGACTGAATCCAGAACATCCGCATCGCTCGGGGCTTCGACCATCCATTGCACGTGAATCGTGACTGGAGGGTCATGCGCCCATGCGTCGCCTCGCGTTGCCCTTGATTTTCGCGCTCAGCGCTTGTCCTTCACCCGTCGGAGAGCAGGGCCCGAAGGGTGAGAACGGTCCTCAAGGTCCCGTCGGCCCTCAGGGTCCCATCGGTCCGCAGGGCGCGACGGGTGAACAGGGTCCGCAGGGCGTGCCTGGAATGAACGGCACCAACGGACCGAACGGCGCGGACGGCATCCAGGGTCCTGCGGGCCCGCAGGGCGTTCAGGGGCCTGCGGGCAGCGTGACGGTGATCGATGGAGGCGTGGTCGTGGGTCCTCCGGGCTACTCGGTCGTCGTCACTCCGGTGACCGCGGGTGGTCAGCCGTGCCCGTACGGCGGAGTTCGCGTCACGCAGCTCTCTGACGGCGGCATCAGTCATCTCTGCAACGGCTTCACGCCGGGCATCACTGCACTCGCGGTGATGAGCCCGCAGTGCGCGACCGGTGG
>CBIHPJ010000589.1:0-6043 GCA_966211295.1 uncultured Myxococcales bacterium | reverse complement strand
ACGCTCTACAACAAGCTCGACTCGCTCGGCCTCGCCGAGGCGTGACTTCGCGCCCGTTCGAAAGGCGTGTGCTTCGTCGGTGCTCCTCCACGCGGGCCTCTCGGCTTCTGTCGAAGAGGCCAATGTGACGAGGTGCCCCGGGCTCGCTCAAAAAGCGAGAGCATCCCTGATGACCAATTGAGCATCACGGATGCTCGAGGTTTTGAGGTGTCCCCGACCTCCACCTCGTCACACGAGCGCCCTTGCCGAACTCGAGAGCCCGCACGGACCGAGCAACGCCCAGGATCCTCACACACCACTTCCCCTTGAGCCGAGCGCTTCAGGCCAATGCGCGCGGAGTGACGAGCTCCCAGCACACGGTGGCCCATGGGCCCTCGCTGAGCCATTCCAGCTGCGCCCGCATCGACGGATCCACCTGATGGTTTTCGTCCCAGTACTTCCAGCCGAGCAGGAAGTCCTCACCCAACTCACGCCAGCTCCCGTACTCGGCGCGCAGCGCGGCTGCCGCGGGGAGGATGAAGCCCCACGCCGTGGCCTCATCGAGGTAGCCCGCTTTGAAGGCGTCGCGCGCGACCTCGATCAACCGGCAAGCGTCCCACGCGAGGATCATGTGTCTGCGGAGCTGATCCACGTTCTCCTTGAGAAACCGCTGCTTGGATACCGGCAACTGATCCAGGCTCTCGGGGCGCAGGTCGGCGCCGAGCCGCCCGCGATGGCCCTCTTCGCTCAGCCACCCGAGGATGTTCATCGCGCTCTTGGAGTCGTGGACGTCCCACCACGCGGCCAGAATCATGCGACAGGCGGCGGGCGGAGCGAGGGCCGCGAGCCGAGGCTCTCCGAATTCCTCCCAGGTGAGGCGGGCCGCGGAGAGCGCCCAGTGCTGTTCAGCGCTCAACGGTGGTGCCGCATGCTGGGTGACGTCGAGCCGGCGGAGCAAAGTCTCTGCAACCGTCCCCTCGGGCTTGCCTCGCCCCTGCGATCGCACCTGACGCATCCAGTGCAGTGCGACGCGGGCCAACGTCGGCGGCAATTGTCGGTAGCTGCGTTCGGCCAACTCGCCATTGCCCGCCAGCAAAGCGGGTGTGATGAGCGCGAGCTGACGGAACGGTTCCTGAGTGGTCTCGATCGTCTGCAGGGTCGGCAACACCAACCCGCGGAGCTCGCTGCGCAGGGGCCACTCGCCGTGTTCGGGGTGGCGCATCGCCGCGAGCTGGTTGGCGGCGAGGTAGAAGGTCGCTCGATGCAGCGCCGAGAAGCGCCGGTTGTCGGGCTTGAGATTCATGAAACACAGCACGCGATACAGGCGCTGAACCGCCAGTCCACACTCCATCAACTCGGCTTCGGTGGGATCCTGGCCAGCGGCAAAGCGAGCGCTCACTTCGTCGATCCGGGCCAGCAACCGCCTCGGAGGCCGCAGGCGCGGCAACACGAAATCAAGGAACACCGCCACCACTGCCACGATCGCCGCCGCCCAGAGCATCACGCCACTGTACTTCGATTCATCCACCACGAGATGAACGTCGCGACGGCCATGGTCAGGCTGGTCGCCCCGCTGAAGATCCACATGCTCGACGCCGGAAAGATCGCGCACGCGACCGCGGAGATCAGGAAGAGCCCCGAGATGATCGCCGTCCATCGCAGCATCGAATACGCACAGATCGCCATGATCGCCGAGGTGAGCAGGCTGTCGCTCATGAAGTGACGGTGCGGCGGAATCTCGATCAGCAGCCCGAGCAGGCGGCCGATCAAGATGAAGCCCATGCTGCCGATCAGGAAGGAGAACACGTCGCGATTGAAGCGCGTATCGAGCAGGCGCTTCCGCATCAGGAACGAGCCGAGGCAGATCAACGAGAGGCTCACCATCGGGAAGATCACCATCTGCTCCCGCGTGGGCTCTCCCGTGAAGCGACTCGCCACCGCCGCCGCACCGCTCGCCACCAACGTGAGCGCGGCGAGCCCCACGGTGCGGAACGCAGCGCCTTGCTTCGGATCACGATCCTTCGCTTCACGCTCGAGCTGCATCGCGCGCTGTTGCCGCTCCTCGACGATGGTCTCGACTTTCTCGAGCGCGTTCTGCGCGGCGCCGTTCTCCGGCCACTGCGTGAGCGCCTGCTCGAGACCAAAGCGCGCTTCCAACAGCAGCCGCTCCAACTTGCGCCGCTGCTCTTCATCCAGCGTAGGCAACGCGTGCAGTGACTCGAGCTCAGTCACGCGCTTGATCGCCGTGGTCGCGAGTGCACGCGCGTCGCGGTGCCGCAGGTAGATCATCAGCTCGTCGCGAAACGCCTTGGCTGTCGGCGGACGTCGAGCAGGATCGACGTGACACGCGCGATTCGCGAGCGCCGCCAACTCCTCGTTCACTTCATTCGAATACTCGAACGCCGGAGAGCTCTTCGCGTGCAGCAGCGACTCCGTCACCGTTCCGCCCGGATGGCGCGGCCTGCCGGTGAGGATCGCGTGGAGCGTCGCGCCGAGCAGATAGACGTCGGTGCGCGCATCCACCGGATCACCCGACACCATCTCCGGCGCCATGTACGCGGGCGTGCCGCACAGCTGCGAGCGTTTGCCGTCGATGCGCGTGGCCACTCCCCAGTCGGCGACATAGACGTCACCGAAGCGACCGATGAGCACGTTCGCTGGCTTGATGTCGCGATGGACCACTTCACGGCTGTGCGCGAAGTGAAGCGCGTTGCACACGGAGATCAGGATCTGCAGATGTCCCGGCAGCCGATCCTGTGGAGTGCCTTCCCAACCTTCCCAACCAGGATTCGACGGATCCGCGAGCAGCCCGTCCCACGCCACGCCCTCGATGCGCTTCATCACCATCGCGGGCCAGCCCGAGGGATCGAGCCCCAGCGCGTGCACGGGGACGATCGCGGGATGTTCGAGCTGCCCGGTGATCGATCCCTCGAAGAGAATCGCCTCTCGGTTCGACTGGCTCGCGTTGGTCTTCGCGGTCTTCACCGCCACGTCGCGCGCGAGCGAGTGCTGACGCGCGAGCAACACGCGGCCCATGCCTCCTTCGCCGATCACCGCGCGCACCTCGAGATCCGGCCGCTCCCCGGGAGCCTTGCTGCCATCGCCCGTGAGCGCGTCGCGAAGATCCACGGACAACGCCGGTAAAGACTGGGTGGGAAGCGCGGTGGGAGCGATCGTATCGGCGCCGCTGCTCTGGCTGAGGTCGGCCAGGCGAATGGTGTGCGCCGGTTGCAGCGTGGGGTCGACGGCAAGACTGTCGGGCATCAGGGGAGGCAGCTTAGACGCCACATGGCTAAACTGTGCCCCATGCGGCTTCGCCTCTGTGCCCTCGCTCTGATCCTCGTTGGTTGCCCTCAGTACACAGGGCCCCAGGCCAACGCGACGTACTTCTGGCAGATGAAGACCAGCACCATCGAGTTCGGTGCGTGCACCGACGACGCTGACTTCCGCGAGCCGCTCACGCCGCTGATGCTCACCGACAACACCTTCATCATCTACAAGGTGTCCGACGACGGAAAGACGGCGGTCAGCCAGAAGTGCGATCGCCTCGACAGCAGCTCCTGCGCGCCCTCGGACGGCGGCGTGGTGTTCGACGTCGCCGGTCGCGAGCTCACCTTCACGCGCAGCCAGAAGGTCCCGATCGGCACCACGGGTTGTTCGCTGCAACAGAACGAGACGTGGACGCTCACCGACGCCACCCGCGCGATGACGCTCGATCTCGTGAACGTGCTCACGCTCGTCGACTCGCCGCCCGCGTGTGATCAGGTCGAGGCTGACTTGAAGATGCGCTCGCCGAATGGTCTCGGCGTCGAGGGCTGTGTGATCACCAACAAACTCACTGGAGAGCTGAAGTAGCTGACTTGGGGGGTTCGGGGGGGCAAGGTCCGCCCCATGAACCTCCTGCGCGCGCTGCTGATCGTCCTGACGCTGGTGCCGGCCGCGGTGTCCGCCGACGAGAGCTGTCTCGTCGAGGCGAAGGTGATCAAGCCGCAGTTCGCCGCGAAGCTCCCCAAGGGCTTCAAGCTCGTCTCCACCAAGAAGGAGAAGAAGCAGATCAAGCAGGTGCTGAAGCTGGATGACGGCTTCGAGGCGGCGGCCATGGTCGGTGGCTGTGAAGCGTTGCAGTTCACGCTCGAGCTCAAGGGCCCTGGCCTCACCAATAAGACCGTTGGCTCCGAGCTGGTGGCCATCGCCAAGCGAGAGCTCCCCAAGCTCCCGATGGACAAGGACGCCACCGTCGACGTGAAGCTGCTCCTGCACGCGCTCGACGAGGCGCAGATCAACGTGCTCCCCGCGACGCTCCCGTGCGGCAACGCGACCTGCCAGTTCTCGCTCGGCGACGTCGAGGTGGAGAAGCCGGCGAAGGGCAAAGCGCCGCCGAAGAAGGAAGCGAAGAAGGATCCCAGGAAAGACGCGACCCCGCCGACCGATGCGCCCGGCGTCATCAAGTTCACCTACGAGCTCTCGCTGTGAGGACACACACCATGCTTCGTCTCGTCTCGACCGCGGCGCTGCTGTTCGCCAGTGCTGCTCACGCGTTCTGCGGTTTCTACGTCTCCAGCGCAGGAGCTGACCTCTTCAACGACGCCACCATGGTGGTGCTGATGCGCGACGGCACGCGCACGGTGCTGTCGATGCAGAACAACTATCGCGGCCCGACGGAAGACTTCGCGCTCGTGATCCCGGTGCCGGTGATCTTGAAGAAGGAGAACGTGAAGACGCTCCCCAAGGAGGTCTTCGCGCGCATCGACACCCTCGCCTCTCCGCGCCTGGTGGAAGACTATGAGCCGGGCCAGTGCCCTCCCATTCCGGCGCCTGTGCCCTCGAGCGCTCCCATGAGAATGGAGAAGGGCGGCATGCCGCGCGACCTGGGCGTGAAGGTCGAAGCGAAGTTCGACGTGGCTGAGTACGAGATCGTGATCCTCTCCGCGAAGGACGCGCTCGGCCTCGAGGTCTGGCTCAAGGAGAACAAGTACAAGATCCCCGCGAACGCCGCGCCGCTGCTCAAGCCGTACATCGAGACGAACTGGAAGTTCTTCGTCGCGCGCGTGAACGCGAAGAAGGTGAACTTCGTCGACGGCCAGGCGGTGCTCTCGCCGCTGCGTTTCTTCTACGACTCCGAGAAGTTCGAGCTGCCGGTGCGCCTGGGCCTCGCGAACAGCAGCGGCGTGCAGGACCTGATCGTTCACGTGATCGCGAAGAACCGCTACGAGCTCGCCAATCGCAAGAACGTGATGATGCCGACGAACCTGCAGCTCACCGAGGCGGCGATGCCGGTGTTCGGTGGTTTCTACGCCGAGCTGCTCGAGCGCACCTTCAAGGCCAGCGAAGGCGCGAGCGTGACCGAGTTCGCGTGGAAGGGCGCGCTGCCTCCGCCCAAGGTGATGATCGGCGGCATCTACGGAGTGACCTGCGATCCCTGCCCGCCTCCCGCGCCCGTCGATGATCCGCTCGCGAAGTACCTCGGCGCCGACGCGCTGCCCGGCATCAAGACCGACGAAGACATCGCGAAGTTCGCGAAGGAAGCGACGCTCACGCGCCTGCACCTGCGCTACTCGAAGGACGATCTCACCGACGATCTCGTCTTCAAGTCGGCTGATCCGATCGCGGGTGGAATTCCCGAGATGGCGAAGACGGGCGCTGCGAAAGAGAACCGCTTCCAGGGCCGCTACATCGTCACGCACCCGTTCAATCAGAACCAGTGCTACCGGTACTACGGCGGCGGTGCGGCGCGTGGTGGCGGGTTCACTCCGGTGCAGACCGCGCTCACTGGCACCCAGGGCAAGCAGGCCGCGTCGAACAAGCTCACCGAGCCGATCGCGAGCTACTTGAAGACCGACGTGCCTGAGCTCGGACTCGTCGCTCCGAAGTCAAAAACAAGGCCGAAGAAGTAACTACCTCTCCCTGCGAGCGGGGAGAGGTCGCCGCGCCAGCGGCGGGTGAGGGGCGCCACGTCATCACTTGATACTGATGATCTGCAGATCACCGGTTCGCCTGAGCACGCGAATTCCCACGTCGAAGTCGTGACGCTCGAAGAGCAGATCGACCGATGCGTCGCCCACCT
>CBIHPJ010000588.1:0-6052 GCA_966211295.1 uncultured Myxococcales bacterium | reverse complement strand
TCAGATCGGTGACCACGTGAAGAAGATGAAAGCGGAGTGGAAAGGGAACTGAGATTGCCCCTCTCGCCTGGAGTTAGGAGACCCAGTCGCGTGCGTTCTCGAAGAAGTGCAGCCACGGGCTGTCGTTGCCCCACTCCTTCGGATGCCACGAGAGCTGCGCGGTGCGAATCACGCGCTCGGGGTGCGGCATCAGGATCGTCGCGCGACCATCCGGTGTGGTGATCGCCGTCACGCCATCCTTCGACCCGTTGGGATTCAAAGGGAAGCGCTCGGTCGCGGCACCATTGTGATCCACGAAGCGCGCAGCCACGAGGAGCGGCGCGTCGCTCTGCAGCTCCACCCGGCCTTCACCGTGCGCGACCGCGATGGGGAGGATGCTGCCCTCCATGCCCTTGAAGAAGATCGACGGAGACTTCTCGATCTTCACCGTCGAGAGCCGAGCCTCGAACTGCTCGGAGCGATTGCGCACGAAGCGCGGCCAGCTCTCCGCTCCGGGGATGAGGTCCTTCAGCTGCGACATCATCTGGCAGCCGTTGCACACGCCGAGCGTGAAGGTGTCGGTGCGCTTGAAGAACGCCTCGAACGCCGAACGCGCACGGGTGTGGAAGAGCACTGACTTCGCCCAGCCGCCGCCCGCGCCGAGCACGTCGCCGTACGAGAAGCCGCCGCACGCCGCGATTCCCTTGAAGGAGCTCAGGTCGAAGCGGCCCTCGAGCAGATCGCTCATGTGCACGTCGACTGCCTCGAAGCCTGCGCGCGTGAAGGCCTGCGCCATCTCGATCTGCCCGTTCACACCCTGCTCTCTCAGGATCGCGACTCGCGGCTTCGCGGTGCGCGCCGAGGGACGCACGGAGGGTTCGAAGGTCAGCTTCGTGGTGAGGCCCGTGAAGCTCGCGTCGGTGCGGAGCGCGTGCTCCTCATCAGCGCAGCTGGCGTCGTCGCGGAGCTTGTGCATCCGCCACGTGGTGTCCGACCAGAGCGCGCGCAGCTCGGTGCGCGAATAGCTCAACGAGCCCACGGTGATCTGATCATCGCCCCGCGGAGTTGCGACCACCGAAGCGCCCAGATGCTTCGCGCGCTCGAGCACCTCGGGGAGCACCTCGTCGCGAACCTGAATCACCACGCCCAATTCTTCGGAGAAGAGCGCTCCCAGGTCCGACGGCTTGATGGAGAGCCCGCAGCAGCTCGCGAACGCCATCTCGAGCAGCGTGACGAAGAGGCCGCCGTCAGAGCGGTCGTGGTACGCGAGCAGCTTTCCCTCTGCATTGAGTGCCTGGATCAACGCGAAGAGCTCCGAGAGCGCCTTCGGAGAATCCACGTCGGGAGGCACTTCGCCGAGACCGTTGAAGACTTGCGCCAGCGCGCTCCCGCCGATGCGGTTCTTCCCCGCGCCGAGGTCGAGCAGCACCAGCGACGTCGCACCCGAATCGAGCCGCAGCTCGGGCGTCAGCGTCTTCCGCACGTCTCGCACCGGAGCGAAGGCGCTCACGATCAACGACAGCGGCGCGGTGAGCGTCTTCCCGTCCCAGACCGTGCGCATCGACATCGAGTCCTTACCCACGGGAATCGCGATGCCGAGCGCCGGGCACAGCTCCGTGCCCACCGCCTTCACCGCCTCGTAGAGCCTCGCGTCTTCGCCCGGAGACCCCGCCGCGGCCATCCAGTTCGCGGAGAGCTTCACGTCGCCCAGCTTCTCCACGCTCGCGGCGGCGAGATTCAAGAGCGCTTCACCGACCGCCATGCGCGCGGACGCGGCGGCGTTCAGCAGCGCGAGCGGGGTGCGCTCGCCCATCGCCATCGCTTCACCGGTGTGCACGTCGTAGCTGGTCATCGTGACCGCGACGTCAGCCACCGGCACCTGCAGGCGACCGACCATCTGGTCGCGCGCCACCAGACCGGTGATGGACCGATCTCCGATGGTGACGAGGAACGTCTTGTCGCCCACCGCGGGGAGCAAGAGCACGCGCTCGATCGCGTCCTTCAACTCGATCGCCGGGAGCGGCTTCCCCGGAGAAGGCATGCGCTTCACGTCGCGGCGCATGCGCGGCGGCTTGCCGAGCATCACGTCGAGCGGCACGTCGATCGGAGTCCCCTTGAAGTGCGCATCCGCGACCTGGAGCTTGCCGTCATCCGTTGCGTGACCGAGCACCGCGAACGGCGCTCGCTCGCGCTTGCAGAACGCCTCGAAGCGTCCGACCGAAGCGGGATCGATCGCCAGCACGTAGCGCTCCTGGCTCTCGTTGCACCACAGCTCGAGGGGAGACATCCCGACCTCGTCACTGGGGATCTTCCGCAGCTCGAAGCGCGCGCCCTTGCGGCTCTCGTGCACGAGCTCTGGCAGCGCGTTCGAGAGTCCGCCTGCGCCCACGTCGTGAATGGAGATGATGGGATTCTGCGTGCCCAGCGCCGTGCAGCGGTCGATGACCTCCTGGCAGCGACGCTCCATCTCGGCGTTGTCACGCTGGACCGAGGCGAAATCGAGATCCTCCTTCGAGGCGCCGGAGGCGACGGAGGAAGCCGCGCCTCCACCGAGACCGATGAGCATCGCGGGACCACCGAGCACCACGATTGCGGCGCCTTCGGGAATGGCGCCCTTCTGCACGTGCTCTGCGCGCACGTTGCCCATGCCGCCCGCGATCATGATCGGCTTGTGGTACCCGCGGAGCTGACCGTCGACCTCCTGCTCGTAGGTGCGGAAGTAGCCGGTGAGCGCTGGGCGGCCGAACTCGTTGTTGAACGCGGCGCCGCCGAGCGGGCCGTCGATCATGATCTCGAGCGCAGAGGCGAGTCGACCGGGCTTGCCGTGATCGACCTCCCACGGACGCGTGGCGCCGGGCAGCTTCAGGTTGGAGACGGAGAAGCCCACCAGCCCTGCCTTCGGCTTCGACCCGCGGCCCACCGCGCCTTCATCGCGGATCTCTCCGCCGCTACCAGTCGACGCTCCGGCGAAG
Source organism: uncultured Myxococcales bacterium (assembly GCA_966211295.1). Lineage (GTDB taxonomy): Bacteria > Myxococcota > Myxococcia > Myxococcales > Myxococcaceae > Archangium_A. The sequence goes on along the minus strand of CBIHPJ010000588.1, from coordinate 3,101 downwards.
GGCGAGACCGCGGTCGGGTGGTTGTGCGTCTCCACCTTCATCAAGAGATGCATCGGCTCGGTGTGCGCGCCGTAGACGCCGCTGTCGGGGTTCGGGAAGAAGCGCCCGGCCGCGTGACCTTCGACGACGGAGGCGTTGTCCTTGTACGCGCTCAGCACTCCGCCCGGGCTGGCCTCGGTGGAGCGGCGGATCATCTTGAAGAGCGAGTCGGGCTGCTGAGCGCCGTCGATCACGAACTCCGCGTTGAAGATCTTGTGACGGCAGTGCTCGGAGTTCGCCTGCGCGAACATCATGAGCTCCACGTCACTCGGGTCGCGGCCCAGCTTGTTGAAGGCGTCGACGAGGTAATCGATCTCGTCGGGCGCGAGCGCGAGGCCGAGCGTGGAGTTCGCGCTCTCGAGTGACTCCTTGGAGCGCGGGATGGTCTTGAGCTCCTTCGGGGTGTGGCGCTCGAAGAGCTTCTCCGCGGAGGCGACGTCGGGGAGCACGGACTCGGTCATGCGATCGTGCAGCTCGGGCGCGCCGTTGAGCTCACCGGCGAGCGTCCACACGATGCCGCGCTCGATGCGGCGCACGCTCGTGAGTCCACAATTCTGAGCGATGTCGGTGGCCTTGGAGGACCAGGGGGAGCGGGTGCCGAGTCGCGGCACCACCACGAAGGTGCGGCCGTCGATCGCGCGCTTTTGCAGGCGGGGGCCGTAGGTGAGCAATTGGGTCAGCGTGGCCAGCTCGGTCTCGGTGAGCGCGCGTTCGACGTCGAGGACGTGTACGAAGTCGGCCGTGGCGTCGGTGAGGCCGGGGTGACGTTGACGGAGCCGGGCGAGCCGCTTCTCGAGGCGGGCGGGGCTGAACGCGGGCGGACCGGGAATGATGACCATGGACCCAATGTGCCGGATCGAGGTCCATCGCGATAGCTGATGTGTCGTGATGAGTCCCATCGCGTTTACCGATGGGCTCTCTGAAAGGAGTGGACGTGTTCACCATGCTGATCGGGGAGGTCGACGCGGTGCCGGGCGTCGCGGGCGATCTCCAGGAGCACAAGATCTCGACGCGGTTCTTCAGCTTCGTCGGGCCGCTCATTCCGTTCGAGTCGATGTGCGTGACGTTCGAGCACTTCGAACAGCACGGGAGGTCGAGCACTCACTCGTACTCGGGCGAGAAGGTGCGGCTGAACGTGTGGAGTATTCTGCTCGGCTACTTGCGCGTGTGGCTCTCGATCGGCGTGCTCGCCCTGCCCTTCGTTCTGTACTGGGGGAAGAGCGTCGAGGGGTACATGTTCTGGCCGAGCCTGTATTCGCTGATTGGCGCGATCGTGGTGCTGGTGGTGCCGGGGTTGCTCGCGCGGGGGAAGCGGAAGCGCCTGATGGTGATGCGCAGAGTGGTGGGGCTCGGGTGTGATCCCGCGTATCGGTACAAGTGGCGCCGGGAAGAGGCCGCCTCTGAGTTGCTGGCTCGCGTGGGTCAGATGGGTTTGCCGAGCTCGCCGGAGACGCTAGTGGACCGGGTGTCCTCGATGAGTCCTGAACAACTCGAGTTGGTGTTCACGACGGCCTGGTACCAGTCGGTGGACAACCCAAGTTGGAAGGGTCTTCGCGAAGTGACCTGGGCCCGCCTGGCCTGACGGGGTCGTGGTGAGTTTGGGTGACCTGCGACTTGCTCGTCGCAGGCTGGCCTCTCGTCTCGGGCTTTCTGTGACCTGGTGACTGGGCGTTGGTGGCCCGTACGAAAATTGGGCGTTGTGACGCCCTATTTTCGCGGGGACTGTTTCAGGAGCGCTCGCAGCGTGTCGCTCCACACCGACTCGGCGAGCATGCGCTTGGTCACGCCGACGACGGTCCAGTGTGCCAGTTGAAGCTTGGCGCGCTGGCGTGCGTCTTTATCGAAGGCGGCGCGCGCTGAGTGATGAAGATAGCTGTCGAACATCGCCGCGACCTTCTGTTCCTCCCAGCCGATGTCCACCTTCGCAATGAACTTGCCGTCGTCGTAGACCGAGTATCCGGGCACCGGTTTGGGCAAGCCTCGCTTCAACACCTCGCGGTACAGAACCACCTCTGGTGCTGAGTCGAGCGGGCTCGCCCTCTCAGCGATGATTTGTCTCAGCGTGTTCGAGCCCAGGTCCTCCTGACCGAGCGTTGCGAGGTACTCGTCCAGCTCTTTCGGGAACAAGGGACGTGCTCTCCGCGCCGAATCGAACGCTTGCTCGAGCGGCTCGGCCTTCAAGACGCTCGTGAGGTCGTGAATCGTCCTCGCGAGCTTCGTGACCGTGAGACCACGCACTGTCTCAGTCGGAATGGCCGCCTGCTCGGAGAGATGAAGCCGAACCGCCGTATCCGACCAATCAAGTCGTCGCGGAGACGTCACGTCGAAGAGTCTTGGCGATCCCTTCTTGAAGCCGTCGAGCCCGTGCAGAAATGCGGCGGTTCCGTGAGAGAGCGCGGCGTCATCGCCAGCCTGCAGCAGCACACCACGCGCCGTCTGCGACCAGGTCGAGTGCATCCCGAAGACCCGAAACACTCCCCAACGAACTCGTTCCCAGTGCTTCCTCCGCAACTTCCACTTGATGGCGTCTGCGGTGAAACCGTGGTGCTCAGCCTGCTCGCGCGAAAAGAGCCCGAACTGCGTGCTCGCCAACCTCATCAACCCTGCTTCGTCCATGCCCGCCCCGTGAGCGCAGAACAACCGCGCCCCCGATCTCTATCGAGCAGCACCGACATCTCGAAAATAGGGCGTCCCAACGCCCAATTTTCGTGCAGGTCATCAACGCCTCGTCACCCAATCACACACAGCCCGAAGCCGAGGGGCCAGCCCGGACGAGCGAGGAAGCCACACAACCCAAACTTCCACGCCCCTCAAGGCATGCGAGAGTGACTCAGTCTTGGCGCTCCCCCGTAGCACCCTCGCCTTCGCGATCCTCGTGACCAGCTGCGCACAAGTGCCAGCGGGGATCTGCTTCTCCGACGAGCCGTGCGCGGACGCAGGCGTCAACACGGGCGGCGGCCAGGGAGGCGGAGCGCAGGGCGGAGGAACCGGCGGCGGAGGCGCGACCGGCGGAGGCACCGGTGGTGGCTCGACCGGCGGCGGATCCGGAGACGCCGGCCCTC
>CBIHPJ010000587.1:0-6054 GCA_966211295.1 uncultured Myxococcales bacterium | reverse complement strand
CGGGGCTCACGCGCGAAGAGTTCGAGCATCGCTTCACTTCGATTCATGGTGATCGTGGCGGTGCAGCGCTGCTTGGACCTGAGTTCGATCGCACGCTGAGGGGAGGGCGCTCTGAAGTTCGACTCGACGCCGCGGCGACTGCTGCGTTCGCGAACGCGTTGAGAGCGGATGACTGGGCGAAGCTCACGGGCGCTGCGAATGGGACGTACTTCGTGCGCGCGATCCCCGACACCGAGGCGCTCGTCGCTCACTTCGCGCAAGGTGGCGCTGGCGTGCGCACGACCTGGGCCGACGGAGGGCACTACTTCGTGCTCAGCGGTGCTTCAGAGATCGACGGTGAGCTCTTCGTGAATGAAGACGATTCGCTGCGGCACTCGGCTGCCAAACGCCGCAGCGAATACGACGAGCCTTACCGGACGCCCTTCAACGAGCAGTACCACACGCGATTCTGGATTCTGGATCGGCGCTGAGGGCTCGCCCCTCACCCCGGCCCTCTTTCCCGGGACGCTGCTGCCTCGGCACCGCTTCGCGGCGCCGCGAGACGGCTCGCGCTCCCCGCTTCGCAAGGAGAGGGAGAGAAGGAGTCACCAGTCCTCGGTGCCGTTGGCGTTGTCGAGCGGATCGCCGCCCTTGGACTTCTTCTCGCGGCTCACGTTCTTGCCGCCGCGATCTTCTGAGTTCCAGTCCTCGGTGCCGGCCTTGTTATCGAGCGGATCAGACGAACGACCGCCCTTCTCAGCGCTGCTCTCGCCGGAGTTCAGCAGGTGGTTCACCATGCGGCCCACTTCGCCGCGCAGCTGACCGAACTCGTCACCCTGGAACGCCACGCGCTTGATTGCGATGCGCTTGCCCGACTTGAGATCGAAGTACGCCATCGTGAGCTCGGTGGACTCGCTGTTGCCTTCCTTGAGCACGCCGATGATCGCGCGGTCGAGCTTGAGCGAGTTGGCGACACTGGTCATGGTGCCTCCGCCCTTGTCCTTCAGCGCCTCGCCGGCGAGCCGATCCATCAGTGCGTCGAAGGCCTTGTAGCCAGAGGTCGCGACCAGGTCCTGCGTGATGTCCTGATCTTCCGGAGTGACCTCGAGCATCACGCCCATCTGCTTGAAGCCGGGCCGCTCGATGCGCACCAGGTGCTTGCCGATGGGCAGCGTTTGCAGCGTCACCGGCGAGAAGCCCTGCATCTCACCGTTGAGGAATACGCGCGCACCCGCAGGCCTGGTCTTCACCGTCACACTGCCGCGGAGCTGCGCGTTGCGGCTGGTGGCGACCTGCGCCTTCAGCGCGAGGAAGTTCTGCGGGAAGCGCTTGCGGTCGAGCTCGAAGGTGGGCGCCAGCGCGAGCAGATCGAGGATCGCGATCTTCGCTTCTTCCACGTCACCACGCGCCTGCAGCACCGAGCCGAACATCGCCACCGCGTCGCAGAGGTTGCCGCAGGACTTCATCGCGCCCACGGCCTTGCCGTACTCCTTGATCGTCGCGCGCAGCTTGCGCTCGGCGTCTTCGTAGTTGCGCTCGTCGAAGGCGGCCTTGCTCTCCTTGAAGCCGGTCTCGGCGCGCTTGAGCGACGCAGAGGCCTCTTCGTCCGCGGCGACTCCGAAGAGATCGTCGCTCGAGCGGAGGATGAAGCCCTGGTACTCGCCCAGCGCGTCATTGGCGAAGGACTCGACCTTGAGGGTGAGCGCCTCCGACTGTTTGTCCATCGGGAGGATCAGCGCAGACACGCGCTTCTCCGCGGGAGGCGGCGCAGCCAACGCGTGCGCGGCAACCACACCAATCAAGAGCGCGTACTTCATCAGAGACACCTCAAGGAATGCCCAGCACCACGTTGAACGGCCGGCCACTTGAATTGTTCGAAGCCGCCACTCCGATGGCAGTCGCGCTCGCGCCCACCGCCACCACGCCCACCGCGGTCCAGAACCACCACTGCTTGTACACAGGGCCGCCAGCTCCCGGTTCCGCACCGCCGACCTGGGTGACCTCGGCCGCGGCGACCGCCGCGCTGCCCGGCTTCTCGATGAAGGTCGCGATCTTCTTCGCGCTCTCCGTGAGCTCTTCGGCCGACATGGAGAGACCGGAGACGCGGTTGCCCGTCTCGACGTCCCACACCTCGGCGGTGGCGCCATCGCTCAGCACGAGGAAGCGCGACTTCACGACCTCGCCGAGCTTCTTCGCGCCGGCGGGAATGGTGCCCTTCTGACCGAAGCCCTTGCCCACGAGCGCGGTGGCCGCGTCGCGAACTTCGCTGTACCCCGGAGCAGCCTTCAGCGTGGGCTTCGCGGTGATGCCTTCCTTGCCGACGTCCGCGAACGTGCCCGTGGCCTCGTACCCGGGCTTATTGAAGGTGAGGAGGTGACGGCCGACGGGAACGGTCTGCTCGGGGAGCGGGGTGAGGCCGAGGTCCTTGCCGCGCAACGAGACCGTGGCGCCTGGAGGCGAAGAGTCGACGGTGAGCGGGCCCGTCGGCTTGTTGCTGACCTCGGTGAGCGCCTTGTCGAAGGCCTTCTTCACGTCGTTGCCGTACACCTGCGGATCGCAGGTGAGCTCGGGGTTGTTCATCAGCGCGCGGACGAACTCTTCCTGCGCCTTCTTCGACTGCCCCTTGCCGCCGTTCTGAATCGCGAGGGCGCCCACGAAGAAGTGCGCGTCAGCAAGCGTCTTCGCGTCTGCGAGGTTCGGGTTCTTCACGAAGAACTCGAGCGCCTCGGTCCACTTGGTGGCGGCGCCTTCGTAGTCGAGGTCGTCGTACGCTTGGCGGGCGTCCTTCACGAGCTTGTCGCCGGCCTCATCGCGAGGCGGAACGGGGAACGCGCCCGCCACATCGGTGACGTCGACGCTGGCTTCGTTCATCGCCCTGGTGAGCTCGGCCTCGGACTTCGCAGCACCAGCTTCATCAGGTGACGAGACGAACACGGCCGCCTTGGATGGCAGCAAAGGCTTGGCAGGAGGCGCGGCTGCGCCTTTGGGCGCGGCCAGCACGAGAAGGATGAGGGGGAGCACGGCGGGCAGCCTACCCGAGTGTTTTCAAAGATCACCTCCGCCGTATGACCGACCCCTTCGGCCAGATCCGGAGGCATTTCGCGTGGTTGGGTCGAGGATTTCTTGCGACCTGATCCGCGGCTGGTAAGGTCCGCGCGCATCAGGGCTGTAGCAACCGCTTCAGGCCCCGCAACGAATTGAAAGATCGAGGTATTTCGTGAGCGCTGCTGAACAGATGAACACGGGCCCGGGGGAACAAGAGGCCGCTGGAAAGAAGGGCTCCAAAGAGGGCAAGTCAGCCGCCAAGTCCGCGAAGGGTAAGGGCGGCGGCGGAGGCGGTAAATCGCCTCCGGCGGGCTCAGGTGGTGGAGGCGGCGGAGAGCGCCGCATCAACCTCGCCGAAGAGGCTCGCACCCGATACCTCAACTACGCGATGTCGGTGATCACCTCGCGCGCGTTGCCTGACGTGCGCGACGGCTTGAAGCCGGTGCAGCGCCGCATCTTGTTCGGCATGTGGAACGAGAACGTCACGGCCGACGCGAAGTACCGCAAGTGCGCGAACGTGGTCGGCACCGTGATGGGCCAGTTCCACCCGCACGGCGACCAATCGATCTACGACGCGATGGTCCGCATGGCGCAGGACTTCTCGCTGCGCTACCCGCTGGTCTCTGGCCACGGCAACTTCGGTTCGCTCGACGGCGATCCCCCGGCGGCCATGCGTTACACCGAGGCGCGGCTCGCGCGTCTCTCCGACGAATTGCTCGCGGAGCTCGGCCAGAAGACGGTCGACTTCCGGCCCAACTACGACGGCACGAAGAGCGAGCCGGTGGTGCTGCCCTCGAAGCTGCCGCAGCTGTTGATGAACGGCACCACGGGCATCGCGGTCGGCATGGCGACCAACATTCCGCCGCATCACCTGGGCGAGTTGATCGAGGCCTGCATCGAGCTCATCAAGAACAAGGGCAAGCTCGAGACCAAGGACCTGCTCAAGGCGGTGAAGGGCCCCGACTTCCCCACGGGCGGCCAGATCCTCAACTCGAAGAAAGAGCTGCGCGACATCTACGAGACGGGGCAGGGCGCGGTGCGCCTGCGCGGCGAGTGGAAGCTGGAAGAGCGCCCGCGCGGCGGCCAGAACATCGTCATCACCTCGATCCCCTACACGGTGAACAAGTCGACGCTGGTCTCGCGCATCGGTGAGGTGATCACCGAGCGCAAGCTGCCGACGCTGGTCGACGTGCGCGACGAGTCGACGAAGGAGGTGCGCATCGTGATGGAGCTCAAGCGCGACTCCGACGCCGAGCTCGTGATGACGTACCTGTTCAAGCACACGCCGCTGCAGACGAACTTCAACGTCAACATGACGGCGCTGGTGCCTGACGAGAACCACCCCGACCGGCTCTCGCCCAAGCGGCTCAACCTGCGCGACATGCTGTGGCACTTCCTCGAGTTCCGCCTCGAGGTGGTCACCAAGCGGCTCACCTTCCAGCTCGAGCAGCTCAAGGCTCGGCTCCACATCCTCGAGGGGTTCGAGAAGGTCTACGACGCCCTCGACGAGATGATCAAAATCATCCGCAAGTCGGATGGCAAAGAGGACGCCGCGCAGAAGCTGATCGCCCGCTTCAAGCTCAGCGAAGAGCAGGTCGACGCGATCCTCGAGATGAAGCTCTACAAGCTCGCTCGCCTCGAGATCCTGGTGATCGAGAAGGAGCTGAAAGAGAAGCGCGCCGAGGCGAAGCGCATCGCGGACTTGCTCAAGAGCGACAACGTGAAGGCTCGCTGGAACATCGTGAAGGAAGAGCTCGAGGGCGTCGCGAAGACCTACGAAGACAAGCGCCGCTCGCGCGTGTCAGGCCCGGTGGAAGAGGTCGAGTACAACGAAGAGGCCTTCATCGCCGACGAAGACTGCCAGGTGGTGGTCACCCGTGACGGCTGGGTGAAGCGCGTGCGCGAGTTGAAGGACCCGACGTCGACTCGCATGCGCGAGGGCGACGAGCTGATGGCGCTCATCTCGGGTTCGCTCAAGTCGAGCCTGATCTTCTTCTCCAGCGCGGGCGCGGCGTACACCACGCGCTTCAACGACGTGCCGGCCTCCACCGGTTACGGCGACCCAGTGCAGAAGCTCTTCAAGTTCGACGACAACGAGCGGGTGGTGGGTGCGCTCTCGCTCGATCCTCGGCTGCCGTTCCCCTCGATGATGATCGGCGTCTCGAAGGACGGCTACGGCATGCGCTTCGACCCCACGCCGCTCAAGGAGATCTCCACGCGCTCGGGCCGCCGCTTCGCGAAGGCGGGGCAGGGTGACGAGATCGTCGGCGTGGCGGGCTGCACCGAGAAGGATCTGCTCGGCGTGGTCACCAAGAAGACCAACGCCCTGGTCTGCAAGGTCGACGAGGTGAACGTGCTCGCGGGCCCGGGCCGCGGCGTCACGGTGATCAAGACCGCCGACGACGATCAGGTGATGGCGTTCCTCTGCACCACTGCGAAGAGCGACAAGGAGCTCACCTTCGAGACCACGAAGGGCAAGACGCTCAAGTTCTCGCTCGGGAAGTACGAAGTGACCGGCCGCGGAGGCAAGGGGCGCGAGATGTCGAAGAAGGACGAGATCAAGACGTTCAATCGCACGCTCGACCTCGTGCTGCTCCCGGAAGCGCCCAAGACCGACAAGCCTGAGAAGAAGGAGAAGTGACCGATGGCTGCCAAGAAGAACTACGACGAGTCAGACATTCAGGTGCTCGAGGGCCTCGAGCCCGTGCGCATTCGCCCCGGCATGTACATCGGCGGCACGGGCGCCGACGGGTACCACCACCTCCTCTGGGAGATCGTCGACAACTCGGTCGACGAGGTGATGAACGGTCACGCCTCGAAGATCGAGGTGCGGCTCCACAAGAACGGCACCACGATGACGGTGACCGACGACGGGCGCGGCATTCCCGTCGACGTGATGAAGAAGCAGGGCAAGTCGGCGCTCGAGGTGATCCTCACCACGCTGCACTCCGGCGGAAAGTTCGAGAAGAAGAACTACACGCACTCCGGTGGTCTGCACGGCGTCGGCTCGTCGGTGGTGAACGCGCTCTC
>CBIHPJ010000586.1:0-6057 GCA_966211295.1 uncultured Myxococcales bacterium | reverse complement strand
GGAACGCCTCCCGTCGTGGTCGATGCGGGAACTCCTCCTGTCGTCGTGGATGCGGGAACTCCTCCTGTCGTCGTGGATGCGGGAACTCCGCGGGTCGATGCGGGTACGCCTCCCGTCGTCGTCGATGCAGGAACGCCTCCTGTCGTCGTGGATGCGGGAACTCCGCGCGTGGATGCGGGAACGCCTCCGGTGGTGGTCGACGCGGGAACTCCGCCGATCGCTTCGACGGATGGCGGCATCACTCCGGGTAATCCGGGCGCGGGCGACGTGACGTACGCCGTCGACACCTCGCAGCAGCGTCACCCGATCAGCCGCTACATCTACGGCAAGAACTTCAACGGCACGACCTGGGCGCAAGAGCCTCACCTCACCTTGAACCGACTCGGCGGTAACCGGTGGTCTGCGTACAACTGGGAGAACAACGCGTCGAACGCAGGCTCTGACTACAACCACCAGAGCGACGGTTACCTGAGCAACAGCAGCACTCCCGGCGAAGCCGTGCGAGTGGGAGTCGCGAACGCTCGCGCCGCGGGTGGTGCCACCATGGTCACCGTGCCGATGCTCGGTTGGGTCGCTGCCGACAAGCTCGGCACCAGCGTGCTCAATCAGCCGATCGCCTCGCGCTTCATTCCGACGCGCGCGACGAAGGGCTCAGCGTTCACCTATCCGCCCAGCCTCACCGACAACGCCGTGAGCCAGGACGAGTTCGTGTCGTGGCTCGAGAGCACCTTCCCCACCGCTCACCAGGATCCTTCGCGCGAGATCTTCTACTCGCTCGATAACGAGCCCGATCTCTGGTCCGAGACGCACTCGTGGATCCACCCGACCCCGGTCACGTACTCGGAGCTGCTCAGCAAGAGCATCGCGCACGCGACGGCGGTGAAGGCCGTGGCGCCGCAAGGCAAGATCTTCGGCTTCGTGAGCTACGGCTACGGCGGGTTCACCAACCTGCAGGGCGCTGCTGACGGCGCTGGCCGCGACTTCACCGACTTCTTCCTCGACGGCATGCGCAACGCGAGCACGTCGGCGGGCAAGCGGTTGATGGATGTGCTCGATCTCCACTGGTACCCCGAGGCGCGCGGCAACAACGTGCGCGTGATCGGAGAGGACGTCAGCACCGCGGTGGCCGCGGCGCGCATGCAGGCGCCTCGTTCGCTGTGGGATCCGACCTACGTGGAGACCAGCTGGATCACCTCGTCGAACGGCAATCGCGCGATCAACCTGATCAACTCGATGAAGACGAAGATCGCCGCGCACTACCCGGGCACCGAGCTCGCCTTCACCGAGTACTACTACGGCGGCGGCAGCCACATCTCGGGCGCCATCGCGCAGGCTGACGTGCTCGGCATCTTCGGTCGCGAAGGCGTGCACACCGGCGCGCTGTGGCCGATGAACGGCAGCAACATTCCGTTCATCACCGCGGCGTTCGCGATGTTCCGCAGCTACGACGGTACGGGCGGCGCGTTCGGCGACACCTCGGTGAGGGCGTCGAACACCGACACGGTGAACACCTCGGTGTACGCGAGCGTGGACTCCACCAATCCGAACCGCGTGGTGCTGGTGCTGATCAACAAGGCGAGCACGCAGAAGGTCGCGGCGCTCACCATCGCGCACTCGTCGCTGCTGTCGCGGGCGCGGGTGTACCAGCTCACCTCGGCCAGTCCGAACTCCATGCGCGGCACTGACCTGGTGCTCACGCAGAACGCGGTTCGCTACACGATGCCCGCGCAGAGCGTCACCACGCTGGTGCTCGAGCCGTAAGCGGGTGCAGGGCCCTCACCCCTGTGTCTCCCTCTCTTCGGGAGAGGGTCGGGGTGAGGGTTGAAGTCTCAAGCGTCCAGCGGGAGAAAGCGCGACGCGACAAAGAGTCCAAGCAGCGCGACGACGGGCGTACTTCCCAGCAACAGAGTGAGCCGGAGGTTGGTTTTCCGATCCTCGCCGAGCCTGAGCTTGTTCGCCATGAAGAGCACGGCGGCTCCGAGCAGGTTCAGCCCAAGCACCAGGAGCCAGTAGCCAGGCCCGGCCGTGGGAGTTCCAGCGCCGCCGCCGGGCTGACTCGCGCGATCCCACGCGATCACCGTCCACGCGCCTGTCCCCGCGGCGTGCACCGCGAGTCCCGCGAGGAAGAGCGCGGCCGCTGCGGCGAGCGCCCTTTCCCATAGTCCGCCCGAGGGAATGAGAACCACCGCGAGGGTGATTCCGGCTGCGCCCAGCGGTACCAGCACCATGCTGAGGAACGCGACGAAGGGCACCGAGATCACAGCGCTCCCGAGGATGAGCAGCAGCCACGGAGCGACCACGAAACCGAGACGCCAGGGACGAGGGGTGGACATGCAGAAAATCTAGGCACGGGACCTCTGAACCGGCGGTTACTAATTGCTTGCACATCGATAACCAATGGTTCGCCGCTTGCGCGAGCGTTGACCCTTTGCGAAATCGCGGCGCATGAAGCTCGCACTCGTCGTTGCCCTGCTCGCCTCCACCGCATTCGCCGCGGATGAACGACTCGATGTCGCGCTCAAGGCGTATCGACTCGCGGCCACGGGTTATCGCGAAGGCAACGTGCCGCTCGAGACCGCCGCGATGTGGAGTGTGCGCGCGTGGGAGCTTCAGAAAGCGAACGGGGCGGCCAACGCCGGCGCTGACTACGTCTTCCGCATGAAGGATCTCGAGAACGTGGCCACCGCTCGCGCGAAGGACGGCCGGGCGAACGCGCTCGAGCAGTTGAACGCGCAGTTCCTCCGCATCGAGGCGGAGAACGCGGCGAAGAAGAAGTAGCCGCTGAAACGACTCGAGCGGGACCCCTTTGAAGGATCCCGCCCGAGCGCACTTCAGAAAATCGTCAGCGGCTCAGTGGAAGATGAAGCTCGCGACGATCTCCCAGAGGCCGAGGCCGATGGCGCCGAGGCCGAGCACGCCCTGCTTGGGCGCGATCTTCGCCAGCGTCTCGTCCATCTTCTGCTGCGCCTGCGGGTTCTTGATGAACGTCTTCAGCGTGCCGATGCCGAGGATGAGACCGAGCGCCGCCTGGAGAACCGAGCCCGCGAGCCAGGTGATCCAGCCGATGGGCGCGACGGACATCCACGAGATGTTGAGAACGCAGGAGATGATTCCCCAGACGCCCCACAGACACGAGACCGCGCCGATCCAGCCCTGGTACGGCGTGAGCTTGTCGAGCATCTGCTTCGCGTCGGGACGCTTGGCGATGATGAGACTCGGGACAGCGACGGCTCCCAGCAACATCAACCAAATGCCATAGCTAATGTTCATGTTTGATACCCCCTGAAGGTGAATGGACTGCGTGGAAAGGCAGTGACCGAGCGACGGGCGAGACCCTACTCAGAGCGATCAGTTCGGCTGAGTTCTTTTTGCATCAGCGAACGGCGTTGAGGTCGCGGCTCTCGAGGATGGGTTTCGAGTACCCCTTGAGCGCGACCTCGACCATGGCGAAGCCCAGCTGACGCGTCGACGTCACCACCGAGCTGAAGCCCTTGAACAGTGGGTAGAGCGGAGCGGTGAACTTGTACATGGTCCGGTAGGAGGGCGTCTTCGAGACGATGCCATCCATGGGTTGGATGTAGCCGGGCCGGAAGCAATAGACCGCCTTGAAGCCGACCTTCTGCAGCTCGTTCTCGGTCTTGCCCTTCACGCGCGCCCACATGGTGCGGCCCTTCTCGGTGGAGTCGGTGCCCGCTCCCGAGATGAAGCAGAACGTCGCCTGCGGGCTGGTCTTGATCAGCGCCTTCGCGACGCTCATCGGGAGCTCGTAGCTGACCTTCGTGTACTCCGCCTCGCTCATGCCGCCCGAGGAGACGCCGAGACAGAAGAACACCGCGTCGATTCCGGTGAAGGCGCTCTCGGTTCCCGACCAGTCGTAGAGATCGGTGCGGAGCAGCTCCTCGAGCTTCTCGTGCTTCTGCTCGAGCGAAGTGCGGCCGACGGAGATCACCTTCGTCACCTCAGCGCGCTGCAGGAGCTCCCGCAGCACGCCCTGACCGATCATCCCCGAGCCACCGAAGAGGAGTGCGCGCATGGCTCAGTTGCAGGTGATGAAGATCGCTTCGCCTGAGTAGCAGTCCTCGACCCCCAGCGCGTTGTGCGAACAGTCGAAGATCGACGCTTCGTTTCCGGTGCACGACACGCTGTCCAACCAGAAGAGGTCGTTGGGACCGGTGGTGTCGGACTGCGACGCCATGCCAGACCAGCCGAGCTCGCGGCACACCACCGTGGGGCCTGTGTTGCTCCCGTCAAAGATGTCGTCGCACACCATGCGCCACTCGCCGGCGTTGAACACCTCGAGGCGGCCCGTGTTGGTGCCGTTGCCCGCGGTGAGGCGCACGCGGCCATTGTCGAGGGTTCCGCCGCCGCCCGCGGCCTTGGTGCACTGGCCCAGCGTGCAGCCGCCGGGGCACCCGTTCCCGCACGCGCCGCAGTTGCTGCTCGAGGTGTTCAGGTTCGCGCAGCCCGAGCCGCACACGCCCGCGGTCGAGGTGCAGGTCGAGCCGAAGAGCTGGCCCTGAATCGTCCACTCCGCCGCGGTGTTGCTGTCAGGGAGCATCACGTTGCGCTCGAGCACGGTGGTGCTCTGATCAACCGGGTTCGCCGCGTTCACGCCCGACCACGTGGTGCCCGGCGCGGGCATCGAGACCGAAGGACCGGTGCGCACGAAGTCGATGCCGAGGTTCGAGGGAGACTTGAGGCTCACCGCGATCTCCGTGGACCAGACGATCTGCTTGTTCATGTAGATGGTGCTCGCGGTGTTGGTGCCGCTGCCCTCCACGAGCGTGAGGTAGCCACCCGACGCCACCGTGGTGTTGATGGGAATGCTGAAGGTGTCGGTGCCGGACTCGGTGATCCACTCCACCGAGTGCAGGTCGAGCGAGGTGCTGGTCGCGGTGCCGTTGTAGAGCTCGATGCGCTCGGGCGTGTCGTTCGAGAGGCGCGAGATCACCACGAAGCCCACGCCGCCGCAGGCGCCGTTCACGCAGGACTGGGGCGCGCTGCAGACGTTGCCGCAGCTGCCGCAGTTGCCTGCGTTCACGCTCAAGTTCACGCAGCGGCCTGAGCACAACGACAGGCCCCCCTGGCAGGCGAACCCGGTGGTGCTCGGCGTGTACGTGAAGAAGTTGAACGCGTCGTCCGAGTCCGACGAGTCGAGCCGGCGGTGCACCGAGAGATCAGCCTGAGAGATCGGCGGATACGTGGGACCCGGGCCGAACCACGAGAGCCCCGAGGGAGGCAGCACCGATGACATGCCGAAGCGCACGAAGTCCACGCCGGTGGTGCCGTTGTAGAGCGTGACCGCCGAGGTGTCGGTGAACGCACCCGCGGGCGGCGCCGAGCCCGCGTAGGTGGTGACGTTGTCGTCGATGCCAGCGCCCGCGTAGATCACCACGAAGCCGCCCGGAGCGAGCACGCGCCCCGTGGGGAAGGTGAAGAGCCACATGCCGGTGCCCGCGACCTGCACGCGATAGCCGCCGAGCGGCACGCTGCTCGAGCCCGGGTTGTAGAGCTCGACCATCGGGACGGGATCGAGGCGGTACTCCGAGATCAGGAGCGTGCCGCTGCCCGCCACGCACTTGCCGGTGCGGCAGACCTGGCTGGTGGTGCACACGTTGCCGCAGCCGCCGCAGTTGTCGTGATCGTTCTCCACGTCGAGGCAACTCGTTCCGCAGAGGCTGGGGCGCGGGCAGATGCGCAGCGGCGACGCGTTGGGAGCGAGCGTCCAATCAGCCGCTGAATCGCTGTCGGGACTGAAGAGGTTGCGCACGAGCGACTGGCTGGTGGCGACGGTGGGGTTCGGCAAGTTGAGCCCGTTCCACGTCGTCCCCGTGGGAGCCGGCACGGTGGAAGAACCCGAGCGGATGAAGTCCACGCCGCTCGCGCTCGCGTTGAGCAGCCGCAGCGCGAAGTCGGTGGTGCGGATCTGCACGTTCGCCATGGGAACGAAGCCCGCGTCGACGGAGCCCGCGCCGAGGAGCGCGAAGCTCTGCGGGTTCACCGTGTACGAGGGGAGCGAGATCGAGCCAGAGCCACCGTCGCCCAGCGAGTACTGCA
>CBIHPJ010000585.1:0-6071 GCA_966211295.1 uncultured Myxococcales bacterium | reverse complement strand
TGCGCCCGGGATCCGCAGCCAGAATGTCGGCCAGCAACCGGCGCCCATCCGCCAATACCTGCCGCCGCTCCGCACGATCCTTCACGGGGTGAAGCCCCCGCGCCAACGTCGACAACACCCACGAGTGCGTCGCCTGCAGCTCGCGCGAGTCGCGCTTCGCGCGCATCTTCTCCGCGAACTGCACCCCGCTCCGCAGCACGCTCAGCGCCTCGGTGCGATTGCCCACCGAGAACAACCCGAGCGCCAATGTGTCGCTCTGATCGAGCACCGACACCGCCGCTTTCGGATCGTCGGGCGCCACCCGGTAGTACTCCCACGCCGACTCCGTCGCGCGCCGGGTGAGCTCGAGCGCCAGCCGCGTCTCCCCGCGGAACGAGCGCATGATCGACACACGGGACAACAACAGCGAATGCACCGACAACACCGACGGATTCGAAGGCGCCATCGCCTTCACCCGCTGCGAGCGCTCCAGCTGTCCTTCCAACACCGAGAGCGACTCCGCCTCGTTCCCCTCGTCGAACAGCAGGTCCGCGCGCCACACCTCGTGCTCGAGCTGCGCCGAGAGCGCGTCGGGATCATCCGGCGTCTGCTCGAGCAGCGGTCCCAACATGCGCTGCGCCTGGGTGAGCGCCTCGTGCGCCTCGGGTCTCCGGCCCAATCGCCAGTTCTGATGTGCGAGCCCGTTCCAGGTGCGCGCGAGCAGCAGCCGATCCTCCCGGGAGCTCCGCACCGGATCGATGTCGGCCGAGAACGCCTCGAGCGCGTTGTGCGAGAGCTGACCCAACACCTCCGTGGTGCCGGGCACGTCGGACAACGTCGGCGCCACGTCAGCGAGGAAGAAGCGCGCCATCTGCCGGGCTTCATCGCGCTCGCGCCCCACGCTCACCGCCGACACCACTCCGAGCACCAGCAGCGACACGAACGTCGCCAACGCCAACGTCGCCTTCGCGCGATGACGACGCAGCACGCGTCCCGCCACTTCGCGGAAGGTGTAGTCGTACGCACGCACGCGCCGCCCCGCGAGAAAGGCCTCGAGCTCCTCGGCCAACTCCCCCGCGTTCGGGTACCGATTCTCGATGTTCCACGCGAGCGCGCGCTCGCACACCGCGGCCAACTCAGGCGGCGCACTCGGACATAACGTACGCACTCTCGGCGGAGGCCGCGTGCGTACCTCGGCGAGCACGTCCCACGGGCTCCTCCCGAGGTACGGCGCGCGCCCGGTGAGGATCTCGAAGAGCATCGCTCCCAGGCCCCACACATCTGCGCGGGCGTCGAGCGAGTCCCGATCGCCCTGTGCCTGCTCGGGCGACATGTACGAAGGCGTGCCCACCGGCCCCAAATCGCGGCCACCGGTGAGATCGGGCGCGAGCTGCACCGAGCTGCGCGTGCGATCGGCGCGGCCCATCACGCGCGCGAGTCCCCAGTCCATCACGTAGGTCTCGCCGTGGGGCCCGAGCATCACGTTCTGCGGCTTGAGATCGCGGTGCACCACCTGCCGGTGATGTGCAGCCGCGACCGCGCGCGATGCCGTGAGGAGGTCGGGCAACAACGCGAGCCGCCCCTCGAGACTCGAGGTGTCCGAGAGCGCCTGCGCCAGTGTGCGGCCGCGAACGCGCCGCATCGTGTAGTACATCGTGCCGTCGCGTCGGCGGCCCAGCTCGTACACGGGAACGATGGCCGGGTGCTCGAGCTGCCCCGTGACGCGCGCCTCGCGGAGAAAGCGCGCCTCCAGGTTCCGCACGTGCAGCGTGTCGTACTTCACGTTCTGGGTGACTTCGCGGTGCAGCTCCTTCATCGCGACGTCGCGCGAGAGGAAGTGATCGCGCGCCACCACCACGCGCCCTGCTCCGCCGCGACCCAGCTCTTCGACGCGGTTCTTCTTTCCGGTGTCGAAGGTGTAGCGGCCCTTCGCCTCCACGCCGATGTTGTCCGGAGTCTCGAGGCTGTCGAACGAGCTCGTGGGCGTGGTGAGGTCGAGCGGAGAGACTCCAGCGGCGGTGACGGGATCCGGCGTCTCTCCAGGTCGCAGCGTGGAGGCGAGGCCGGTGAGCGAGTCCTGGGACATCGGCGGCAAGCTGGTGAGCGTGATCGCGGCGTCCCCTCCGTGCGCGGCCACCGCTTCCGCGACGAGCGCGTCGACCAACGCGAGCTGCTTCTTGTCGAGGATCCCGCGCGCCTGCAGCACGTCTCCCAGCGACGCGCCTTTCTCTCGCTGCACCAGCCACTGTGCGCCCGCGGCCATCACCTCGCTCGCGGGAGCGAAGCCGAGCTGCTGCACGAAGATCGCTTGCAGGAGATCGTGATCGGTCGTCACGTTTGCACCCCGCGCTGGGCGCTCCCTGCGGAGCGGGGAGAGGGTCGGGGTGAGGGGCGATCCGTGCGAAGTGAGCCCCCCTCCCGGCCTGCGGCCGACCTCCCCCCGCTGCGCAGGGAGAGGTGAGAGGGCTCACGAGTCACGGGTGCGCCCCGCCGTCTTCGTATTCCTCGGGGTGTGAGTAGCGGAGCTCCAGCTCCTCTGCCTCACGCCGGCACTTCTCCAGCGCCACCATCGCGCGCTGATCGACGCCTCCATCCGCGCCCGCGATCTGCGCGAGCCTCGCGCACGCAGCCAGCTGCGCCTCGAGCTGAAGCGGCCGACGACCATTTCCTCCGAGCGCGAGCGGCGTGCGCACCCTCGCGCTTCGCCCCGCTTCCACGCTCTTGAGCAGCTTCTGCGCAGCCTCGTAGTGCCGAGACTTCGGAGTCACCTTCTGCAGATCAGCGATCACCGCGTCGAAGCGGGGATCCTGCGGCGGGGTGCCTTGATCGATGAGCGCCTTGTGCTGCAGCTCCGCGCGAACGAACGCCTCAGCCGCCTCGTCGCGACACGAGGTGCAGAGGAGCAACGCAGTGAGAATGAGCAACAGACCGGGCCGGTACACCGCCGGCGGAATTAGCCCATTCACGCGTCGACTGCCTCTCTCTCAAGGAGGAGGTCAGTCTTGCTCAGTGCATGTAGCGATCGGAGTCGCCGCCGACGTTGCGCCGCCCGCCATCGATGCCGCGCAGATGGGCCGAGCGCTTCTTCAGATCTCGATCAAGCCGCCACGACCGGAAGCGGTACCAGAGCTGACTGGGCTGCGCGCCGCGAATGTAGAAGTAGGCGAAGAGCAGTCCGAACGCCTCGGGAATCACCATCGCGATGCTGCCGAAGACGCCGTTCAGCAGAACGAAGCCGGCACCGATGAGCGCCAGGGTGTTGCCGGTGACCGGCAGGCCCCAGAAGTTCGTCTGGCCCCGCCCGATCTGCAGTCCGTAGGAAACCCAGAGGGCGCCCGTGAGCACCATGCCGCCGGGATATCCCTGCGCCACGAGCCCCGGCACGAGGAGGCTGAGGATCGTGGTGGCGATTCCTGCGAGGAGCAGGATGCCGAACGAGAACCAGAGGAAGCGCTTCCGGCCCCACGTCATCTCGAGCAGACCACCCAGATTCCACAGGATGATCGCGCCGAAGATGATGCCCATCGGCGACGTCTCGATGAGCCCGTAGCTGAGCAGCTGCCACACGAAGCCCTGGACCACGAGCTGTGGGGTGAGCAGCACGAATGCTCCGAGGGGCTTGATGACCGCCACCAAGACGGAGCTGACGATCATCGCGATGGCGATCGCTCCCGCAGCGCTCCGAATCTGAGGCATGCGGAAGGAGACCTGGGCCATCGCCTCTCCTTACTGCCGCGGGATTACTTCCGCTCCTACTTCTGCTTGTAGAACAGCGTGACCGTCAGACAGTGGAACTCCTTGTCGGAGCTCTGCGTGACTTCCTTGTCGACGATGTCTGCCGACGGGTTGTCCTTGAGCCAGGTCGTAATCTTCTCGCCCATCACTTCGCGATCGCGCGCGAGCGTCGTCGAGAACACCTTCACACCCGTGAATTGCGGAATAGCCATGACTTGTCTTTCCCTCGCCCAGGAATGAGCAAACGCCAACTGCATGAGACCGGGGTCCCTCCCGGCCTTTGTTGCACGTGGGATCTAAGCACTGATGCCCGTAGTCCCGCCTCACACATGCCCGTTTCTGCAGGCGCCAGCAATGGGTCACTGGACTTCCAGAGGGGGGGTCGCCCGCACTCCGAAGCCCACTGAAGCTGGGGTGATCTGACACCAGGCTCCTCCAGGCTCGCTGGAGATCAGTGTCAGCGGATGCCGGCCGCCTTCGCGCGGTAGTTCTCGCAGAGCGAAGGCTCCTTGCACGACGGACCGATGCCGTCGGGGTGAGCAACGAAGGGCGTCTTCTCAGACTCCTCGGTGCCACACAGGCTGCACTTGCGCTTGCGGTTCTTCCGCTCATTGCGCCGCTCTTCAGCGAGCTGCTTCGCGCGATCGCGCAGTGCCTTTGCATCAGGAACGTTCGTCACATGGCCTCCACGAGAACTGCGATGCCCTGCCCGCCGCCAATACACGCGCTGCCGACGCCGTAACGGGCGCCGCGACGCTTGAGCTCGTACAACAGATGAAGCGTGATCCGCGCTCCCGAAGCGGCGAGCGGGTGACCGATGGCGATGGCGCCACCGTCGACGTTGGTGCGATCGCGCGGGAGCCCCAGCTCCTTCTCGACCGCGAGGTACTGAGGCGAGAAGGCCTCGTTCACCTCGAAGAGATCGATGTCGCTCAGCTTGAACTCAGCGCGCTCCATCAGCTTGCGGATCGCGGGAGCCGGACCGATGCCCATGATGCGCGGATCGCACCCGACGCTCGCCCAGTTGATCAGGCGGCCGATCGGCTTGAGGCCCTTCTTGTCCGCGAACGAACGCGTGGAGAGAAGAGCGGAGGCCGCGCCGTCGTTGATGCCTGACGCTGCGCCGGGGTGAATCACGCCGTCCTTCTTGAAGACCTTGGGCAACTTCTTGAAGCCCTCGACGGTGGACTCAGGGCGCGGGTGCTCGTCCTTCGCGAAGATGGTGGAGCCCTTCTTCGACTTGAGCTCGACGGGCGAGATCTCCTGCGCGAAGCGGCCGGCCTCGTGCGCCGCCTGGTAGCGCTTCTGGCTCTCGACGCTGAAGGAGTCGACCTCGTCCTGCGTGAGCTTGTACTGCTCGGCGAGGTTCTCCGCGGTCATCCCCATGGGGATGTTGGGGTACGTGTCGAAGAGGCCCGTCATCAGGGTGTCTTCGAGGCCGCTCTTCCCGAGCGGAAGTCCCCAGCGCGCGCCGCGCACCACGTGAGGCGCCTGGCTCATCGACTCGGTGCCGCCCGCGAGCACGCACTGCGCCTGCTCGGTGATCATCATCTCGGCGGCGGTGACGTACGCCTGGAAGCCGGAGCCGCAGAGGCGGTTGAGCGTGAGCGCTCCGATGTTGGTGGGGACGCCGGTCTTCAGCCCGATGTGCCGCGCGAGGTAGATCGCGTCGGTGCTCGACTGGATCACGTTGCCGTAGACGACGTGGTCGACGTCTTCAGCGCTGACCTTCGCCTGCGCCAGGGTGGCCTTCGCGGTCTCGACCGCGAGATCGGTGGCCGACAGATCCTTCAGCGATCCGCCGAACGTGCCGAACGCGGTGCGTTTGCCGCCGAGGAAGACGATCTCTTCTTGCTTCGATGCGCTCTTCATTTTGGTTTTTGAGTTTTCTTTTCAGGACAGGAGCCTGAACAAAGCGGCCGCCACCATGCCAAGTGCGCCCAGCGTCCACAACAGTCCAACTGCATGCTGTTGACGCAACTCAGGTTTTCCCGATCGCGAATACCAGTCGCGAGCGGCGACGACGCGATCTTCGAGAGTCCCGATGACTTTTGCTGTGCCGATCTCGGGCACGCGACGCAGGTGCGCTTTGAGCAATCGCTCGGGTGAAGCGCCTTCGAGACCGCCCGCGAGGTACTCGCCCGGCACCTCGGTCGCGAGTCGGCGGTAGTTCGCGGTGACCACGAAGCCGCGATCGGACTGCGTGACGAAGAGGAGCTCGTCCTGCTCGTCGCGGTTGGTGGTGAGCGAGGCGATCACCGGATGCTCCGGGTGCTTTCCGTCGAGGAACAGACGCGAGGGACCGAGCGGAACTTTCTCGCTGTGAGTCCCCAACAGGACGAAGCCCAACTTCTTGA
>CBIHPJ010000584.1:0-6071 GCA_966211295.1 uncultured Myxococcales bacterium | reverse complement strand
AACCACCGTCTTCCGCGTATCAGACGGTTGCCCTGCCGTTGAGCGACGTCCCGGTTTGATCAGCAGTGAGAGCGACCGGTTTGATCAGCAGTGAGAGCGATCAGCGCGAAATGATCCGCGCAGCGATGCGATCTCGAATGTCTCGATGATCTCGAATCTGGCGGCGCGCGGCGTTCATGCGCGTCGAGACGGAACCTTCGCGAAAGTCCTGACGGGGAATTTCAAGGCATGCAGGCGACGGGGTAGCTGACCGTCACCGGCTCGGTCGCGAGCGGCGCGAACAGCGGAGAGAACACCACCGCGTTCGGAGTGCTCTCCCAGCTCCATACCGAGGTGCCGCCGTCGGTGCTCGAGTCCACGTTCTGTCCCGCGATGCTCACGCTCATCGGCGGAGTCCCGAACAGATCGGGAGTGACCTTCAGCGGGAAGAACACGCGTGACCCCGTGGCGCGCGCCGCGATCGTGTCGAGGATCGGCGACCAGTCGGTGGCGCAGATGTCGAGGATCTGTCCACCCGTCATCTCGTGGTGCTTGAGGCCGGGGCGCGGGGTCAGGTCGACCGTGCACATCGGGCTCCCCTGGTTCACCGGCCCGATGTCGTCCCACACGAAGCGGCGCCCAGCTCCAGCGGCTTGCAGCAGATCCTGCAGCAGGAGGTTCGTGTCGGACTTGTCGGTGATGCACACCACGTCGAGCATGGCGTCAGGCCGAAGGAAGCCGCCGTTCAGCATCGGATCCGCCGCGTTCGTAGTCAGCGCCTTCAGCACCGCGAACTCGCACTGCTCGTTGTCGTGCAGGCCCTGGAACGCGGTCAGCTCCGCAAAGCGCATCGCCAACGCGGGCGTCGAAGGAGTCACCCAGCGCAGCCCCGTACTCGTCCTACGCAACACGGCGCCCGTGGTGTCGTCCGCATCGATGACTCCGATCCGGAAGTCGACGTTGTTGCTCGCGAGCGCAGTGAGGAGGTGAGGGAGTTGCGCGTTGAGCATCGGGACCTTCGGCGTCATCGAGACTGAGTCGTCGATCGCCAGGAGCAGGTCGAGCTTGGTCGTGCCCGCGGGGAAGCGATCGATGTTCTCCCCCGTCGCGTTCGCCTCGCCGACGAGCGGAATGGTGAGGTGCTTCGTCGCGCCCAGGTCGGTCCACGTCACGTTGATCACGTCACGCGAAGGGCCGGTGGTGAACGGCGTGAAACGCGCGGTGATGGTGTACGTCTGGCCGATCTGGGTTGGGACAGCGGCGGAGACCGAGAACGAAGAGAAGCCTGGCAACGCCACGCTCGTGAAAGTGAGCGGGTGACCACAGAGGTTGCGGATGGTGATCGTTCGATCCGCGGAGCGGCAGCCCGTCTGCACGGTTCCGAAGTCCACGGGTGACGGTGCGACGGACAGACACGTCGGGCCGAGCTCGATGGAGATCGGCACGCGCGCGAAGCCATCTGGATGATTGATGGCGAAGCGAAGCTCCGCGGTCACGGTGCTCTGCATCGAGGGCACCGCGCCCTGGGGCGCAGCGCGCACCAGCACTCGCAGCAACTCACCGGGCGCGATCGTCTGCGGTCCCACCGCTGCATTCACCAGCGAGAAGAGCGGAGTGGACTGCATCGGAGTGGGATCGCTCAGCATGAGATTGCTGACCTCGCAGTTCTCGGTGCCCACGTTCTCGAGGATTACCTCGAGCTCGCGCGTGTCGGGCGGGCTCATCAAGCCGAAGGCGAGCGACGCCGGGACCGCGAACTGACACGTCGGCCGAGCCACGACGTCAGCGGTCACCGTGACGGTCCGCATCGGCATCGAGGGATCGTTCGAGAGCACACGCACGTCCCACGTCTTCATGCCCGCACTCGTGGTGGTGAGCTGCACCGGAAGGGCGCTCGACTCGCCGGCGCCGATGGTTACTCCGGCGCTGGAGCAGTCACCCACGCACAGCTCTCCTGCCGGCGTGTTGCCCGTAGGCTGCACTTCGAAGAACGCCAGCAGGTCTGCACCGAGCCCGACGTTGTTCACCGTGAGCGCGCTCGAGGCCGTCGCGAGGGCGCCGTCGTAGAGCGGCACGACTCCGAGATCGATCGTCATGGGCGCGACCTGCGCAGCGGGCCCAATTCCGCGGCCGGTGAGCTGCACGACGTTCCCATTCCAGGTGAGCGTGCCTTGCTGCGGTCCGAGGGCGCTGGGAGTGAAGGAAACAGCGAGCACGATCTCTCCGTTCGCCGGAACGCTGATCGAGCTGTTACCGACCAACGCGAACGAATCGCCCGTCACTGCGATGCCCGTCACCTCGGCCGCAGCCGAACCCGAGTTCTTGAAGTGGAGCTGGTGCGTCTCCGTCTGGCCACGCAGCACGTCGCCGAAGGGATCGAACGCGAGGCTGAGCTCCCCGCTGATCATTCCCGCGTCGGTGGTGCCTGCGTCGACGCCTGCATCATCCATCGGCTGCGGAGGAGGCTGGCAGTCACAGCCGGCCAGACACGCGATCAAGAGCACCGGGAGACGTCGCATGCCGACTATTGATCAGACTTTGAGATCTCGCGGAAGTGGCTACGCGTGGCGCTCGGCTTGGGGGTAGCGTGTCTGTCCTCTCAGCCGTCCTTCCCGTCGTCTGGAGCTCCTTCCATGACCAGCACTCGCCGCTCGAATCGCCCCATCATGAACCCGATCCCGAATCGGCCGACGAAGCCCAAGCCGACGGTGAATCCGATGCCGAACAAGCCGACGAAGCCGTCGAATTGGGGCCCGGCGCTGAACCCGGTTCCGAACAAGCCGACGAAGCCGGCGGTGAAGCCCACGGTCAACCCGATCCCGAACAAGCCGACCAAGCCGGTCGACGTGCGGCCCACGGTGAACCCGGTGCCGAACAAGCCGACCAAGCCGGTGGTGAAGCCCACGGTCAACCCGATGCCGAACAAGCCCACGAAGCCCGTGGTGCGGCCGACCGTGAATCCGATGCCGAACTCGGTGAAGTGATCAGGTGACCTCGGCAGTGCTCAACCTGGGCGCGGCCAACCCCGGCCTCGCCAACGTCCAGCGGCGCTTCTTCGATGAAGCGCTGCCGCAATCCTTGAGCGCCGAGGCGTTCGCCGAGTTCGACGCGAGCGCCTACGACTGCGACACCCTCTCGTGGGCGAAGGAGGCGTGGCAGCTGCGCACGCTCGACGAGTACCGCTCGCAGGTCGGCTTCAGCGAATTCCTGCTCGAGGTCACCGAGCTCGGCTGCGCCTTCGACATCATCACCGCGGCGGTGCGGGTGGTGCGCGACGAGGCGAGGCACGTCGAGCTGTGTCGCCGATTGGTGAACGCGCTCGGAGGCACCGACGAGATCCCCGGCGAGCCCAAGTGGGTGCGCAGTGATGATCGCGAGACGCTGCAGGTTCGCGTGGTGCAGACGCTCACGGGGAGTTTGTGCATCGGCGAGACGATCTCCACCGCGATCCTCGCGGCCACGCGGAAGGTGACGAAGGATCCGCTCGCGAAGGAGGTCGTCACCGCGCTCACGCGAGACGAGTCCTTCCACGGCCAGTTGGGATGGACGCTGTTGCCTCAGCTGCTGCCGCTGCTCTCCGCGAAGGAGAAGCGTCGGGTGAAAGCGCGCCTCAAGGATGATCTGCAGAGCGCGCACGAGGCGGTCTTCGAGGGCTGCGGTCACGACGACAGCGACGACGTGCGCAATCCCTTCGGTCACCTGAAGAACGACGAACGGAAAGTGGTGTTCGAGCGCGCGCTCGAGAAAGACGTGCTCCGTCGCTTTCGTGAGCTCGGACTAGTTCGCTGAGGCTCGCAAGCGCACGCGCGCCAACTCGGTCGGGTTCAGCTCGATCACGTGGCTGAGTGGCGCGGTGCGAACTCCGCCGTCGGGCTCAACGCGCTCCACCAGCCACGCGGGCCCTTCCGCCTCCACCGCGAGCTGCAGTGAATCCTTCGTCTCCTTGAGCACTCGGAAACTCGCGCGCGGCGCGTCTGCTTCGAAGCCCAGCACTGCGTAGCCGTAGAACTTGCCGGTGGGACTCACGAACGAGATTCCGTTCTTCGTCTCTCCGAGCGCGGCGTACGTGACCTCGAGCTGGCCCGCTTCGAGGTTGGTGTTGAAGGTGAGCCCGAGCGGGGAGAACCCGACGATCGGCATCAGGTGATCCACGTCCCATTCGGGATGATCAGTGGGGAACAACTTCGCGCCGACGATCACCGGATGTCCCTGGCGCAGGTGAGACTTGATCCACGCGATGAAGTCTTCGCGCGTGGTGGCGGTCGCGGTGACGTAGCGAAGCCCGACCGCATCGAGCGCCTTGGGAATGTCTTCCTCCCAGAGATCCACGTGCGCCGGGCGGCCGAGCTGATTGATCACCGGCTGCGGAAGCCACGCGCCGTAGTGGAGACCGATCATCTGAATGCTGGTCTCTCCGCACCAGCCTTCGTCCGGCGCGCCAGCCGCCCACTGTCGATCGGGGATCGGCAGGAGCACGCTCTCGGCCGACGCCGGCTCTGGATCCTTCTTGCACTGGCAACCCGTCAGCAGGACCAGGAGAACGAGGGCTCTCATCGCGCGAAGCTCAAGTCGATCAGCGGCAACTTCACCAGATGCACTTCGTCCTGCGTCACCTCGAGCTCGACGTCGAGGTACGGCCTTCCGAGCGAGAGCACCTTGAGCTTGCTGAGCCACGGCGATTTCCCCGGAGGCAGGAGGAGCGCGCCTTCGTACTTCCCACCGAGCTCGAGCCCATCGTGAAACGGCAGCGCGAGCGTGAGCACTTCAGCGCCCGCTTCGATTCTCAGCACCGCGGGATCGCACCCGGGGTTCCAGTCTTCGAGGCTGATCTGCGTGCCGGGCCACGGGTTTTTCGCGCGCAGCACGGTGTCGCGTGAGGGATTGTGTGGAGGCGGTTGGTTCAGCACGAACGGACGCGAAGCGGGAGCTCCCGTCGAGGTGAACTTCCATTCCGAATCGTTGATGCGTTTGCTCCAGAGACCTCCGTCACCTTCGACGCGCAACTCGCGATCGCCGTTGGTCGGTCCCGTCTGCGCGATGGTGATGCGCGTGGTGTGCTTTCCCTGAATCGGGGGTTGCGAGATCCACTCGGGCCCAGGCAGCGTGCGAATGCCGCTCTTCGGACCCGTGCGCTTTTCGCGCGCGTAGGAGTACGGCAGCGCGGGGTTGTCGCCGTGAATGTCGAAGTCGATCAGCCGCGTGAAGCTGCGACCTGAAGCGTCCATCACGAAGACCGTCGATGCGCTCGCGGACATCGCACTCGCGATGAAGCGGCCGCGCTCGGGCAAGCAGATGGTGCGCTCCCAGTTCGGCGGCAGCCAGGGATCTGCGTACGAGAGCGTGCTTCCTCCGTTGCGCATTCCGTAGAGCGTGGTCACTCCCGCGGAGACCGGATGCGGATTTCCGTCGAGATCTTCGTAGGCGATCTTCCGGTGACTCATCGCGAACGCGTCGAGTCCTTTCACCGAGAGCGGCGCGGCGAGGCCCGTCGGTCCCCACTCGTCGACCCAATCGAGCGTGGAGAGCTTCGCGTAATAGATGGTGCCGTCGTTGCCGATGGCGATCAGGTTGTCTCCGTCGGCGGAGAGTTGCTCGACGCGCTCTGGACGGCGGAAGAGTTTCACGGCGACGGGGAGCTCTTCTTTGAGCGCCTCCAATCTTCCGCGAGGTGCGGGGAGCCCGTCGGGCGGGAGCAACGTCCAGCGCTCTCCGTGGCGCCGCCACCAGAGGTGACCATCGTGCACGACGATCTCGTGGGTGGCAGTGAACGTCTCGGTCGGTGTCTTCAGGGTGACGCGTTCAGGGAGCGCGAGCAGCACCAACATGAGCAGCACGCCGCGACATTAGCGCAAGCATCAACACAACCAGTCCTTCCACCGGCGCACCCGAACAACCGCAGCCCACGAGGTACTCGCGCGGCAAACGGGGGGGCATGAAGTCGCTCGGCTCAGGCCGAATCCCTCCATCGATCGACACCACTTCTCCAGTGTGAAGGGGCTGCGTCATGAAGTCTGGCTGCGCGAGGCGGAACTCGAAGACCGTGCCGCTGTTGAAGTTGCCGCCCACGCCGGCGCTCACGTCGACCGGACAGT
>CBIHPJ010000583.1:0-6077 GCA_966211295.1 uncultured Myxococcales bacterium | reverse complement strand
CGCTCGAGATTCAAGAAGCGCAGGAGATCGACCGCGGCCGCGATGGTGCCGGTCTTGATGTTGATGGTGAAGAGCGGGTCAGCGCCCATCGCGCGGCACAACGCAATGTACGCGTCGATGTCCGCCGGAGTGATCGCGTAGCTGCCCGTCTGTCCCGCACCGCCGCGCGTCCACACGGTGTCCTGCGAGGTCTCCCCCGGAGGCCAGCGCAACACGCCGGGGCGCAGCGCGTGGAGATACGCGCCGAACGCGGGATCGATGGTCGGCTCGTAGTCTTGCGAGCGCCAGTTCGCGATGTTCATGCCGTAGAAGCGGCGATCGATTCGCACGGGCGCGACGATTCCGTGCGGGCTGCGATCGGCGTGCACCGTGACGAGCACGTCGGGACCGCTGACTCCGCCACCTCCACCTGCGGCGACGCCACCTCCAGATCCACCGCCAGTTCCTGCGACGCCGCCGGCGGTGCCACCGCCCGATCCTCCGCCAGTTCCTGCGACTCCGCCCGCCGTGCCTCCACCGCTGCCGCCGCCCGCGCCTCCGCCGACAGGAGTTGCAGCGGGCCACAGGTAGCGTCCTGAGATGACTGAGGCGCCGCTCGAACTGTTCGCGCGGAACTCGACGATCGCGTTGTTCGCGACGTTGATCGATTTCGCCCACGAGCCCCAGCTCGTCGCGTCCAGCGGAGTCCAGGCTCCGCCGCTCGAGCGCGCGTCGATTCCGGTCAGCGTTTGATTCGCCGAGACCTCAACCTCGACCCACCAGTTGTTGCCGCGCGGATTTCTGAAGGTCGCGGTGAACGAACTTGCTCCTCCACCACCGCCCGTCGTTCCTCCGCCGCCGCCCGTCGTTCCTCCGCCACCGCCCGTCGCTCCTCCGCCACCGCCCGTCGTTCCTCCGCCGCCGCCCGTCGTTCCTCCGCCGCCTCCAACGGGTGGAGGAGTGGTGTCGATCGGCGTCGCGCTGGGCCACGAGTAGCGAACGGAGAGCGCCTCCGCGCCCGCTGCATTCCGCGCGCGGAACTGCACGAGGTGATTGTCGTCGACGAACGACGAGCGAGCCCAGGAGCCCCAGCTCGTGCCCGTCAACGCGAGCCACGCACCACCGTCGATGCGCGCGTCGACTCCGGCGAGCGACTGGTTCGCCGTGACGTCGACCTCGATCCACCAGTTGTTGCCGCGTGCGTTTCTGAACGTCGCGCTGAAGCTCTGCGCGCTCGCGTTCATCCCCGTGATTAGCGCAAGCGCCACCACGACTCCGGACAAGCTCCGCCCCATATCGCCTCCCGCCGCCGTCGTAGCGGGTGTGTGCAATCTCCCGACCCAACGCAACTCCCTCTCCCTGCGTCAGCGGGGAGAGGGTCGGGGAGAGGGGCGGCGCTTCTTGCGCGAAGCGAGCGCAATCAAGAGCAACGAGAACGGAGCAACATCGACCGATGCGCAGCCAACCGTGAGCAGACGACGCTCTCGAGAAGTCCCCGCGTCCTCACCACCGTCACCCGCGTCGAGCGCTCCGACATCGAGGGAGCCGGCATCCAAAGAACCCGCGTCGGCATCACCAGCATCGGCAACTCCAGCATCCATTCCGCCATCAGGCGTGCCGGCATCTGCTTCGCCAGCATCAGAATCACCCGCATCGGAAGGGCCGGCATCGGAAGCACCGCCATCGGAGGCGGAGCCTGCATCCGAGGACGAACCTGCATCCGACGTTGAACCTGCATCAACACCCGCGTCGATCACCGGAGGAGGCTGCACGTCGATCGAGACCGAGCCGAACCCCGCACCCAGCCGCGAATCAGTCGCAGTGAGCCGGAGCACCACCACGCCTCCCTGCGCGGGCGCGACGAAGGTCGGGTTGAGCACCGTGCTCTGCGAAAGCGAGACAGCCGGCCCAGAGGTCTGCGCCCACGAGTACGTCATCGTCTCGAGATTCGGATCATCGGCGCTCCCGCTCAGTTGTACGGTGGTGCCCGCATCGACGAACTGATCCGGTCCCGCATCGACGCTCGGCAATTCGTTCACGTTGTCGCGCACATTCACGTCGACGAACGCGGTCGCCGTCTCGACTCCGTCACTCAACACCACCGAGAAACGGAACTGTTGAGGCGCAGTCACCGCGGGCGTGGTGAACGTCGGCTGCGCCACGCTGGTGCTCGAGAGCGTGATCGGCGCTCCACCATCCTGCGTCCAGTTCCACGTGAGCGTGTCCATCGCGTCGACGTCGCTCCCCGTCGCGGGCAACACAGACATCACCGACTCATCGAGCGTGAGCGGCGTGGGGAGCACCACTCGCGGAGTGCCATTGAGTCGCACCGTCCACGTGGCCTGCGACGTGCCGATCGCGCTCGTGCGTCCGCCGAAGAACATCATCCCGCCAGCGTCGGGGCTGTACGTCGGAGCCGCGAAGGTGAGGGTGCCCGCCGTGGGCATCGGAGTGATCGCTCGCCACAGCACGTTCGACGGGTCGTACTCGTACGCCGCGGAGATCGGATTTCCGCTCGGCGTCGTGACGCCGCCGTACATCACGAACTTGCTGGTGCGTTGATCGAACGTGCACACCGCGGATCCGCGCTTGGTCGGAGCGCCCGCGGGAGTGATCGCGAACCACGTGTTCGCATCGACGTCGTACTCGATGGTGTCCGCGAGGGTGTCATTGACGATCTCTCCGCCGAAGACGATCAATCGATGACGAAGCGGGTCGTAACCGAAGCAGGCGCTCGCGCGCGCAGGAGGCAAAGTTCCGCCAGGAGTGAGCGGGGTCCACGTGGCGGTGCCCGCCATCGCATTCACCGAGAGCGACCAGATGTTGTTGTCGATCGCCGTGGCCTCGGCGTTGTTCGACGTCGCGGTGCCGCCAGCGAAGAGGAAGTGCCGCTGCAGATGCGGCACGTAGATCATCACCGCGAGAAAGCGCGGCGAGGGCGGAGTGCCCATGTTGGTGAGCTGCACCCACGTATCGGTCACGGGATCGAACGCCCACGTGTCATTGCGGAGCGGGCCCGCCAGCGCAGCACTTCCACCGAAGAGGATCGCGCGCTTCTGCGTCACGTCCCAGGTCATCGAGTGCCACGCGCGCGCGGAGGGCGCCACCGTGGGCATGCGCTGGCTCCAGTTGTTGGGCGAGTACGTCCACGTCTGCGCGTTGGTGTTGAAGAGCGCGTTGCCTCCGAAGAGCACCTCTTGCTCTCCTCCATCCGCACCGACGGCGGCGACCAGCGCGCTGCCAGTACGTGAGCTCGGCTTCGTCGCCGGATTGAGATTGGTCATCGCGGGCGCAGCTGCGAGCGCACACGCACCAAGCACGCAGCTGATCGCGAGCCCCCGCATCTCGCGGCGAAGTCTACCCGCTGCTGATCACTTCATTGGCATTTGCCACGCCTACAGCACACACCCCGGCACACTCTGCCCCGCTTGCAGCACGGCGTTGCGGGCTTGAGCTCGCTCACGTTCCCAGAAGCAGAGCGTGTCGCCTTCGCGCAGGTACCCGTATTGATAGAAGGTCGGGTTCGGCGTGTTGCGGAGGATCGTCTTCGGATCCGGATCCCACAGCGCGCGGCGGCGCTTCGCGACGAGCTCCTTCGCGAGCGCGAGCTCGGTCTCCGCGGAGGTGATCAGCGCTCCGTCATTCGCCACGGCCGCTGCGTAGAGGGCGTGAATGAAGCGCACCCGCGCGGCGGTGATCTGCACGCCTTCCTTCAACTCGGTGAGCACTGGATCATTCTCAGAAGGAAGCGAGTCCGCTTCGTTCGCGAGCACGGTGAGCTCGTCGGCGTGCACCTTCAGCTTCTCCACCACGCGCACGCGGAAATCTTCGAGCGCGGCCGGAGTCATCGCGCGCACCTCTTCGAACTCGGGACGATCGGGCTGACTGAAGATGCCCAGACGATCTCCCGCGTCGATGATCTGATCTCTCGAAGCGACGTACGCCGCGAGCCGCTCGATGATCAGCGCGCGGTGCTGCGCCTCTCCGAGCTTGCGAATGAGCTCAGCCGCGGTCGCGCCAGTCGTTCCCCACGCCGCGTAGATGTCGCTCACCGCGTCTTCCCACTTCGCGGGCCGCGAGTAGCTCATGCGCAGCGTGGTGGCGTCGGTGAGCCAGTAGCCCCACTCCCAACCCGAGCTGAAGAGCACGTGATCGTTCAGCTCGCCCACCTGCGCGATGCGCTCGAGATCGAGGTGTCGCGAGCGGATGTAGAGCGGGACGAACGTCGGAATGTTGATGTCGAAGGCCACCCAATACGCCGACTCCGGGTAGTAGCCGACGCGCTTCCCTTCGCGAATTCGACTCTCGAGATACGCGCGGTGCTCGTCGAACTGCTCGTGCAAGTACGCGAGGCCGGTGTCTTCGTAGAGGTTGTAATACATCGTGGTGTGGACCCACGGCACGATGGCCGGGTTCGCGTACTTCACGAGGAAGTAATAGAGCTGCCGCTCGCCCATGTAGTCGACGCGCAGGTTGTCGTAGTTGCCGACGTGGATCGCGGCGGTCACCTCGACGCCGGGCTGCACGCGCTGCATCGCCGCGTAGGCGGAGTCGACCTGTGCCACGAAGACCGCGGGCTCCGCGCCGAAGAACTCTCCGAAGCTGAGCGCGAGCGAGTCGAAGTTGTTTCCGTCGAGTAGGACGTGGAGGCGTCGCTCCATCTCAGGCACCGGATCCCCCATGGTGTCGTCGATCAGATCGTAGGCCTGCTGCAGGTTGCTCTGGCCGAAGAGCTGGAGCGCGATGCCCACGCTCACTCCGTGCGCGTGCGCGTAGTCGGTGATCGCCTTGGTGTGCGCCTGCCACGCGGGGTGAAGCGACGGCGTCTTCACGATGTCGTCGAGCGCGCACCACTGGATGTAGTTGCCGCGGTTCTTGATCAGAAAGTCGATCGCTCGCTTCGCGCCGTCGAGATTTTCGGGCCCGGGAATCCAGAAGTCGTAGAGCGTCTCGATGGGGTGGAGCGTGTGCAGGTGGAGTCCGCGCCGCTGCTTGATCTCAGGTGAGTAGTCGACGCCCAGCGCATTCGAAGGCGCAGATGCGAACTCGGTGGGCACTTTCGTGTAGCGCGGGTGAGGGAAGCGGTAGCCGAGCGCCTCGAGCGCGTGCCACAGGCCGTACTGTCTTCCGAGCGCGCCACCTCCACGCACGAGGAGCAGCGTGCCGCTCCCGTCGAGCCGGTAGCACTCGCCGCAGGACTTCGTGGTGCCGACCGCGATCACCACGCCTTCGCGCGAGGCGAGCTCGTTCTCGGGGGAGGTGACGATCTTCGTATGGATCCGCGAGTCGCCGATGAACGCGAGACCTTCGCGCACGAGCGCTTCGTCTTCCGCGGTCACCAGCACCGTGAGGCCGGGTTCTTTGACCTTGCAGCCCGCGAGCAGGAGCAGCAGGGCGCAGCGCAACAGGGTCCGCATCGGCCTCGCTTCTACCTCGGACTTGATTCGAGGCGGAGAGCGGGCGCACGAACTGAGCCCAGTACTACTGGGTCGCGGCAAACTCTGCGGACCATCGTTTCCAGTTCGAACCACGTCGGAAGCGGAGAGCGGCACCGCGTTATGCCAATCGCAGAGACGCACGCCATGACTTCAGGCCTCGATCCCACGGCGCTTCGCTTTCGTCCGCTCGAGCTCGAAGAGCTCCCCCTCGTTCATCGGTGGATGCACGCGCCGCACGCCGAGCGCTGGTGGGCGCGCGATCGCACCGTGGAGGACGTGATCGCCCAGTACACGCCGTCGATCACTGGTCAGATTCCCATTCACGCCTTGATGGTCGCGTACGACGCCGCGCCGATCGGGATCGTGGAGTGGATGCGCTTCCGTGACTTCCCGCGGTTGATGCACGCATACGGAATCGAAGATCCTGAATCCGTCACCTGCGGCGTGTTGATCGGCGAAGAGTCGTTCGCGCATCACGGTCTCGGCGGGCCGATGATCTGTCGCTTCCTTCGTGAGGGGCCCTTCCGCGATCCCCGGTGTAGTGCGTGCTTCATCGACCCCGAGTGCGACAACCTGAGCGCCATCCGCGCGTACGAGAAGGCGGGCTTTCACTTCATCCGCGACACCACGGATGACGAAGGGCTCGCGATTCACCTGATG
>CBIHPJ010000582.1:0-6079 GCA_966211295.1 uncultured Myxococcales bacterium | reverse complement strand
CCGAGTTCGCGCCCGTTCCCGAGTTCGCGCTCAGTCCCGAGTTCGCGCTCAGTCCCGAGTTCGCGCTCAGTCCCGAATTCGCGCTCAGTCCCGAATTCGCCCCCGTCCCCGAGTTCGCACCCGTTCCCGAGTTCGCGCTCAGTCCCGAGTTCTCGCCCGTTCCGGAGTTCGCGCCCGTTCCCGTTCCACTGGGCGAACCCGAGGCGACAAAGCTCGTCCCGTTGCCGTTCGGCGCTCCAGTTCCAGAGCCCGTCCCCGCCGGCGAAGAGCCCATGCCCGTGCCCGAGCCGGAAGGAGTGACCGAGCCGCGCTCAGGCAGCGTGGTGTTTCCTCCGCCTGTCGTCGTGACGTTCGCCGTCGCTCCGGTGCCCGTCGATGATCCGGCGGTGCCAGTTCCACTCGGAGAACTGCCCGTGCCCGTCGGCGAGTACTTCCCGGCGACGCCCTGCCCCGTGGTGTTCCCGCTTCCGTTCGAAGACGAAGTTCCATTCGGCGTGACGGCGCCCTTCTCAGGGAGCGTGGTGTTGCCACCACCGGCCGTCGTCACGTTGCCGGTGACTCCGGTGCCGGTACCAGTTCCATTCGTCGCAACCTGAGTGCCTGAGCCACCAGTCGCTCCTGTTCCAACCGTTCCTTCAGAGCCCGGCCGCGTCGGCACCTGCTGCGTTCCACCGCCCTGCACCGGCGTGTCGACCGCGATGCCGCGACGCAGGTAATCCTTCTCCCCGCGAGCGACCGCCTGCTGGCACTTGAGCCCCTCCGAGAAGAGCCACGTCTTGTAGTTCGCGTACTCGTTCTGCACCTGGCTCGCGAGCCGCGCCAAATCCATACGCGCCTGCGCGTGCGAGAAGAGGGTCGAGCGATCCTTCGAAGAGCACTCGGCGACGTCAGCTGGCCGTTCGGCGAGGCCGCTCCGTTTCGGCTTGTACTTCACGCCCAGGAAAGGCCGCTCGATGTCCTTGAGCGCCTCGTAGAGCGTGGTGCGCGCTTCAGTGGAGACCGACGCGCGCGCGGCCTCACAGGAGAGAATCGCCTTCGCGCAATCTCCGGTCGGCTCAGTGCCCGTGGGCTTCTTGTTCTTCGCCGGCTGATGCCCCCCGGTCCACGTACCGCCCGAGTCGAAGCACCACGTCGCGACGCTATCGAGGCCGACAGAAAGTGAGCCGGAGGACTGCGCGAAGCCAGTCAGCACCGACACCTCACGCGTCGGAGGTGCCTGGCACTCAGGAGGCAGATCCGGAATGAGGACGACGAGGGCGACGACCAGAGACAACACGGCCGCACTCTCTCACAAACGAAGCTTTTCAGGCCGCGTCGAATGCGGCCTTCAGGTCATCGATCAGGTCGTTTGAATCTTCGATGCCAACGGACAGTCGGATGAGCCCGTCAGTGATACCCAGCTTCTCCCGGTTCTCCTTGGGAATCGAAGCGTGGGTCATGATCGCCGGGTGTTCGATGAGGGACTCGACGCCGCCGAGCGATTCGGCGCACGCGAAGACCTTCACCGTCTTGAGGAACTTGCGCGCGTTCTCGAGGCCGCCCTTCATGTCGAAGGTCATCATTCCGCCGAAGCCCTTCATCTGCTTCTTCGCGAGCTCGTGCTGCGGGTGTGAGGTGAGGCCGGGAAAGGTGACCTTGTTCACCTTGGGGTGCGTGGTGAGGAACTCGGCGATCTTCTCCGCGTTCTCCGCGTGGCGCTGCATGCGCACGTGCAGCGTCTTGACCCCGCGCAACACGAGGAACGAGTCCATCGGGCCGGGCACGCCGCCCACCGCGTTCTGAAGGAAGGAGATCCTCTCGGAGAGCTCCTTGTTCGAGGTCGCGACGAAGCCGCCCACCACGTCGGAGTGACCGTTCAGGTACTTGGTGGTCGAGTGCGTGACGATGTCGAAGCCGTGATCCAGCGGGCGCTGGAAGTACGGCGTCATGAAGGTGTTGTCGCAGACGCTGATCAGCTTGTGCTTCTTCGCGATCTCGGCGGCGGCGGTGAGATCGACCAGCTTGAGCATCGGGTTCGTCGGCGTCTCGACCCAGATCATCTTCGTCTTCGCGGTGATCGCCTTCTCGATGTTCTCGGGCTTCGTCATGTCGACGTACGAGATGGTGAGGCCGTGGCGGGTGAAGACCTTGTCGAAGAGGCGGAAGGTGCCTCCGTAGACGTCGTCGCTGCACACCACGTGATCGCCCTGGGACAGCAGGTGCATCAGGGCGTTCGAGGCGGCGCAGCCCGAGCCGAACGCGGCGCCGTACTTCGCGCCTTCGAGCGTGGCGAGGCAGCCCTCGAGCGCGACGCGCGTGGGATTCTTGGTGCGCGAGTACTCGTAACCCTTGTGCTCACCCGGCCCGTCCTGGACGTAGGTCGAGGTGAAGTACACCGGCGTCATGATGGCGCCCGTGGTGGGGTCCGGGTTCTGACCAGCGTGGATGGCGAGGGTGTCGAAGCGCATGGGCGCCATTCATCACACAGCCCCGCTCCGAAGAAGCGCTGCGCGAACTGTGATCACTCCCTGCTTCTGGCGCTTGAACTCACTTCGAGAGCTGCTCGAGCTCCTCGGAGGGGTTGTAGCCCGCTTCCTTCAGCGTCTTCGCTGCGGCCGGGCTGAGCTTCTTGCTGACGAAGTGTGAGTAGTAGCGCGCGCTCCACCAGTGACCCGAGGTCGCCTGCTCGAACATCGGATCCGCTTTGCCCAGCACGCGGGCCGCGTAGAGCGCGGCGTAGACGGGGTGCTCCAACACGCCGGCGCGGGTGTCCTTGCGAGGCTCACCATCGACCGTGCTCGCGAGCCAGTAGGCGAACGCGGGATTCGCGCAGATCACCTTGCGATCGCCCTTCTCTCCGCGAACGCACTTCCAGTACTCGTCCTCTGCCTTCGAAGGATCAGCGAGCGGCGGAGTGGCATCGGGGTGATGCGTGAAGACCGAGCGCTGATGCAGCTCGACTTCATCCGTCGGTCGCACGCCGAAGGTCTTCTTGGTGGCAGCGGTGAGCGCTTCACCGAGCGCATCGTCGATCGCGATCTCGTTGCTCACCTCACCGACGCGGAAGATCTTCGCGTGCGGAGTGCGATCCTTCGCCCACGCAGCGACGGCGAGGCGCTCGAGCCAGTTCTCCTTCCACGTGGCCTTCGATGACGCGCGATCGAGCGGCGCGAAGAAGTTCACCTCGAGGAGCGCAAAGGCGCGGCTGACGACTTTCTTTCCGACGATCAGCTCGACGTCGTGCAGCACCTCGGCGGGAAGAATCGAAGCCACCGCGTCCTTGCGCAGCAGCACGCCGTGATCACTCTTGAGCGCCATCTTCACCGCGGCGGACGCGGCCTTCGCCTTCGCTTTGATCACTCCCTTGGGGAGCGGAGCGAGACCTTCGGGCCAGTCGTACCAGTGCGGGGGCACGTCGAGGCTGAGCTGCACCTCGACGGGTTCACGCAGCCACGAGAGAAGAGCGGGCATCGCGGGCCCGCTTATCAACCTTCAGCGGTTGAGGCTCGACTCGATGTCCTGGAAGAGGCCCTGATCCGATTCCTTCGCTTTCTTCTTCGCGGCTTCGACCGCGGCGAAGAACGGTTTCTTCGTCTCGGGGAACTGCTTGAACATGCGCCTCACCGGATCGCTGATGATGTGGATGTTGTGCCGCGCGATCCCGCTGGGGCGCAGCCCGAGCCAATCGATGAACACCTCGAGCGCGCCGGCCCCGCAGTACTCGAGCACCAACCACGCGGCGGCGAACTGCGCCTCGTTCCACCCCTCGGCCTCGACCTGGGTGTTGCACTCCTTCACGAAGATCTGGGGAGTGAGCTTCTGCTTCGCCCACTTCGGCGCGTTCTTCGCGAGCTCGATGCGCTTGTTCGACTTGAGCTGATCGATCATCGCCCAGAGCAGGAGGTGCTCGGCATCTTGCTCCATGGGCTTGGTGACCTTCACCTTCCTGTCGTCGCTGAAGGAGCCGCCGTACGCCGCCTGGAGCGGGTGCTGGAGGAACGAGAGTCCGTAGAGGAGGTTGATGTTGCCGCGGTCCATCGCTTCGAAGTCGCGAATGAGCTCCTTCGCGTCGATCGGGCGGAGGTGCTGCGGGTTCGAGTACGAGCCCAGGCTGTGCGCGCCGCCGTTCTCGGTGCGAAGCGACTGCACCAGCCAGCCGCAGACCACCAGGCGGAGGAAGCCGAGATCGCCGTCGTCCCACTCGAAGCCGGGCGTGTGCTGGCGGCCGAAGCGCGGCTTGTTGAAGCAGTCGAGGTCGACGATCAGGTTGCCCACGCGGCCCAGCTCGTTGAAGCGGCGCTCGTACTCGAGGAACGTGGCGCGGATCTCGGTGAGGTTGCTGCCGAGCTTGCGATCGATCGAGGCGCCGCTCACCACGTCGATCACGCGCGCGCGATCGGCGGGGATGAAGAAGATCCGCTCGCCCATAGCCATCAGCTCGCCGGGACCGTGCGCGTTCGCGGGGAGCTGGAAGCGCTCCGCCGCCGAGCCGTTGATCGGCTCGCGCACGATCTCTCCAGCCGAGGGTTGATATACGAGCGCGCTGCCGCTCCACGTCGCGGGGCTGATGGTCTCGACCTCGCGGGTCTTCGCGTCACCGTTCACCACGGCACAGAACGAACGATTGAGCGCCGGGTGCCACGCGGTGACGAAGGTGCCGGAGGCGTGCGGGATCGCGGTGACGCGGCCCTGAGGGAGACCGCTCTTCACTGACCACGGATTCGCGACCTTGCCGCCCTTCGCGAGTTGGCCGCCGAAGAGCGTGCCGTCGTTGTCGAAGTGCGCGAACGAATCGTCGGTGCCGACGAAGGTGCGCGAGTCCCACTTCTTGTGGGGATCGAGGCGCGGCCCGAGGGTGAAGGGCTTGAGCTTCTTGCCTGCGGCGAGCGCGACCTTCGTGGTGGCGCCCTTGTCGAGCGGGATGAGCTCGAGCTCCTTGTCGCCGGCCTTGGCGGCGCGCTTGCCGTCAGAGAGCAACGCGACCTTGGCGTACTTGAGATCGTAGCCGTCGGAGAACTTCCGCTTCGCGAGCGCGGGAAGCAGTCGGCCGACGCGCGCGTTCGCCCGCTCGTTGTGCGGCAGCGCGGTGCCACCGTTGGCGGTGAACCACTTGCCGCTAATCTCCTTGTCGGTCTTCAGCTTGCCGGTGGGGAGGTGAAGGCTGCTGAACCCGAAGGCGTCGTAGAAGACGACGTACTCACCGTCCGCGTCGAAGGAGTGCATGGCCGGCAGACACCGCACGCGGCCGCGAGGTGCAACTCCTGTCTCCCTCTCCCTGCGGAAAGCGGGGAGAGGGTCGGGGTGAGGGGCGAGCGTCAACCCGCAGTCAGCTCGCTCACGAGATCCTTCGCGTTCTCAACGCTCGTGAGCAGCCACAGCAGGTACCTCACGTCCGCGCTCACGTTGCGCGCAACCTCAGGGTTGTACCCAAAGTCGTTCGCGACGTTTTCCCAGACGCGATCGAAGTTCACTCCGACGAGGCGGCCCTTACCGTCGATCATCGGACTGCCGGAGTTGCCACCCGTGGTGTCCACGTCGGCGAGGAAGTCGACGGGCACGGCATCGAACTTCCCGCCCGCCGCCGCGTCGCGAATGCGCTGGGGCACATCGAACGGCTCCTTGCCGGTGTACTTCGCGAGCATTCCTTTGAGCGTGGTGTGGGGCGTCATGATCACCGCCTCGCGAGGCGAGTAACCGCGCACGCGACCGACGCTCACGCGCAACGTGGAATTGGCATCGGGAGCGACGGGCTTGCCGGCCTCGGCAATCACCGCGCGGCGCCACTGCGGACGAAGCAGCAGCACTCGGCCAGAGAACGCGTCACGACGATCACGCAGCGCGCGCCGCTCGACGTCGAGCACGAGACCGAGATCGATCAGCGGATCCTTCCGGGCCTTCAGCTGATCAGGCGTCTCCTCGAACATCTTCTTCCGCTGCTCGAGGTCGAACACCTTCGAAGCCGCGACGAGCTCGTTGATCTTCTTGTTGATGGCGGCATCGTCCTTCAGGGAGGCGAACACCGCGTCGAGCGGAGCAAGCCGCTGATCCTTCGGGAGCGCCAGCGCGCGCTTCACCCAGGAGAAGAACAGACGCTGATCGA
>CBIHPJ010000581.1:0-6096 GCA_966211295.1 uncultured Myxococcales bacterium | reverse complement strand
AGAACGACAACTCGGGTGCGCGTTGAGTTCTCGCCCCTCACCCTGACCCTCTCCCCGCTTCGCAGGGCGAGGGAAGAGAGCTCAGGTCTCGACCTGGCCCGTGAGCAGCGCGACGAGCTCGCCCGTGCGCGTGCGGCCCACGAAGAACGTCGAGATCGAGATGCGGCCGAAGCGCACCATCTTCACGTCGGTGAGGTTCGCCTGCAGCGCAGCCTTCAGCGCGACGAACTTCTGCGCGTTCGCGAGCGAGACATCATCCGCGGGATCCGCGTTCGCGACGATGCGATCGATGTAGTCGTACGCGCTGCGCTCCTCGACCAGCGTCTTCGCCGCCAGCGAGCGCTCAGAAGGATCCGTGTACATCACGTTCTCGATCTGCGCGTCGTGCTGCGCGGTGAGCTGCGCGCGAATCACCGCGGGAGTGATCGCCGCGCCGTTCAGCTGCGTGCCCGTGAGGAACACGAAGCGCGCGTCGGTCTCGCTCGGCATCCACAGATCGACGACCGCCGCCTCGAGCGCCGCCTTCACCTCGGGAATCGCCGAGGGACCGTTGTCGACCGGAGGCGTCACCACGACCGGCTCCTTCGCCCAGCTCGCGAGCGCCTGCATCGTCGCGGGACCGATGCTGTTCAGCGCGGCCACGGTGGCGAGCGAGGTGAAGGGACGGTTCGACGCGATGGTGGTGGCGCCCGTCATGTACACGCCGTGCGCGAACATCTCGGAGACGCTCGCGGTGTTCGCCAGCTCGAGCGCGCGCTTCGCAGTCGCCTCGTCGAACGCGATGCCGTCGAAGGTGCCAGCGAGCGAGCCGGAGCCCGCGCGCGCGTGCCACCAGGTGCGCGCCTGGCCACGGAGCGCCTCGAGCGCATTCGGGCCGACGAGCGACACGAGGCCGAGCTGCGTGACAGTGGTGAAGGGACGCTTGGCGACGATGTTCGCGGCCGCGCGGTCATCGAGCAGACCGTTGAGCACGCCGATCTCCACCTTGTTCACCGCCCAGATCACGATCTCCGCCTGCCAGCCCTCGAAGGTCACGCCCTCGACCACTTCGGCGCTCGGAGGAGGATTCGCGGCGGCGTAAGCGAGCAGCTTGTTGAACGCGGCGTCAGCGACGTACGGAATCGCGTCGAGCTCGGCGATGGTCTCGAACGCGTTGTCGTCGACCGACGGGTAACGACCGTCGATGCCGTTGCGGTACAGGATGATGTTCTGCGCGGCGCGCACGTCGAGGCCGGCCTTGGCGTCGAGCGCCGCGAGGTCGGTGCCCGGGTAGTTCACCACCGCGAGGATCTGCGCCGCCGCCGCGGGAGCCAGCGTGAGCTCGGAGCTCGCCTCGCCGTAGCCGTCATCGGTCAGCTCGGCCGTGTTGGGACCGCAGGCGAAGAAGAAGGACAGGGAAACGAGCGTCGCGATCGAGCGGAGCATGGCTGCTCGGTGAGCAAGACCTGAGCCCCCCGCGGCGCCTTCCAACACCCTGAACTTACGCATGATTTCACCGAGCTTTCGACGTCACACGATACAGATGTTGCACCAATGCAACTGTCGTTTCTGTGTATGGTCCGTCGATGCGATGGGCGCTGCTGGTGGTGGTGGAGTTGGGTTGCGCGACGACGCCGGTGGTGACCCAGGCTCCGCTCGAGAAAGCCCCACCGCCGAAGCCGCTCGACGCGTGTGCCGCGGTGATGGTCGCGCCTTCGCCCGAGAGCTGCGCCGGAGTGAGCGCCGAGCACGGCCTCGACCTCGAGCATCCGCTGGAGTGGGCGCTCCTCGGCACCTTCCCGGGCCTGCGCCGCGAGCTGGTGTGTCCCGACGGCACGGACGTCGTGCTCGGCAACCAGAAGGGCTCGAACATCGCGCCGGAGCCGCGATCAAAGTCTCCGCGGGGAGGCTTCGCAGCGATGCTGGGAGAGCGCGGCAACGACGTCGAGTTCCTCGACTCGTGGCAGGTGACGTGCGGCGCGCAAACGTTCCATCTCGTGACCAACTCGTACCGGTGCGGAGATCCCTGCCCTCCACGCGGACTTGCTCGCGTTCCTGCTCCGGTCATCGCGGCGCTCGATCGCGGAGACAGGGCGCTCAGGGAAGACCGCATCGACGAAGCGCGAAAGGCGTTCGCGGAAGCGGCGAAGCTCGCGCCGGGTCTCGAGCGAGTGCAGGAGTGGGTCGCGCTCAGTGCCGCTCGCGATGGTGCGTACGACGAAGCACACGCCGCCTACATGGCGCTGCGGCGCATCGCGCCCCATGAGCCGCTCTACGAGTTGCTCGATGCGACGAACACCGCGAAGCAGGGAGACAGCGGTCCCTTGCGCGCGAAGGTCGACGAGCTGCTCGCCCGGCTGCCGCCCTCGCATCGGCTCCGGCCCCAGCTGCTCTGCAACAAAGCCTCGCTGATCTTCGAGGAACAACCGGCGAAGTCGGAAGAGCTCGCGAAGGAGTCGTGCGCCGCCGGCTTCAAGCCATGCTGCGAGTGAGCGTAAGCAACATCGAAGTTTTCAATGATGCGCGGGTTGACCATCGACTCTTCCGATGACGCTTCACTCGGACGCTGCGCGACCAGCGTCGCCTCCATTCAGGAGAGGGTCAGGGTGAGGCTGGAAGACTTGGCCTTCACTCGAGCTGCGCCGCTTCGGAGGGAATAGGCGAAGAAGTCCCGACGCTCACTGCGGAGCGTTCATCGCTCCACTCGAACGCGCCGCGCTCCTCAGACGT
This sequence comes from uncultured Myxococcales bacterium, assembly GCA_966211295.1. GTDB lineage: Bacteria > Myxococcota > Myxococcia > Myxococcales > Myxococcaceae > Archangium_A. The sequence continues at coordinate 3,387 of CBIHPJ010000581.1, read as the reverse complement.
GAAGGGATCGAGCTCGGGCGGATAGCCGACGTTCCACAACGTGAGCGGCTCGGGCGGAGCGGTGGGGCACTTGAAGTTCTTCTGCGCGAAGAGCCCGTCCTTGAAGAGCTCCATCGGAGCGAGCCCGCGCGAGATCGCCGTCATTCCGCCGACCAGCATGCGCACCATGTAGCGAGCGAAACCTTCGCCGATGAAGCGCAGGGTGACTCCGGTTTCGGTGGGCATCAGCTCCACCGAGTGCACGGTGCGCGGCTTCTCTTCGCTGGTCTTGAAGTGGAACGTCTTGAAGTTGTGCGTGCCGGGAATGAGCGCGGCGACTTCGCGGAGCACGTTCAAGTCTCCCGCTTGCTCATGCGTGAGCGCGTAGCGGTACTCCTTCGAGTTCGCGCTCCACGCGGCGTGGAAGCCTCGCTTGGCGACGCGCGCGAGGTGAATGCCGATGTCCTTCGGCAACACCGCGTTGAGCCGCGCGGTGAGCTCGTCGAGAGGAAGCTCGGGCTCGAGCCGCGCGCTGAGCACCTGCATGCGCGCGCTCACGAACTTGTCGGTGCGGCCGGCGACGACGGGATTTCGCTCGAGCCCCGCGAGAGGGAACGCCCTGAGGAGCTCGCCCTGCACGGTGCGCCGCGCTTCCTGCTGTTGGTACCCGTAGAACTCTGAGCCGCGGTACCAGCACCAGAGCGCGACGATCTTGGGCTTGCCGCTCACGCGCGGCACCTTACAGCTTCCCGCTCGGAACGCTGGGGCGCCGAACATCCGGGTACCTGAGCCGCGCGGCGATGGCATATGCAGGTCACGAATGAGTGAGCTGAGCGCCATTCTCGCTGCTGCGCGGCAGGCCTGGGCGGCGGGCGAGACACCGGTGCTCGCGACGGTGATCGCCACGCGGGGCTCCTCGTACCGAAAGCCCGGCGCGCGCATGCTCGTCACTTCGCAGGGCTGGCAGGCCGGGAGCATCAGCGGCGGTTGTCTCGAGGCGGATGTGGTGCGGCGCGCCGCCTGGTTGGTCGAGCAGGGAACGCCGGTGGTGCGCACGTACGACACGTCGGCTGACGGTGAGGTCGCGCTCGGGTGCGGTGGTGAAGTCGATGTGCTGCTCGAGCCGTTTCGTGAAGACAGTGCGGCGGCGAAGGCGATCGCGCAGGTGGTGGAGACGCGGAAGCCGGTGGAGCTCACGGTGATGGAAGGGCGCGTCGAGACGCTGCGCCCGCCGCAGCGCCTGGTGATGTGTGGCGCGGGGCACGATGCGTTGCCGCTGCATGCGATGGCGCGTTCACTCGGTTGGGATGTGCACGTGGTGGATTGGCGGTTGGCGCAGCTGACCTCGTCACGTTTTCCGGGCGCGACGTTGCATGGACTGGCGCCGGAGACGCTGGGCTCGCTGCCACTCGAAGAGGGATGCGCGGTGGTCGTGATGTCGCATCACTTGATCTACGACGCGCGGATTCTCGAGGTGGTGCTGCGGTCGCCAATGCCGGCGTACATCGGCGTGCTCGGACCGACGAAGCGGACGAAGGATCTGCTCGAGATGTTGCCGAAGGATCTTCCGCTCGCTCGCATGCACGCGCCGGTGGGGCTCGCGCTTGGCGGTGAAGGTCCGGCGGCGGTTGCGCTCTCGATCGTCTCCGAGGTCCACGCAGTGCTGCATCACGCGCGCGCGGATTCGATGTCGAAACTCTTCCCTCTCCCTGCGAAGCGGGGAGAGCCCCCCGTGTCAGCGTAGTTGTCGCCTCGGTTGGTAAGTCCCGGGGGCGATGGTCATGACATGGCGAAGCAGGCGACGAAGAAGAGATACAGCAGGACTTTCCGAGCCACGATGGTGCGAAGAATGACTGGGCCAGGCGCAACGACTGGTCGCGCGCTGGCCAGAGAGACAGGCGTCGATGCACGGACGCTCTCCCTCTGGCTCAGCTCGGCACGTACTCTTCCCGATGTGAGCGACTCGACCGGCAAACGTCCGCTGCGGACTCCTGAAGAGAAGATGCGGCTTGTTCTCGATGCAGCGGGACTCGAGGGCGAGGAGCTCGGCGCCTTCCTGAGGAAGGAAGGCGTGCATGAGGTGGAGCTGCGCGACTGGCGTAAGGCGATGCTGGATGGCCTGAGCGGTGGACGACCTGCCCTAAGGGGCACGGATGCGAAGGTCATCAAGAACCTCGAGAAGGAGCTTCGACGAAAGGACCGTGCGCTGGCGGAAGTGGCAGCGCTCGTGGTGCTCAAAAAAAAAGCGCAGGCCTTGGGCTTGTTGGAAGCAGAGGACGACGACACGGACCCGAGCAGCGGGAACAGATCCTGATGCTCCTCAAGGAAAGCGTCACGGCCGGCGCTCGGATGAACCGTGCCTGCGCCGTCCTGGGTCTGTCGGTGCGGACGGTCGAGCGCTGGCGCCTTCCAGGCTGCTCACAGGACCGACGCTGCGGGCCGCAGTACGCGCCTGCCAATGCGCTGAGCGATGCCGAGCGCAGAAACGTGCTCGCTATTCTGCACAGTCCACGCTTCCGAGACCTCGCTCCCGCGCAAGTCGTCGTACAGCTCGCAGATGAAGGGAAGTACGTCGCCTCGGAGTCGACGATGTACCGGCTTCTCCGTGAGGAGAACGAAACGAAGCGCCGCGACAGTGCGCGCCCTCACGTCGCTCGCTCTCCGCGGCGTCACATCGCGACGGCCCCCAACCAAGTCTGGTGCTGGGACATCACCCTTGTCCCGCGAACCATCAAGGGCACCTTCTTCTATGTCTACGTGGTCATCGACCTCTTCAGTCGTCGCATCATGGGCATCGACGTGCGTGACACTGAATCAACAGATGCGGCTGCGGCGCTGGTGAGACGCATCTGTTTCGAAACGAAGGTGGACTCAACGCAGCTCGTGCTCCACTCGGACAACGGGTCGGCGATGAAGGGCCGCACGATGCTTGAGACGCTGCGTTGGCTCGGTATCACGCCGTCCTTCAGTCGACCCTACGTCAGCGACGACAACGCCTACGCTGAAGCCCTCTTCAGGACGCTGAAGTATCGGCCGGCCACGCCAACACGCTTCGACGACCTCGAATCAGTCAGTGTCTGGATGGCCAATTTCCTCGCTTGGTACAACCACGAGCATCGTCACAGCGGCATCCAGTACGTCACTCCAGAGCAGCGCTACACCGGCGCTGACGTGGCGATCCTCGCGGCCCGTGACGCGCTCTATCGCCGAGCACGAAGCAAGTGTCCGGAACGATGGATCGGCCCGACACGCGACTGGTCGCGACCGGAAGAGGTCCGCCTCAACCACTCAAACGCGGTCGCTACAGAGAGTCGGGCAGCATGAATGAAGCGACAACTACCTTGACGCGCACCGAGAGGGTCGGGGTGAGGGGCGGCGCGCCTTGAGAAATGCGCACGCGACTCGTTC
>CBIHPJ010000580.1:0-6118 GCA_966211295.1 uncultured Myxococcales bacterium | reverse complement strand
CGACGACGGGCCGTTCTCGAACACCGACAACATGGCGGTGGTGGGTATTCTTTCGACGCAGCTCGTGCACCAGCAGCTGATCGCCGGAGCGCCGGTGCTTCGCGTGGTGCCGATCAAGACGTTGGTCGAACGCGTCTGAACGCTCACGCGCTCTGAAACAAATTCCAGTTCGCCTCGAGGTGACCGATCACCGTCTTGATCGCGCCACCCGTGGTGAAGATGTGGTTGGTGCCCGAGAGCTTCACGTGTTGGTAGTTGCTGCGTTGCACGTTCGCCAACACCGTGGCGTTGATGCGCTCGAAGAACACCTCGCGCAGCTTTCCTTCCGCGGTGATCACCAGCACCGGTCGCTTCGCCTTCACGAAGCGTTGCCACGCCGTCGCGAGGGGCAGGTTGGTGACCGCCGGCAGCTCGGACTGTGAGAGCACGAAGTCGAGGATCGCCTTGCGCGGCAGCGGGATGAAGCGTGCGTAGCGGTTCTCGTGCGTGAGCACCCGCATCCACCCCCAGTACGAGAAGAGCTTCCCGCGCAGCTTCGCCAGCGGAACCCGCGGACCGATCAGCTCGGTGACCTGGCGTTCGAGGGGAAGGGGACGCTCGAGCGCCGCATCCAACACCTGGCCCAGCATGCCTTCACGCGGCAGCCGGCCGCGCAGCTGGCTGCGGAACCGCACTCGCGTCTCGGCGGTCTTCGGTGGCTCGGTGAGGTACATCTCGGGCTCGAGCAGCACGAGGCCCCGCACCTTCGGCTGCGCGTCGGCGGTGAAGAGCGCCATCACCGCGCCGCCACACAGCCCGCCCAACACCAGGCCCGAGAGGCCTTCGCGCTCGCACAACAGCTCCACCAGCGCGCTGAGCACTTCGGTCGCCTGGCCCGAGGTGACGTAGTCGAAGAAGCCCTGGGCCACGTCGGGCAGCGGGCCCGGGGAATCGCCCAGCATCGGAAGATCGTAACGGAAGCAGGTGACGCCCTTCGCCGCCATCGCGTCGGCGGCTTGCGCGGCGAGGCCACCGTGTCCGTCGCGGGGCACGTAGCCGAAGTTGAGCCACAGCAGCCCCACGTCAGCGCGTTTCTCCGGCGGCTGGTGCACGGTGCCCACCACGCGCTGGCCGTTGATCGTCACCACGTCGACTGCACGGCGAACCCGGGAGCGAGCCGGGCCAGCCAAGGCTGGACCACTGCGGCCGGAGGCCGCGCTGGCGAGCGACCCATCAACCCGGGAGCGAGCCGGGCCAGCCAAGGCTGGACCACTGCCGGAGGCCGCGCTGGCGAGCGACCCATCAACCGGGGCAGCCATCAGGCACCCCTCCGCGTCGGGCTCGCAGCCCAGGCGAGGCTCCACGTATCGAGTCGTTCGGTGGTGAGCGCAAAGAGCGCGTCGACGTCGGCCTTCAACGCGTGGCTCTGCAACCAGAAGGAGGGCCGGCCGATGCGCACGCTCGCGTAATAGTTTTGATCGGGCAGGCGGTCGGCGGTGCGGTTGTCGAGGAACACCGAGAGCCACTCGCCCTCGAGGCGCTCCGGCGGGGCGAAGGTGAACGGCTCGGCGCTGCGCCACAACCCGCGCGACCAGGGGTAGCCCTCCACTTCGACCACCTCGCCGGCCTCCAGCAGCCGCACGTAGTCGTCGCGCGTCTTCTTTTCGCCCGAGAACTCCATGTAGTCGGCGGCCAGCTTGCGCCTCAGCATGTCCATCAACATCGGCTTGCCCCCGGCCGGCGCGTCCCAGGCGATGAACGCGTCGGCGAGGTGTTCCTCGAAGGCCGCGCGGCCGAGCAGCGCCCCGAGGCGAAGCCCCAGCACCACCAGGCGGTCGGCGCCAGTGAGGCGTGCTTCTTTGATCACGCGCGCGAGATCTTCGAACCAGCCGTCGAAGGTCTGCTCTTCGAAGGCGCCCGTGCTCTCACCGACGCCGCGGTAGTCGAAGCGCCACACGTCGTAGCCGCGCTCGGCCAGGACGCGCGCCCAGCGCACCCAGGTCAGCGTCGCGTGCGTGCGCTCCAGGCTCATGGGACCGGCGAGGACGACCGTGGCGCGGCTCGGGCCACGGGCGACGTGGTGCACCACGTAGAGTTGTTCGCCCTCGTGATCGAGATAGCGAAAGTGTTTGTCCGTCATTTCTTCGCTCCGCGCTTCCAGGCGTGGCGGGCCAGATCGGCGGCGGCGCGCGGCAGAGAACCTGCTTCGTCGCGCACTCCGCGGAAGTACTCGATGCCGTAGCTCAGGGTGGCGCCAGCGATGGCCGCGCGTTCCAGCACCGGCAACCGATCGCGTCGGCGATCGAGCTGCACGGCTACTTCGTAGGCGGCCCGCGAGAGCGCCTTGCCGATCGACGGCGCCGCGGCCGAGAGCAACAACGCGCCGCGGGACACCGGGTTGACCAGGAACAGGAAGTGCCACGGATCCGCGTCGAGCCGCTCGGGGTGCTTGTGGTGGATGCGCGAGTCGAACTTTCCGTAGAGGAAGTTTCGTCGCATCCACACCGAGAGATCCGTGTGATCGCTGCGGTTGATGGTGCGCGCTTCCCGGGCGAAGTACAGCCGGGCGCCCGCTTTCTGCAATCGCACTCCCAGCTCGCGATCTTCCGAGCGCTCCAGGGTGCGATCGAAGCCGCCCACGGCCAGGTAGTCAGCGCGCCGGAAGGACACGTTGCCCGTGCAGACCATCACCCCGCGCACGTCGGTGGGGTGGTCGCCGTAGCGGCGCACGAAGCGCGCGAGCTGCGCGGCGTGGAAGCGTTCGAACAGGGGCTTGTCGTCGAGGGACTCGTCGTAAGCGATGTGGCCCAGCACCAGCGTGTAGCCGGCATCGTGTGGCTTCAGGTGCTCGGCGAGAAACTCCGGCGGCACCAGCATGTCGTCGTCGGTGATGACGACCACTTCGCCCCGGGCCTTGCGAATGCCCGCGTCGCGCGCGGCCGCTGCGCCGGAGTTGACCTGGGTGAGGCAGTGGAGCGGATAGGCGTCGCGGCGCAAGGCGAGGGCGGGGGCGACCGGCACCTTCGAGCCGTCGTCTACGACGATCACTTCGAACTGCTCGGGGGCGAGCGTCTGCCTGCCCAGCGCGTCGAGCAGCTCTTCCAGCAGCGCGGGCCGGTTGAAGGTCGAAACCACGACGCTGATTCGGGGGATCACGGCCTGCCTTCTATTCCAGCCAGACCTATCGCCGGGGCAGAAATGCCCGTGAGAAGCTGGCTCTCTGGTACGAAGGAGAAGAGATGTCAGACGAGCTCGACCCAGGGAACCCGCTGCGACGCTTCTGGCGCTCGGTGCGCGCTGACTTCGGCTCGGTGCAGCGGAATCGCGAAAAGTACCACGCAGAGAAGGTCTCGAGCCTTCGCCTGCCGATCGACGCGGTGCGGAAGGTCGGCTTTCAGATGATGATCGCCACTCGGACCATGCGTCTGCTGCGCGACAGCGGCGTGCCGTTGATGCCGCAGGTGGCCAGCCGGCTGATCCGCCACGCGTACGGCGCCGAGATTCACTGGGACGCCGAGTTCGCCAACGGGGTGTCGATCGTGCACGGCATCGGACTGGTGATCAGCCACCGCGCCTCCGTGGGCGAAGGCTGCATCCTGTTTCAGAACGTGACCCTCGGCGAAGGGCTCGACCCGGTGACGAAGGAGAGCGGGGCGCCGCAGCTCGGCCGCAACGTGCACGTGGGGCCAGGAGCGACGCTGCTGGGGCCCATCACGGTGGGCGAGGGCACGAAGATCATGGCCGGTGCCGTGCTGACCCGGTCCGTACCGCCCCACTCGCTGGTGAAGCCGGCGGAAGCTACCGTCGAAGCGCGCAGCGTGGTGCGGGCGGTTGCCACACAGAGCGAACGCAGCTGACGTTTCCCCCAACTGTATTGGTTCCAAGTGAAGGTGCCGTTCCGATGAAATCTGTTCTGAAGCGCGCCGTGCGCCGGCTGATGCGAGACGCCGAGGCTGGCCTCTCACCGCTCACGTTGATCGAGAAGAGCACCCGTTACGCCTACGAGATCGCCACCGCCCGCTGGTGGCTGAGCGGGGTCGATTTCGTGGGCGATGGCGTGCGCACGCTGCACGCCCCCCGCATCGAGAACCGTGGCTACATCAGCATCGGCGCCAACACCTTGCTGCGCAGCATGCTGGTGCCCGTCGAGCTCGCCACCGGACCAGGGGCGCAGCTGATCATCGGTGAAGACGTCAGCATCAACTACGGCGTGTCGTTCGGCTGCACCGGGCAGATCACCGTGGGCGATCGATGCCAGTTCGGGCCCTACGCGATGATCATCGACTCGCAGTTTCACGACGTGCACGACCGCTCGCGCAGGCCGGAGGCTCGGCCCGTCACCATCGAGAGCGACGTGTGGATCGGCTCGCGCGCTTCGATCATGCCCGGGGTCACCATCGGGCGCGGAGCGGTGGTGGGCACCCACGCCGTGGTCACCCGAGACGTCGAGCCCTTCACCGTGGTCGCAGGCGTGCCCGCCAAGGAAGTGCAGAAGCTCGACCCCGACAGGTTCGTGACCCGCCTGGGCGAACCGTTCAAGGCGGTGCACTGATGCAAGGCGCCCTGGAAGTCATCCGCGTCGCTTCCTTCCCCAAGCTCGGCTGGTACGCGCGCTTCGACCCGGACACCGGCGTCTGCTCGGTCGAGGTCGGCCCGCAGGTCGAGGTCGATCCCGCTTCCGCGCCCCGCTGGATCGCCGCCGGCATGTGGAGCGGCGACTTCGAAAAGGGAAATTTTCACGAAGCCGAGCACATGTTCGGCAGCGGGCTGCGCCTCGATGGAGACGCCTTGCACGTGGTCCCCGCGAGCAGCACGGTGGACCGCTGCGTCTACGCCCGAGAGGGCCGGGTGTGGCACCTCTCGAACTCGTTGGTGGTGTTGCTGGGCCGGCTGGGCGCGCGCATCGATCTCAACCGCGATCACCGCGAGTGGGGCGAGAGCATGGCGCTGGGCGTGCACAACTACCTGCGCCAGTTCTTCGTGGTGCACCCCAGCATCCCGGTGTTCAACCAGCTCATCTTCGAGACGCTGTGCGTGAGCAGCGACGGGCACGCGTCGTTTTCCTTCCGCGACAAACGACGGAGCTTCGCCGACTACGCCGACTACCTCGGCCAGTTCAAAGGCGAGATCGCGAAGCTGTGGAAGAACGCCACCGACCCGGCGCGGGTCAGGCCGATGCGCGCGGTGGCCAGCGCCTCGCGTGGGTATGACTCAGGCGCCGTCACGGCCCTCGCCGCAGAGCTGGTGCCGGGGCTCACCTCCTGGACGGCCAAGCGTTCGAACACCCGGCTGCCGCAGTTCATGCAGGGGCTGATGAAGGTCGACACCGCCGACGATGACGGGAGCGAGCTCGCCCTGAAGCTGGGCGCCACGCCCCGATATCTCGACCTCGATTGTTCGAAGGTGCCGCTCGAGCTCGAGGCGTGGTGCTGGGCCACCGCGCAGATCTCGAGTGAGCTCCCGTTTCATTCCCTGCTGGCCGAAGCCGACGGCCACGACGTGCCCACCGTGTTCTTCGCGGGCCACATCGGCGACGGGGTGTGGGACTGCAACCTCAAGGGAGGCGGGCTCACCCGGCAGATTCTCCGGGGAGCGCAGAGCGGCTACGCGTTGATCGAAGCGCGCAACCGGTACGGGGTGATCGAGTTCAGCGCGCCGTACCTCTTCGCGCGCAGCACGCCGGAAATTCTGAAGGTGAGCCGCTCGGACGAGATGAAGCCGTGGACGCTGGGCACCGAATACGATCGGCCCATCGCCCGCCGAATCATGGAAGAGCGGGGCGTGCCCCGAGAGGCTTTCGGCTGGAGCAAGAAGGCGGTGGCCAACGACCTCGAGTCACCCCAGGGCGAGGCGCTGCGCGAGGTGTTCTTCGACAAGACCCGGTGGACGACCGCGGCCGAGCAGCTCTACCGCGGCGTGAACCTGAGCCTGTACTTCGCCATGCGCGGGGCCGACTACGTGAGGGCCCGGGGGAGCCGCGCGAAGCTCACCACTTCCGCTGCTCGGCGCACTGGCAAGCGCACGCTGGCTGCCGTGGCCGACCTGCAGCTGCAGACCTTCTTCGTCTGCACCCACCTGCTGGCCGAGAAGTACGCCCCTCAGCGCTGACCTTCACCCTGACCGTCACCCTGACCGTCAC
>CBIHPJ010000579.1:0-6144 GCA_966211295.1 uncultured Myxococcales bacterium | reverse complement strand
CCCGCTTGCGACCAGCACCGCGCGAAGTCCTGAACCGCTGCCCTCATGGAGGCGCAGTTCAGCGAGTCCAACTCGCAGCGACGATCTGCCAGCCGTCGCCGCCCTTCTGCACTTGCGCTTCGATGGTGTACCGGCTGCCGGAAGGTTCGGCGCCGTCGCGTCCGAAGAGGAAGGTGCCCTTGAAGCTGCCTTCCGTGGGCGACTTCACCGTGACGTCGAGGAGCGGATTGAGCACGACGATCTGCCTCGCGCCGAAGAACTGGCCGATGGCGAGCTGCTTCACCTCGCGCTTGCCCATGCCCTGCCCTGCGAAGGTCTCACTGAGTCCTTCGGCCAAGCCGGCCGCGTCGCGCTTCTCGGCGCTCTGGATCATGCGCGCGACCAGCGCGCGGATCTCGTCTTCGGGAGTGAGCTTCTCCTTCGGCCACGCGAAGTAGACGCCCAAGGCGACCAGCACCGCGATGACGATGCCTCCGATGTTGCGGAGGTTCACCTCAGGCCGACTCCACCACGAGCTCGTCCGCGTCGAGGATCTCGAGCGGACGCATCGTCTCGCCGATCATCTTCAGGCGGCGATCCGAGAGGCCATCGAGGTACTCGCGCACCTTCGGGTGCTGCTTGATCAGCGCCTCGAACGGACCACGCGCGAGGATAGCGACCGCCGTCTTGCGACTCGCAGCCACGGTGGCGGTGGCTCGAAGACCTTTGAGCAGCGCGATCTCTCCAGCGATGTCGCCTTCGCGAAGAATGGAGAGGCTCACCATGCCGCCCTCGCCATCTTCCTTCTGCACCACGAGCTCACCGGCGAGCACCAGCACCAGGCCGCTCACGGGCGCCCCTTCGCTGATCACCTTCTCTGCGGGCGCGAGCGCCCTGAACTCGAACTGCGTGAGCAGGCCGGGCCGCTCGCCCTCGGGCACGTTGGTGAAGAGCGGCGAGGTGGCGATCAGATTTCGCGCCATGCGCTGCTGCGCGAAGGTGGCGAGCACTCCGGGAACCGAGGGGAAGGTGCGCGCGATCTGGTTCAGATCTTCGCGCTGGATCTCGAGCAGATCGCAGTCGCTCACCGCGGTGATGGTGGAGGTGGGCGCCGCGCCCGTGAGCATGGAGATCTCGCCGAAGATCGAGCCACCGCCGAGAAACGCGAGGGTCTTCGCTTCACCTTCCACCTGGCGGCTCACCTCGGCCTTGCCGGCCACCAGCACGAAGATGCGATCGGTGACCACGCCTTCCTTGCAGATGACCTCGCCTTCCTTGAACTCGCGGTAGTCGAGCAACTCGACGAGATCGACGAACGCCTCGCGCTCGAGATCGGCGAAGAGCGGCAGCGGCGGGCGCGCTTCGGGATCTGACGACGCGCTCGAATCGACGGCGCCGAGCACGCTGATCGCCTGGTCCGAGAGATCGGAGCCCTGCAGGGTCATCAGGTCGACCTCGCTCTTCCCGTCGTACATGCTCTCGGGCGGGAGCGGCGGCGGGCCCCCGGCGCGGCCACCGATCACCTTCGCGGCGCGCGCGTGAATGCGGGTCAGGGTGTCGCGAATGCGCTTCTCACGGGGAGCCAGGGGCAACGCCTGCAGGCACGCCGCGATCGCCGAGAGTAGATAGTCGCGCTTGAGCAGACCTTCGGCGCACGCGTGCAGCACCGCCACCGCGCGCTCCTGCTCGCCCATCTTGGTGAAGCAGCGCGCAGCCAGCATGCGAGAGCGGTGATCGGCGGGATTGCGCCGCACGGCCTCCGCGAAGACGCCCAGCGCGCGCTCCCAGTTCTGATCAGCGACGAAATCCAACCCCAGCTCGCGAAGCGATTGACTCATGGCGGTGCCTTGATGGTGCTTGAACCGAAGGAACTCAGGGCGCCATGGCGGCGAGCTGATTCTTGGCCTTCTCGTGAACCGTGGAGCCGGCGTCGGTCACCTGCACCACGATCTTGAACTTGCGAATGGCCTCACGCGGATCGCGATCGCGAATCACGTAGGCGGTCTGGAAGAGATCCTCGGCCTTGCCGGCGACGTCATCGAGTCCCGCGCGCGCCTTGGAGTCGTTGGGATCGAACTTGGAGGCGTCCCTGAACATCTGCCACGCGGTGACGAGGTCATCGCGCAGCAGCGCCTCCCTGCCCGCGACGACCGCGGCCGCGCCCAGCTTGTCCTCGAGCTCTTCGCCGTACTTGTTCGCCCGCAGGCCCATCACTTTGTAGAGCTCGTACGCGGAGCGAAGGGGCTTGGCGGCCTGGGCGAGCTGGCCCTGGCGGAACTTCTTCATGCCCTCTTCGTAGTTGCGGCCGAAGTTGGGAATCTGGCCCTGCAGCTTCTTCGCGCGGTCGTAGATGGTCTTGTCCTTCTGGTACGCGTCCATCACGCGCGAGCACTCGGAGGCCGCGCGATCCCACTCAGCGCCGCCGAACTTGCGCTCGACCACGGTCATCGCCTCGTTCATCTCCTGCTCTTTGCGATTCTTGGCGGCGGCGACGGCGTTGCGAGCGGCCGAGGCGGCGTCCTTCGCGTCGAGGGCCTTCTGCTCTTCCATCTGGCGCTCGAACTCCTGGATCGCCTGCCCCGGAGGGCCCTGCTTCTCCACGGGGAGCGAACGCACCAGATCCTTCGCTGACTCGATCTCACCGGCGGCGATGAACTCGTCGATCTTCTCGAGCTTGTAGGCGATCTCCGCCTCTTCGAGCTCGGCCTTCACCTTCACCTTCGCCTCTTCGCTCTTCACCGAGCCCTTGCCGGTCTTGTCGAGCGCCTTGCGCGCGTCTTCGAACTTCTTGTCGGCGATGAACTTCTTCGCCTCTTCGAGAGCGCCCAGGTACGCGAGCTCGTCCTTCGCCTGCTGGCCGAGCTTGGTCTTGTCGATGCCGGGCTGGAGCTTCTCGGCCTCGGCGACGAGGGCAGCCACGCGCTCGTAGTCACCTTCACGCGCAGCGTTGCGCGCGTCCTGCATCTTGGAGTCGGCGATCGCCTTCGAGGGATCGATCGGCGCGGGAGGCGGCGGACGGAGCGCGATGCCCGCGATGAAGACGATCAGGATCACCGCGATGAGACCGATGATGCCGAAGCGAATGGGCGGAGGGAGCGCCTTGAACTTGGCCGCGAAGCCGCCGTCGGCGGTCTGGCCACGCTGGCCGCGCACCGGGCGAACCCGAGCGCCCGGCTTCTTCTCGGCCTTGCTGTCTTCCTTCTTGTCCTCGCCCTTCTCGCCGTCTGCTCCATCTGGAGCCTCAGCGGAGGCTTCCTCGCCCTCCGCCTTCGCGACCTTCTCGTTCTTGTCGGAGGACTTCTTCTCGTTCTTCTCGCTGGCGGCCTTCTTGTCGGCTTCCTTCTTCTCGTTCTCTTCGCGCGCCTTCTTGAAGGCAGCGAGCTCGTCGACGAACTTGATCTTCGTCTTGCCGATCGCGATCTCGTCGCCGTGCTCGAGCTTCTTCTCGGCGACCTTGGTGCCGTTGACCTTGGTGCCGTTGCCGGATCCGCAGTCCTTCAGCATCACGCCTTCGTCGCCGTAGATGAGCTCGACGTGGCGGCGGGAGACGGACTGGTCGGTGAGCAGCAGGTCCACTCCGGGAGTGCGCCCGATGACCATGCGCACGCCCTTGAACTTCTTCTTCTTGCCCGCATCGGGGCCCGCGATGATCTCGAGCTTGAGCGGCGGACCGGCGCGTGTGGCGTTGGCGTCATCGGCGCCATCGTCATCGTCGCTGCCCGAGGAAGCAGGAGTCTCGGTCTCCAGCGCAGGGAGCGCCTTGGTGCGTGAGCCGATCTCGGGATCGAGCGCTTCGAGCCCATCCCCATCGAGGCTCACGTTGCCCGCGAGACCCTCTTCGTAATCTTCCTGTCCTTCTTCGGCGGCGGCCTGGTAGTTCTGGCCGGTGCGGTACGAGCCCTCGTCTTCCGCGACGTCGGGAGCGCGCGCGCGGGCCTGGGTCTTGTTGTTCTTCTCAGGATCGACGTTCGCGCGGACCTTCTTGGCGAGCGGGTTGGGGGCACGCGCCTGGGTCGCGTTGTTGACCTCGGGATCCCCGTCATCAGCTGGAGAAGCCACCGGGTTCGGCGCACGCGCCTGCGTACGGTTCTCCCGCTCGGGATCGTTCTCGAGATCACCGTTTCCACGCGAAACGCTTTTACGGGGAGGAGCCATGAACGGCGGAAAACTCTAGCAGGAGCGGCGCATTGGCGTTGTTAGTGTTCGCGACCATGCCTCGCACTTCGACAGCCCCGAAGAGGGCCGCCGTTCCCAAAAGCAGAGTTCCAGAGCGCACTTCCGCCCCTGCCGCCTTCCCTCCCCTCCTGCCCGTTCAGTTGTGTGAGCGTTTGCTGTCCGCCGCGATGGAGCGAGGCGCCGAGTTCGCCGAGGTCTACGTCGAGCGAAACGAGTTCACCGCGGTCTCCCTCGATGAAGACAAGGTGAAGAGCGCGCAGAACGGCCTCTCGCAGGGCGTCGGCGTGCGCGTGATCTCGGGGCCGAAGGTCGGGTACGCGTACTCCGACGATCTCGACGAAGAGGCGCTGATGCGGGCGGCTCGCACCGCGGCGTTCATCGCGCACGGCGGCGGCAGCAATCAGTCCTTCTCGGTGGCGCGCACCCCGCTCCCGACTTTCTACCGGCTCGACAGTCACCTCGCGGACGTCGACGTGGCGTTGAAGCGCGATCTCGTGGTGCGAGCGAACAAGGCCGCGCGCGCGTACGACAAGCGCATCAAGCAGGTGATGTGCAGCTGGGCCGACTCCACGAAGCGCGTGTTGGTGGCGAACACGAGAGGCCGGCTCGCGGAAGACACGCAGGATCTCTGCCGCATCTCCACCATGGTGGTGGCGGAAGGCGCGAAGGGAGAGCGGCGCACCGGCTCGTTCGGCGGCGGCGGGCGCGTCTCGTTCAAGCACTTCGACACCTTCACTCCGGAGTTCGTCGCTCGTGAGGCTGCACGCCAGGCGGTGGCGGGTCTCGGAGCAGCCGACGCGGAGGCAGGTCAGCAGACCGTGGTGCTCGCTCCGGGTTGGAGCGGAATTCTGCTCCACGAAGCAGTCGGGCACGGACTCGAGGCGGACTTCATTCGCAAGGGCACTTCGCTTTTCACCGGGAAGCTCGGCCAGAAGGTGGCGAGCGATCTCGTCACGGTGATCGACGACGGCACCATGGCCAACGCGCGTGGCTCGCTGAACGTCGACGACGAGGGAAATCCGGCGCAGTTCAAGGTGCTGATCGAGCGCGGCGAGCTCAAGGGATACATGTACGACTCGCTCAACGCGAAGCTGATGGGTCAGGAGACCACCGGCAGCGGGCGGCGCGAATCGTTCAAGCACCTGCCGATGCCGCGCATGACGAACACGTACCTCGCGCCCGGTGAAGACACGCCCGAGGACATTCTGCGAAGCGTCGACAAGGGCGTGTACTGCGCGAACTTCGGCGGCGGCCAGGTCGACATCACCAACGGCAACTTCGTGTTCGAGGTGAGCGAGGCCTACGAGATCAAGAAGGGCAAGCTCGGCCGTCCGCTCAAGGGCGTGACGCTGATCGGTGTCGGCCCCGAGGCGCTCAAGAACGTGTCGCGCGTGGGCAACGATCCCAAGCCGGATCCCGGCATGGGCACGTGCGGAAAAGATGGGCAGAGCGTGCCGGTGGGCGTGGGGCTTCCCACGCTGCGAATCGACAACATGACGGTCGGCGGAACGAAGGTGGCGCGATGAGCACGAACTACGAAGCGCTGGCGAAGAACGTCATGCAGCGTGCGCTCAAGCGCGGCGCCAAGCAGGCAGAGGTATTCCTGCAGGTGGGGCGCTCCGCCGACGTGCGCGTGCGCGACGGGGAGATCGAAGACCTCACCCAAGCGACCAGCAAGGGTCTGGGCGTGCGCGTGTTCGTGAAGAACCGGCTCGGCTTCGTGTGGACGAGCGACTTCAACTCTGCGGGCCTCGACACGTTGATCGATCGCGCCATCGCGCTGGCCGAGATGTCGGCGGCGAACCCGCACAACGGGCTCCCCGACAAGGACCTGTTCAAGCAGTACCCCGACGTGGGCGAGCTCTTCGACGAGAAGGTCGCGAACCTGCCTCCCGACTGGAAGATCAAGTCGGCGATCGAGATGGAGAAGGTGATCAAGGCGCACGACCCGCGCATCACCGCGATGGATTCGGTGGGCGCCGGCGAGTC
>CBIHPJ010000578.1:0-6155 GCA_966211295.1 uncultured Myxococcales bacterium | reverse complement strand
CGTGACTCGCTCGCGAGGCTTCGGGGTCGGATCGCGCAATGCGTGCTGAGGTAAACTTTGTTTAGGAAACTCGGCCCGGATTTCGCGCGGTTGCTCCTAAACAAAATCAACCCGTGCTGCGACTTCGCGACCGGGAGCTCACTCGTCGACGCTTCGATCAATCGCGCACCAGAAGGCCCGGAGTGAGAAGCCTGTGCGCGACAAGCACGACCCCAAGAACCTGAAAGACGGCTTCCTTCAGGGCTGAGGACCCGCATTCATCTGGGCGACACGCCCCTGCGCCTCGGCGAGTGTCGGAACGTTCCATTCAGCACGCTCGGCATCGATGGTCGTCGGATCGACGGCCCAAAGCTCCCACGGCCCGGTGTCGTCCTTGCGCTTGTACTGCGTGCCGTACTTCTGCGGCTTGCCCTCGTACATGAGCTTGCGATCGGTCGACGCGGCGACGAGCCAGCGCGCCGCGTCGTGCTCCGCATCTCGCTTGATCGCCTCGAGTGACAACGTGCGCGCGCGTTCGATGTGAGCGGGAGTCGAGCCATGTTGGAACACCATCGCGGCGTGCCAGAAGTCGTCAGCGGTGGTCGCTCCGTTCGCAGCGAGGATCTCGTCGACGCGCTTCTCACGCTCGAGATCGCGCGGCCCCACGAGCTTCCAGTCGATCTTTCCCTGGCGATCGCCCTGATCAGCGTCGAACAGCGCGGTGAGCTCCTTGTTGTTCGCATCGACGCGCGCCGCGAGCCGCTTCGGATACGCCTCGAGCAAGCCGGCCCAGCGAGGATCGCTGCGCAGACTCTCGAGATCAGTGTCGGAGGTGAGCTGGTTGAGCGGGACAGGCCGACGCTCGAGGTGAATCTGATCGAGCGAACGGAACGCCGCGTCGCGATCACCACCGAGCGCTGCGCAGCACGCCGCGTTGTAGTGCGAGCCCAACTTGTCGAACTTCGCCGCGCACTGCTTGAAGTCCTTCGCCTGATAAGCGGCATCTCCTTCGTTCGTCAGCGCGCGACGTTCCACGCGCGTGAGCTTCGCCGGAGCGGCACAACCGAAAGACACCACCAACACCACCGAGAGCCAGGATCGGGTCATGCGCACCAGATGAGGCGAGCGTGCGACGAGTTTCATTTCGCGACCGAGCACGTTTCCACGACGACGGCTGGCAGTCCGCCGGCGCTTCCCCATGGTGAGGTCGGCGTCCATCGGATGCCTGCCTCGCGCATCACGCCGATCCACCGGCCCGCACACCGGACCGTGACGCGTTCAGTGCTCCCCTTCTCTTTGGCGAGAGTGAGCCACTGGGCCATCTCGTGACCATCGAACACCCCAGCCAGAAGCACCCGTTCGCCACTCACCGAGACGAAGGGTCGCAGGAGCCGGGCTGAGCCCGCTGGCTTAGCGGCTTGATCGAATTCGCAGTGGTACGTGTCAATGCTCGCGTCGGACGCACACGCCGTTCCCGAACCGTCCGCCGGAACGATCGTGAAGAGGTACGCGACGCGCCCTCCAATCGATGGAGTTCCCCTCGTGAACCACGCGAGGAGCGCCACTCCCATGCATGCCAAGAGAATCCACCACTCCTTGCGGTCCGGGCTCAAATGCGCCAGCCCGCGAGGAAGAGCCGTGACTCAAAGGCTTCCAGGGAAATCGGGAAGAAGGACCAAACAGGCGCGTAGAGGGCGAACACGACGAGCACCACCGCCAGGTAGATCAAGGCAGGAATGCGCCGCTGCTGCGCCACCCAGCCCAGGAATGCCGCGGCCAACATCACCAGAAACAGATAGGCCGGCAGAAAATGATAAATATAGGAGTCACGCCGCGACAACATCCACGGCGCGATGAAAGAAAAGCTCGCTAGTCCAAGCAGCAACACCGCCCTTCCGTGCGCCGCCACGAAGGCACTCGGACGCCACGACACGACGGCCTTCGCCTCGAGAGTCTCTCGGACACCTCGCCAAGCCACGACGGCAGCGAGACACATCGCAAGCGCGACAGCGGGCCACCAGATCGCGAGGTTCCCGAGAGTGGTCAACGCGCGAATTCCGCCCTGGGCGGGGAGTTGGATGGTGATGGGACGCATGGGAAGGAACCAGCCTGGCCAACTCGACGCCAGCGGATTCTTCATGTCCGTCAACGACGAGTGGTGCTTCAAGAGCCGAAGCGTTTCGCTGAGGACCTCGTCGATACTTCCCGCCTTGCCGGTAAGGCGGAGACCGAGCGAGTAGATGGCGAGATAAAGGACGGCAGCGGTTCCAACCATCAGGACGAGAAGCTGGGCTCGCTTCTTGAATTGCAGTTGAGCGTCGAGAAGCAGAGCGACAACGAAAATCGGAAGCAGCGCGATTCCGCTGAACTTGATGCTGCATGCGAGGCCGACGAGCGCACCGGCAAGCGGAGCAACCCAGGTTCTCCAGCGCAACGTGGCGACGAGGACTGCGGCGGCGCCGCAGGTGACGAGGTAGCCGTCGATCATTCCGACGCGCGAATAGCTGATGAAGAACCCATCAGCGCTGAGCAGCGCAGCAGCCAGCCAACCAGCGCGAAGATCGTTGAACAGCCTGGCGACGGCCCAGCCCGCGAAGCCGATGGTCAGGAGTCCGCAGGACAAAGCGGGCGCGCGCCACGCGACTGAGTTGTCACCAAAGAGACGGATTGACAGTGCAATGAGGAGCTTGCCGAGCGGAGGATGGTCGTTCCAGTCAGCTCGGCCCGACAGGTAATTCCTCGCGTTCTCGACGAAATGAAACTCGTCGAACAGCAAGGTGCCAGGCATTGAGAAGTCGTGAAGGCGCAGAGCAAGCCCGGCGAGCACGAGAACTCCGATGATGACGTGGAAGGTTTCCGGTGCGAACCGACGGGAGACCAAAGGCTGCATGGCTCGCAAAGTACCGGAAGCGCTCTCGTAATCTTGGTGAAATGAAGACCGGTTCTACTCAGGGCGTTTGTGCGACTTCGCGAACAACGCGGCGGAGCCATGAGTGCGCCGGATCGTTCCGCAGCACCTCGGGGAAGTACTGCGCCATGGTGAAGCTCGGCAGCGGCAGCGGCGCTTCTACGAAGGTCACTCCGCTTCCTTTCCTCCACGCGGCGGCGATGCGTTGCGGCACCACGGCCACCGCGTCACCGTTCGCCACCAGGTAGGGCGCGGTCGCGAAGTGCGGCACGCGCAGCACCACGCGCCGAGTGAGCTTTCGCTTCTGCAGCGCCTGATCAACGAAGTCCGGGCCCAACGCGCGCGCGGAGATCTGCAAATGCGGCAGCGCGGCGAAGCGCTCCGCCGTGAAGCGCTTCAACGCAGGATGTCCCTCGCGCAGCACGCACACGTTGTGATCGTCGAACAGCTTCTGCCGCACGATGCCCGCCGGTCCCTCGGCCATCGGTGAGACCGAGAGCTCAGTCTCTCCGCTCGCCACTCGATCGAAGTTGAAGGGCGCGACGGAATCGCTGCGGAAGTGCACGTCGAGCACCACTCCGGGCGCCTCTGTGGCGAGGCGCTTCAGCAACCCGGGCAGCAGCACCACTTGAATGTAGTCAGAGAGCAGAAGACGGAAGACGCGCTTCAGGGTCGCCGGACTGAACTCCGGCGGCGGAGTGAGCACGCGTGCTGCGCCCTGCATCAACTCGCGCACGGGACCTGCGAGCGCCTTCGCTCTCGGCGTCGGCTCGAAGCGAGCACCGATTCGGATGAAGAGTGGATCGCCGAAGAGCTCGCGCAGTGAGGCGAGCGAGTGACTCACCGCAGACTGAGTGCGACCGAGCTTTCTCGCGGCGGCCGTGACGTTGCCGGTCTCCAGCAGCTCGTGCAGCACCAGCCACAGGTTCCAGTCGAGCTCATGAATGGCGTTCATGACGTGCATCAACGCCATGAGCTGGCCGCACACGCAAGGGCGTCGCATTGTCTGACCCGTCGAACACCTCTTCTCCTGGAGCAAACATGACCCGCCTGATCGCAGCACTCGCAGTGACCCTCTCGATGACCGCCCTCGCCGACGACGTGACAAAGACCGTCGCAGGCAAGTGGAAGAGCGAAGCCGCCGAAGACATGGGCAACGGCTCGTTCGTCACCCGTGAGTTCAAGCTCACCAACAAGACCTGGGATCTCGTCTTCACCATCTGGGCCGAAAAGGAGCTCAAGACCCCGCTCGTCGCGATGAACTTCTCGGGCCCGTGGAAGGAGACCGGCGACTCCAAGGGCGTTCCCGGCGCGCACGAGGCCACCTTCGAGTTCGCCAGGAAGACCATCACCCTCAAGGCGAAGGACGCCGCCAAGGGCTTCGGCATGGACCAGTGCGGACTCGAGGTCGGCAAGGCGAAGGACGTCACGAAGAGCGGCTGCTCCTTCGTCGCCTCGGTCGAGAACTACGGCAAGGAGTTCGACCTCATCAAACGCGAAGGCGACAAGCTCTTCTTCGGCGCGCGCCCCGCGGACAACAACATGGGCAGCGAAGACAAGCGACCCACCACTCTCGGTGCTGCTCTCGCCAAGGCGAAATGAGTACTGTGCGCGTCCATGCGCACTGGCATCTGGATCCTTCTCGCATCCGCGCTGATCAGTCTCACCGCGGGCTGTTTCGATGATCCCTGCCCGGGCTCGAGCTGCACCACGGGTGGAGGAGCAGGCGGAGGCGGCGGCGGTATCGGCGCAGGTGGGGGCACCGGTACCGGCGGAAACTTAGGCACCGGGGGCAACACCTCCGGCGCCATCACCGTCACCGGGCGCGTCACTTACGACTACGTGCCCGAGGCGTACACCGTCGGTGGCACGGCTTCTCTCGACTTCAACCGCGCCACCGAGAAGCCCGTGCGCCGCGGAGTGGTGCAGGTGCTCCAGGGGAATACGGTGCTCTCCGCGACCGCCACCGGCGGAGATGGATCGTTCAGCATCTCGTACACCCCGAGCGGCACCAGCAACCTCGCGCTCTACGCGCTCTCGCAATCCGTCGAGCCCTCCATCACCGTGGAGGACAACACCGACAACAATCTGCTCTGGGCCGTGGGCTCCACCCTCAGCGGGCAGAACCAGATGGTGAACCTGCACGCCACGCATGGGTGGACCGGCACTGCGTACGATCCGCAGAAACGCGCGGCCGCTCCGTTCGCGATCCTCGACTCGATGTTCACCGCCGCACGCGCGTTCATCAGCGCGAAGCCGGGCATCAGCTTCCCCGCGCTGAAAGTGAACTGGAGTCCGAACAACGTCCCGCAGGCTGGAGACAAGGCGCAGGGACAGATCGGCACCTCACACTTCTCTCCCTCGGAGAACGAGCTCTACATCCTCGGCAAGGAAGGCGCCGACACCGACGAGTTCGACTCGCACGTGATCGTTCACGAGTGGGGTCACTACTTCGAGGCCAATCTCTCGCGCTCTGACTCTCCCGGCGGACGTCACGGACCTGGCGACATCCTCGATCCGCGCATCGCGTTCGGTGAGGCGTGGGGCAACTCGGTGGCGGCGATGGTGCTGCCCGACACGATGTACATCGACACCAATTGGAACGGCGCCTCGATGTCTGGCTTTGGCTTCGACGCGGAGACCGAGCCGGGCACCGATGATCCCACCCCCTCCGCGTTCTCGGAGTCGAGCGTGCTCCGCGTGCTCTACGACTGCTTCGACGGGAGCAACGAGCCCTTCGACAGCTTCGGAGTGGGACTCGGTCCCATCGCCGACGTGCTCACCGGTCCGCAGAAGAATACGGACGCGATGACCACTCTCGCGTCCTTCGTGTCTGCGTTGAAGGCGCAGCCTGGAGTGAACGGGAGCGCGCTCAACACGCTGCTCGATCACTACCAAATTGGTCCCATCACTTCGCAGTTCGGCGAAGGAGATCCCGGGCTGAGCGGCATGTACACGACGGCGACGCCTCCCTACTCCGGGATGATCGCGCTCGGCGGCGGCAACTCGCCCAACAGCTGGGAGCAGAACCAGTACTACGTGATCACCGGCACCGGAGGCACCCTCACCGCCTCCGCCACCAGCACCGAAGACGTCGCGATCGCGGTGTACCGGCGCGGCATGAAGCTCGGCGAGTCTGACATGACGCTCACGGGCACCGAGTCGGTCAACTTCAGCACGCAGTCGGGCGTCATCTACGTGATGGTGCTCACTGGCTTCGGCGCCAATCCCGGCAACTACGACATCTCGGTTTCCATCCAATGAGGCC
>CBIHPJ010000577.1:0-6170 GCA_966211295.1 uncultured Myxococcales bacterium | reverse complement strand
GGCTGCAGCAACGGCAACGCGTACTTCGCGGCCTGGTATCTCGACGACGGAGTGCTCGCGGTTCGTCCCGACGGCAGCGTGGCGACTGCGTTCGGCAGTCACATCTTGCGCAAGTGCACCGCGCTGCAGACGAGCGCGAGCTACCTGCCGGGCTTCGGCCGCCTCACGTATTTCCCCTGATCGCCCAGCTGCCGTTCGCGGCAGGTTTTCTGAGACTGTGAACCTGCGCCGTTCCATCTAAACTGCGTACCTCTTGGAGGGGTATGCGCGTCGTCGTGTTGCTTTCGGTATTGGCCGGCGTCGCGGCCGCACAGCCAGTGAAGCACGAGGTGATGCCTCGTGTGGCCGAGGTCACGATCACGGGGTTGCCTTCGTTCGCTGAGGTTTCGGAATGGAAAGGCGGATCGCTCACTCCTCTCTTTCTCGGCAACGCCAGGGTCGGAGAGGCCAGGCTCGCTCTCTCGTACGAGGCGAAGGTCGAGCTTCAGAATGGAGCGATCCTCAAGGAGACGCCGAATCCGCGAGAGATCTTCCTCGACGTGCGTGCGCCTGGATTCAGCCCTCGGGCCTTCACGCTGACGGTGCCCGGCCCCACGGCACTCGAGGCGAAGTTGGTGCGAATTTCTGTCGTCGCCCTCGATGCCACGGGCTGTGCGGTGAAACCAACTGCCGCTGATTCGCGCGCCGCCGAGCTGCCCTGGTTGCAGGTGCAGGCGGGACAGGCGCGTCGTGCACTGCCCGCCTACCGCGCGGCGCGCGACGCGGTCGGTCCCTGGCTGGATTACGAACTGGCGCTCGCCGCGCTCGAGGCTGGCGACAGGTCCGAGGCGCTCACGCGGATCGGTGCATTCCTCGAACATTGCCCCGGTTCCCCTCGAAGGGCTGACGCGAAGCGTTTGCTGGAAGGACTGCTCGCCAATCCATGATTCGGGGACTCGGGATCACCGCCGCGCTCCTTGGACTCTCCGCCTGGGCGGGGTCGCCCAACTTCGAGCGAGCCACCGTGCATGCTCAGGCCGCGGGGATTTATGCGCGCCGAGGAGACGCGGCGAATGGCGAGGCGCAAGCACGGCTCGGGCTCAGTGCCATCGCGAATGACGACACTCCCGCTGCGGTGAAGCTTCGTTGCGAGCTCTTCGCGCTCCTGGAGCGGATGAAGGTTTCGGGCGCGGACGTCACGCTCGGAGTGCGCGCATGCGCGGCACCAACGACCGCGCCCGCCGGGAAAGAGGTGATCGCCCCGTTGGCGCCTGTCGCCGCGGCGAAGGTGCTGGTGTTCTCCTCCGCCATCAGAGACCCGGTCACTCAGCGTGACTTCTGGGCAGGTCACTTCGGTGCCGCCGCCGCCGCATTGGCGAAGTCCTCCCCGGGGGCTCCGGAGATCGGACGACTCAGTCTGCTCGCTGCCGCGGAGAAGGAACTCTCGACCAGTCCCGAGATCTCGGTCGCGTTGCTCGCCCGTGCGCTCGACCTGCCGGCGCTCAACGACGCGCGCGCGGAGATAGCGCGTGGAGAGCTCCGCGCCGCGAACGCGCGCATCGTTCAGCTCACGACGGGTTCCGAGCCTCCGGTGGCAGAGCTCGGCAGTCGCATTGCACGTGCGCTCGTCGCTGGTGTTCGCCTTCAGGCCGCGCAGGAATCATTCGCGCGCCACCAACTTCTCGACGCGTACGAAGCGGCCAACGAGGCCGAGGCGCTCGATCCACGAGTTGGCCGACGCGGTGAGTTGAAGCGTGCGGTGCTCACGCAGCGCCATGCGTACCTCTTGTCTCGCGCGAGGTCACTCGAGGCGCGGGGACAGCCCGTGCTCGCCGCCGCGTACTGGGCCGGCCTCGTGTCGCTCGACGGTTCGGAGGACGCGAAGAAGGCGCTCGAGCGTTTGACTCCCCAGGTGATCAACGGTCTCGAGCGCACGGTGGCGATGGAGGTGCACGTCGCTCGCGCCTGGCCAGAAGCTGCCTCACTCGAGCAGAGCACTCGCGACGCGTTGGCAAGGCAGCTCCCGCGATTTCTGAAAGTGGCCAACGGTGAGACCGACTACGGGCTGATGATCTCCGTCGAAGGCCCCGGCCTGCAGACCGTCGCCACGGTCGGTGAGGAGACGAAGCGGGTGAAGGCGTACACGTTCGAGCAACCCAACCCCGCCTGGCGCGATGCCGCCGAGGAATACAACTCGGCACTCGATGACCTCGGCTCTGCGCGACAGAACTACCAGGTGCTGATGAACGCCGCGCAAGAGATGGGCCGACAAGCCGGGTCGAGTGTGCCCGGCATGATCGCGGCGGCGGCGGCGATGGCGGAAGCGACGGCTGCGGTCGCGGTCATCGCCACCGCGAGTGAGAAGGTGCGCGCCACCGGAGCGAAGCTCCGAGCGACTCCGAAGAAGACGCCCACCACGGCAGAAGAAGACGCGAAGTACCCGGTTATCGATCTGGAGGTCGAATCCATCGCACGCGTCGGCCTCCAGGCCGCGGACAGCGACAGCCACACGCTCACGCGCGAGTGGAGAGTGAGTGAGAAACACAACTACCGCGAGGTGCCTGGCTCTCCCAAGCTCGAGGTGCCTGCTGCTCCGGCCCCACTCGACCAGGCTGCTGCCGTGCGGCCCGACGTGAATGCGGCGTTGAAGGTGGCGGTGAGTGAAGGCGCGGCCTGGGTGGCTGCTCGCGCCGATGCGGCTGCCTGGAGTCTGGTGCCCGACGCCACGACCGCCTCGATCGAAGACCGCGCTGTGGGCTACGTGGCGTACTGGCTGCTGGGCAGCGATCCTGCGCGCAAGCAGACCGCGGGCCTTTTCCTCGCATGGGGGCTGCCTTGAGATCCGCCCGGCTGCTCGGCCTCCTTTGCGTGATCGCTCTTCCAGCGTCCGCACAGCCTCGGTCCGCTCGCCAGATCTGCATCGGCAACTGCCTTCAGCAGAAGATCAACTGCGCGGCGCCCATGGCGAAGGCCGGCACCATGACGCAGTACGGAAGGTGCGAGACGGCCTACCAGAGCTGCGAAGCCTCGTGCCCTCCGGAGGCCCCGGCCGGAGCTGCTTCTGGTGGCATGGGCCAGCAGCCGGCCAACCCTTTCAATCCCCAGCCTCCATCGGTGCCTGACTTCTCGAACAACATGGGCCCGATCCCGCCGAAGGTGAACGTCGACGACGAAACCTTCGAGCAGTGGGCTGAGGCTGAGCGCGAGCGACAGAAGAACAATTGGCAGCTCGAGCAAAACCAACGAATGCTCGAAGACCTCAAGGCGACGACCGAAGGGAGGCTCCGCGCACTCGAGAAGTTAGCGGCCCTCTCCGGCTTTCCCGTTGAGCCGTCTAAGCCGCTGGTCCTGCCTCCGCTCAAGCCCATCCCGTTTCGGCCGTGGAAGCGGCCCGCGCGAGCCCTCGTCTTCACTCCTGGACTGCTCGGCTCGAAGCCCACGTTCACCATGCAGCAGATCGGCACGGTGCCGAAGCTGCCGCCCGACGTTTACGACAATCTTCCGGATATCGCGTCGTGCGGACCCTTCAAGTTCACGCTCGAGCTCGATGGGACCGCGACGAGTGACAAGGACCGCGTCTTCATCAGCTTCAAGCAACCCAAACCCGGATGGTATCGCGTCGTGTTTACGCTGGTGCTCATCGCGGGCGACGGGGAGCGAGCCGAGACGGAGATCAACACCTACTCGAACCACGCTGGTGGGCCCTGGAGCCTCACCAGCTTCGCGCCTTTCGCGGCGGCGGTGGGGCAGCCCAACCGACCGATCGTCGGCTGGCAAATCAAGAACGCCCGTTTCATCGACATCGAGGCAGCGATGCAGCAGACGGCGAACGCGCCTCCTTCGCTCTTCGGCGTGAAGGGCTCGGAATACACCGACACCGGCGCTCGAACTCCAATCCCCTGCAATCAGGGCGGGGGCTTCCCTCGCAATCCTCGTCCGTGACTCACCGGAGAACACGATGAACGTCTTGTTGTGGACCGCGTTGGTGGCGCTCTCGGCTCGCCCACCTCCCCCCGCGGCGCGGGTGGAACTGGCGACGGCGCAGGCGTTGATGACCGCTGGACAACTGCCCGAGGCGATCGCCGCGCTCGATAAGGCCGAGAAGCTGGCGCCTCAGTGGCACGAGGTGCCGCTGCTCCGCGCGCGGATTCGCCTGCAGCAGTTGGGGAAAGGCGGGGACCTCACCGAGTTGCTCAAGGCCGAAGACGGCGTCGACTACGCAGCCATCACCGAGCAGTTGAAGGCGGCGGCAGCAGACCTCGAGCTGGTACTCAAGCGCGGAGCCGGCAGCCCCGACGAAGGTGCCTGGGCCACCGAGCTGGGGCAGGTGAAAGCGCGCATCACTGC
Source organism: uncultured Myxococcales bacterium (assembly GCA_966211295.1). Classification (GTDB taxonomy): domain Bacteria; phylum Myxococcota; class Myxococcia; order Myxococcales; family Myxococcaceae; genus Archangium_A. The sequence goes on along the minus strand of CBIHPJ010000577.1, from coordinate 1,844 downwards.
TGCGCAGCGGAGCGCAGCCCTCGTGCAGCAGAAGCGCGACGAGACCAAGTTGCTCGAGCAGGCCAACGTGCTGCGGGAGCAGAGTGAGGCGCAGGACGCTGCTGAACGCGCTGAAGCTGAGAAGAAGCGGCAGTCAATCCTTGCCGCCCAGCAGGCCGAGCGTGACAAGGCAGAGGCCGCAGCTCGGGCGCAGCGTGAAGAGCAGGAAAGAATCGCCGCGGCGGAGCGCGCTCGTGCAGAGGCCGCCGTCGCGGCCCCGCGCCACGCTCAAGAGCGGGCGGCTGCCCGCCAGGAAGCCATCGAGTCGCGCGCCGGCGTTCGCGGTCTCGGCATCGGCTTCGCGGTCGCAGGTGTCGCCATCGGGGGCGTAGCGGTCACCTGCGCCTTCCTCGGGCTCGACGTGAACACGCGCGTCAAGACGACGACGTTCGATTCCGCGGGTGCGGTGATGAAGGCGATCCAGGACGGGAAGACGTACAACACCATCAGCTACGTCACGACGGCCGTGGGAGGTGCGGCCTTCCTCACCGGCATGCTCCTCCTCCTCACGCACCTCGGCGCCCCGCCTGAGCTGGCGCTCGCAACCGATGGACGTTCGCTGCTCGTGGGAGGGACGTGGTGATGCGCGCATCAATCTCGGCGATGACGACGCTTCTGCTCCTCGGTGGATGCGCCCTCGAGACGACGGATCTCCTTCCGTTCCCCTGCCCCACCAATCGGCAATGTCCCGACGGCCTCTCCTGTCTCGACGACGGCGGGTGCGGACACCCGGAGCTCTATTCGAGCTGCAAGGGCTTCACGGCGAAGACCGAGACCACCCCGGAAGTGCCCTCCACGAATTGTGCGGACGCAGGCCTGAGCTGCGCCTTCGGCATGTGTACGAAGGGCTGCAGCAAGTCCGCCGATTGCGGCGTGGGAGCAGTGTGCGTCAACAATGAGTGTTTGCCGGACTGCACCTCCAGGCCCTGCCCGGGGGACGCGAGCTGTCGGAAGACCTTCGAAGCGAACGGAGCGAAGGTCTGCGTGCGGGACGAGACCATGTTCTCCGCCTGCGCAGGCTTCGACACTCAGGCCCAATGCGAATCGGTCTCGTGCCCGAATGCGTCTGGTCCACGTTGCGCCGCCGGGAACTGTCCGCTCCACGGCATCTGCACCAACAACTCGGTCGGCAAGTGTGATTGCGAATATGGGTTCGCGCCGCGCATGTGCAATGGCGCTGCCTGCAACAACAACTGCACTGCGAACACGTGGTCGTGCTTCCCGAACTGGAGCGAGACGTGCACCGGCACGAGCGTCGGTTTCGTGCGAGGACTCTGTCGCTGCAAGGACGGGCGCAGCTTCTCGAGAAGCTGCAGTGACAACTTCTCGTGCGAAGACAAGTGCAGAGCGCCCTGAGGCTACGAGGCGATCGCGCGCTCGCTCTGAGTCCACACCTTGTCGATGAGCGCAGCGTCGAGCGCTTCTGACGTCGGCTGCGCCACTCGGCAATCCGAGAGGTATGCGCCCGATTGACCCGCCAGCTGCGGAGCGGTGGCCGCGAAGATCGAAGTCGCGGCGCCTTGCTCCACGGTCTTCATGAAGAGCTTGCCCACCACGCGGAACACGGTTCCCATCGCGCCCATGCTTCGCGACAGGGGAGTGGGAATCACTCCGGGGTGCAGCGAGAACACCTCGACGCCCGCGGGCAACCGCTTCGCCAGCGCCTTCGCGAAGAGAATGTTCGCGAGCTTCGAGTCTCCGTATGCACCGTACGGCGTGTAGGGACCGGGCTTCTTCTCGAGCGCGGCGAGCAACCGATCTCCCTTGCCACGCGTGTGCAGACCACTCGACACCAGCACGATGCG
>CBIHPJ010000576.1:0-6171 GCA_966211295.1 uncultured Myxococcales bacterium | reverse complement strand
CAACGCATCGAGATTCGCGGAGTGTGAACCGTGAGCGCGCTCGAGCGAGGTGAGGTGCGAGGCAGCGCGGAGTCTTTGAACGCGGCGCTTCAGCTCAAGGTCGAGCTGGCGCGGCCGCACTCACTCCTCGTGCGCTTCGATCGCCGCGAGCGCGTGCCTCAACACGGAGCGCGCTTCGATCGCCTCACGCTCCACTGCTCGGGCCGGCGCGCGACTCTGGGCCCTTGCCGCTTCGAGGCGGGGAACAAGATTCGCCCTGAGCACGTCGACCCGCCCATTCCTCCCACCGATGGACGCCTCGTGTTCCTCGAGCAGGTCTACGACTTCTCGCAGCTCTTCGCGCACGGCCGCATCACCGAGCTGAGCCAGCGCGTGCGGCAGCTCCCGCTGATGTGGGGACGGAAGTCATCGATCCTCGCGTCGTTCCGCGATTTCACTTCGCAGCTGCTCTACGACTTTCAGGTCTACCGCGGGCTCTTCGACGGGCTCGATCGCAGCCTGGCCAACGAGCCGCCGGAAGTGCGCGCCTCGGTGCACGAAGTGGCGATCGCCGCCGAGTACCAGAACTTCAGCGCGTTCTTCGACACGCAGCTCGAGCAGCTCGAGAGCACGGTGCGCGACTTCACGAGGCAGGATCACGAGCGCCACGGCTTCTTCTTCCGCAAGCAGCTGTGGGACATCATCCTCTCGTCCGACTTCCTCGCACGCACCAACCTGAAGCCGCGCGGGTACGCGGGCGACTCCACGATGATGCGCATGGTGTACGAGCGCGAGTTCCGCGGGCGCTCGCTGTTCTCGAAGTTCATGCACCGTCATCCGCTCGATGCGGTCGCAGCCGATGCGGTGCGCGGAAGAAGACACCTCATCGCGGACGCGGTGAAAGACGCGCAGGAGAGACTGGCCCTGCGCGACGATCGCACGCGCGTGCTCTCGGTGGCGTGCGGCCCGGCGGCGGAGCTGCACGACTTCATCAAGTCGCCCACCGATCTCGAGCAGCTCGAGCTGGTGTTGCTCGATCAAGATCCACTCGCGCTCGACGACGCGCGCGACACCATCATGGAGATCGAGCAGCGCTTCCGCGGACGGCTCGACGTGAAGCTGATCCGCGATTCGGTGCGCACCATGATCGGCTCCACCGATTTGAGCGCGCGCTGGGGCCAGTTCGACGTGCTCTACGCGATGGGACTCTTCGACTACCTCACCCCGCCGGTCGCGCGCGCGGTGCTGGCGAAGCTCTACGAGCTGCTCGCTCCGGGAGGCACGCTGCTCATCGGCAACTTCCACCAGAACAATCCGAGCCGGATCTACATGGAGTACTGGATGGACTGGGTGATCTACTACCGCGACGAGGCCGAGTTCCTCGAGCTGGCGAGTGATCTTCCCGGCGCGGACGCCACCCTCACGGCCGAAGAGACCGGCAGCCAGATGTTCCTGCAAGTGAGGAAGGCATGACGACCGCGGAGTTCGAGATCGTCCAGGCCAGCCAGCCCGCTGGCGGCGGCACCTTCGACACCTACGTGCAGTCGTTGGTGCACCTGCGCGCGCGCACGCTCACCGCACTCGGCTTCACGCTCATTCCGCTCTTCTTCCTGCTCGACGTCTTGATGATGCCGAAGGAGCTGCTCGGCAACTTCGCGATGTACCGCCTGATCGCCACCACCCTGGTGCTCGGTCAGCACCTGATCATTCGCGGCACGCCGAGCGGCCCGTGGAGCGAGTGGCACGGCTATCTCTTCACGCTGATCGTCGGCGGAATGATCGCGGTGATGACGACCGATCTCGGCGGGTTCGACTCCACGTACTACGCGGGGCTCAACCTGGTGATGATCGCCGCCAACACGCTGCTCCCGTGGAGAGCGAGTAAGGCCGCGATCAACTGCCTGATCGTCTTCGGCCTCTACGTGGGCTTCAACCTCGCCTTCCCCTCGGCCGATGGCGCCGAACCGGTGGGCGTGATCAACAACGCCTACTTCCTCGTCTCCACCGCGATCATCTCGGTGGCCGCGAGCTACGCGCACGAGAAGCTGGTGAAGGAAGAGTTCAACGCGCGCTTCCAGCTCAAGGCCGCGCGCGACGTGCTCTGGGGCGACATGGAGGTCGCCAAGCGCATTCAGACCTCTCTCTTGCCGCGCGTGAAGCAGCTGCCCGGCTACCAGGTGGCGGCCACCATGCTCCCCGCGGAGCAAGTGGGCGGTGACTACTACGACGTGATCGAGACGCCTGATGGGCGGCTCTGGGTCTCCATCGGCGACGTCTCGGGCCACGGCGTGGAGTCGGGGCTGATCATGATGATGACCCAGACGAGCATCGTCACCGCGGTGAGCAACGATCGCGCGCTGCTCCCTTCACGCATGCTCGAGATGGTGAACGGCGTGCTGGTGGAGAACATCGCGAGGCTCGGCGCCGATCACTACATGTCGATCTCTGCGCTCGAGTTGCGCGGCGACGAGCTGGTGTTCTCCGGCAAGCACCAGGACATCCTCGTGTACCGCCATGCGCGCAAGGAGGTGGAGGTGATCCCCACCACGGGTACCTGGCTCGGCGTGCTCGATGATCTGACCGGACGCCTGTCCGATCAGAGGCTTCGCCTCGACGAGGGCGACGTGGTTCTGCTGTTCACGGACGGCGTTACCGAAGCCACCAACGCGTACGGACAGATGTACGGGGAGAAGCAATTGGAGCGCGCGTTACAGGACAATGCATGCCTGGACGTGGAGACCATCGTGCACAACATCTCGAGGGACGTGCAGCAGCACATGGCGCGCCTGGACGACGACCTGACGCTGATCGCGCTCAAGCGAGTGAGTCAGTCGCCTCGAGTCAACGCGTGACGGACCCGCAGCGAACGCCAGACGAGCAACGCGCGCACGATGAGCTGGTGAGCAGCATCGCTCACGACTTGAACAACCTGCTCTCGTCGATGATCGGCTACGCGGGGATGATCGCGGTGTCTTTGCCGCCGGACGCCGAGCAACAGGAAGACGTGAAGCAGATCCAGCTCGCAGGAGAGCGCGCCGCTGCGTTGGTGCGTCAGCTGCGGGCGTCCGTGCAGAGAGATCAGTGACAATCCACCAGCACGTTGGCGATGCCGCCCATCGCGGCGCGATCGCACGCCATGCCCTGCAGCGCGAGCTCGCCGTTGGTGCGATCGAGCCACTCCCAGCCGCCCGGGCCTTCGGGGATCTGCTGGCCGTCGACCTCGACTGAGAACGTGTCGTTCGGACCGAGCCCGTTGAGGAGGAAGGTGCAGCGGGTGAGCTGCGAGGTGATGCGCGTGAACGCATCGGTGAGCTCGAGCTGATTGCTCACTGAGTAGTAGCGCGGACCGATGCCCATGCGGGGCACTCCGCCGGCCACCGCCATGGCGTCGAGCGTGCTCGCGAATTGATTCAGCTGAGAGCCGATGCCGATCACGTAGGTCGGTAAGCGCATCGAGAAGAGCCTGCGCAGGGCCTGAATGGTGCGCGTGTCGTCGAGGCAGTGCGTGGGCCCGGGACAATTCGGCACGCCGGGGAACGGAGGCGAGGTGCACACGCAGGTGTCTTCATCGAGGAACTCGTTGCAGTTCGGCGCACCGTCGGTGGCGAGGATCACCGCACGCGCAGAGGTCGCGGTGTGAATCGAGCTCAGGTGCGTGGCCGCGGTCTGGAGTGCATCGGCGGTGGTGGTGCCGCCTCCGGGCCTCGTGTTGAAGAGATTGAGCAGCGAAGTCGCGTTGCCCTGCGCGGGCGAGAGATCCACGGTGGTGGAGGTGGTGCAGGCCTCGACCTCGCTGACTGGGTACATCAAGGCGCCCATCGCGATCTGGCGATCGAGCGGCGGCAGCACGGAGCGAAGGGAGTTGCTCAGCACGTCCCAGCGCCTGGTGCCGATGCCCGCGTCTTCGTTGCCGTCGAGGTCTTGCAGCATCGAGCCCGAGCGATCGATCACGAACATCACGGTGGGCACCGCGGGCATCAGCGGGAGCGGCCGCGGCAGACATGGTCCCGCGTCGATGCCTGCATCAATTCCAGCGTCAATTCCCGCGTCGATTCCGGCATCCGTGCCCGCGTCGAAACCAGCGTCGATAGCGTCGACGGAGGCGTCTGGGTAGACGGTCCAGCGCACGACCTCGGTTCGCCCGCAACCAGCGCTCAGAATGATCAGCGCGAGGGAAAGGAGCGAGAACCGCACGGGCGCACCACAACCGGAATGAGCGCGCTGCACAAGGCCCGCTACGATGATGAGGCCATGTCTGACGATTCCCGCGTCTCACCTCATTCTGCGCTGGCGGTGCCAGTGCTCTTCATCCTGGTGCTGACCGTGGGCACCTTCGTGGGCGTGGTGCGGTACACCGACGTACTCGATCCGCAGGTGGGCAAAGGCGGCGCGATCCCGACCGATGCGTTTCATCACGATCCTAAACCGTGTCTGCGGTACCCGAACGCTCCGCTGCGCAGCTCGATCGAGACCACTGCCCGCGCCCTGCTGAGGGTTGACCTCACCAGCACCGAGGTCTCGGATCTCGTCGGCGACTTCTACGCGCGCGCCAACACCCGCGAGGCGGGTCTGCACGTGGACTCTGCGGCTGATGAGCACCTCGAGACCTTCTCGCGAGGCAGCGGACTGATCAGCCGGCTGGTGATCGCGCTCAAGCGAGATCGGCTCCTTGATCAGCTGAACAAGCTCCTCGCGACCACTCCGCCGATGCGACGCACCATCGCGAGCCTTCCCGAGAAGCAGCGCGACGCGGTCGACGCGCAGTGGACGCGCGATCCAGCGGTGTTCGTGCTCCCGGGTTTGATGGAGCTGATCAAGGAGATGAAGTTCCAGCTCTCTGACACCCGGCTCGAAGGGCTGTACTCGCGGCTGGACGATCAGATCTCCGCGGGCAAGGCACCTGACCTGGAGCTCGTTCGCGTCTCTCACCCAGACCTGCAGTTGCAAGACGCGTGGGGCGCTGATTTCACGCTCGAGCGGACCGGTGACGATGAGTACACGCTCGCGAGCCTCGGAGCGGATCGATATGCGGGTGGCACCGGCTACGACGCGGACCTCGTCCGCACGCTGAAGGTGAGCCCAGGCGCGGCACCAGTGGAGCCCCGGCCGTCGGCGGAGTGCTCGGGCAGAACTCAGTTCATGCTGGCGCGCAGCGAGTTCGATGCGGCGTTGCAGAATGTCAACGAGCGCGCGATGGAAGCGCGCGTGACGCCCGCGCTCTCGAACGGCGGGGTCTCTGGTTTCAAGCTCACGAAGCTGCGCCCCGGGTTCTTCACGAGTGTGGGGCTGTGCGACGGCGACGTGGTGAGCACGCTGAACGGCATGCCCCTCTCGTCTCCGGACAAGGCGCTCGAGGCGTACTCCAAGCTGAAGGACGCTACGCGCGTCGAGATCGCTGTGCTGCGCGCCGGAAAACTGCTCACGTTGGTGGTGCAGTTTCGATGAGCGATGGCAGAGAACTCCGCGCCGCGCTCGAGAAGATCATGCTCCTGTCGTGAGTCTTCGACGGCGCATCAGCAGGAGCGCGAGCGCCGCGAACCATCCCGCGTTCCCGGAGACCGCGCTGCAGCCACCGAGCACCGGCTCGAGCTGATCGCCGGGCTCTTCCTGCTGCGCGACGGACGTCACGCTCGAGCCTGCATCCGTGGCGTGAACGACGACGCCGGCGTCGTCGGGTTGGGTCGTGGGCTCGGACGCGCCTGCATCAAGAGTGATCGTGCCTGCGTCCTCGACGGTCGGACTCCCTGCATCTTGCGGAGTGACGGGCACGCCCGCGTCCGATCCATTGAGCACGATGCGCGACGAGCCATTGGCGAGCACCGTGAGCGTGCCGTTCTGAAATTCGTTCTGCACACCGTCGGGGGTGAGGCGCGTGTCGCCGATCGGATAGCCGAGCGCGCCGTTCTCGTAGTTCGCGTTCGCCCACGCCGTGTACACGGGCTCGATCACCGCGTGCGCGCCGGTGAAGAACGACCAGTAGATCGCGCCGTGCTCGAAGCGGTTGTAGCGGCCGAACGTGTCGAACGTGACCAACTCGTCGCTCGTCGGATAGCCGAGGTAGCCGTTCTCGTAATTGAGCGACGCCCAGTTCGCGTAGATCGCGCCGCGCACGTCGTGAGCGCCGGTGAAGAACGACCAGTAGATCGCGCCGTACTCGAAGTTGTTGAAGCGGCCCGCTCCGCTCGCGGTGGG
>CBIHPJ010000575.1:0-6178 GCA_966211295.1 uncultured Myxococcales bacterium | reverse complement strand
CAGCCTGCCTGCCGCTAGAAACGCGGCGAGGAACGAGCAGGTTCGAGCGCGCGTCGTGAGGAAGTGTTCTGGTTTCTCCTCGCGTCTTTCACAGCGCCTTCACACCACCTCTCGTCTCAATCGCGCTTCGAGCTGCGTGACGGCAAGTGGGGCCGGCTCGAGCTCATTCTCTGTGTCTTCCCGCGCGACTTCCGAGGCGAGCCGTTCTCCGACGTGATTGAGCGCCCCAATCCACTGTTGCCGCTCATTCGCGTTCGCTCGAACTTCGATGACGAGCTACGCGAGAGCGCCGATCAGCTTTGACCGACGGAACGGGTGAGGGGAGACACGCGTCCGAGCGCCATGCGCTCATTCATCGCCGCTGTCGCTCTCGTTTCTTCCGTCTCACTCGCTCAGCAGCCGGAGACGGCTCCCAAGTCTCAAAAGCCTCGGATCCAGAATGTCGAGTTCACCGCCTCCGAGATTTCGGCGGACACCGCGGTGCCGCTCGGCACTATCTACCTCGTCCCTCCGAAGGCGAAGTTCGACTCCCTCATCCGCGTGCGCATGAACTTCAACGACAAGCTCGCCGAGAGTGTGCACGAAATGTGACACCTTTCTCGCCATGTAAGACCACCCGATCCGACACGGATCGCACCTTCAGATTTGCCATTGAGTAGGGAGTGGTAGTCTTCCCGCGCGCTCAGCCGTTTGAGTCAAAGGGATTCCTGCCGGAGGAAGCATGAAGAAGGCACTGGGTTTGACGATTGTTCTCGCCGCGTTCGCATTGCCTGCGTTCGCTCAAGACAAGGGCGGCGGCAACGTCAGCTACAAGAAGCAGACTGAGTACTCGTTCGAAGACGACACCATCGAAGGCGACTTGACGAAGCCCGACGGCGAATACGTCGAGGCGCGCAAGAAGGTGAAGCACTCGAACCTGATCAAGATTCGCGAAGAGTTCAAAGACAAGGTGATGCAGTCCGTCGGCGAGCTCTGAAGTCCGTCTTCTCGCGGGAATCGGGAACCCGGCGACCAGCCGGCTGTCTGACCCGCTGAATCCTTTCTCCCTGGAGGCCCCTCGTGGCTGTTCCTCTTACACTGAAGGTTTTCAAAGGCGACGAGCTCGTCGTCTCGAAGGACTACGACCGAGACATCATCAAGATCGGCCGCCTGTCCTCCGCGCACCTCTGTCTCGATGACGAGAAGGTCTCGCGCATCCACTCCGTGATCGAAGTCGCGCCCGACGGCACGCTCTCGATCATCGACATGGGCAGCGTCGAAGGCACGTTCGTCAACGGCAAGCGCGTCAACAAGGGCTCGCTCGCCTTCGGCGACGAGGTGAAGGTCGGCAACACGACCATCAAGGTCGAGGCCGCCGGCGCTGCTCCGTCAATCGCGCCCACCGTCGCAGCAGCTGCTCCGGCTCCCGCCGCGCCTGTTCCCTCGCTCGCCGCTGAGGCCGCTCCTGTCGCGGTCGCGCCGGTTCCTGTGGCCGTGCCGGTCGTCCAACAGGCCGCCGTTCAGCAGGTCGTCCAGCACGTGCCGGTGCCTGTGCAGGCTCCTCCGCCGGCGCCCGTCGAGGCCCAGGCTCACGTTCAGGACGAGGCCACCGGCGCTTCCGTCCGTTCGCGTCCCCGCCGTCGCAAGGGCAGCGGCCCGCTCGGCGTCGAGCTTCGCTTCCTCTGGGGCGATCAGATGGTGGGCGAGTTCTTCCTCCACCCCGACGTCGAGAGCACCTTCACGGTCGGCAGCGGCGAGAAGGCCAAGTTCCACATGGGCGACTCGAAGCTCGGCGCGCCCGTGTTCGAGCTGGTGAAGTTCGGCAAGAACGGCGCGACGCTCCGCTTCACCTCGAAGATGAACGGTGAGCTGCAGCGCAAGTTCGGCGAGGAGACGTTCAGCCTCGAAGAGTGCAAGCGCCGCAACATCGCCACCTCGGAAGGTGACGCGCTCGCGCTCACGCTCCAGCACGAAGACTTCGCCTGGGTCGATCTCGGCGGCATCGTGGTCGAGGTCTTCTTCCAGCCTCAGCCCAAGGCCGTGTTCGTGCCCTTCGCTGAGTCGGTCGACTTCACCGTCCTCAACATCTTCCTGTTGATGTTCTTCATCGCCGCGCTCTTCGTGATCAGCGCAGCGAACCTGAACGCGGAAGGCGAGGCGTTCGACGACGAGCTCAACTCGAACTCGGCGCGCATCGCCAAGCTGCTCATCAAGCCGCCCGAGAAGAACCCGATCCTCCAGAAGTTCGAGAAGAAGAAGGACTCGGGCGAGGTCGCGCAGAAGCACAAGGGCGAAGAAGGCCAGATGGGCAAGAAGGAAGCGCCCAAGCGCTCGGCGCACGCGGCGCCCAAGGGCGATCCGAACAACAAGGACCAGGCGCGCCTCCTCGTCGCGAAGGTCTTCGGCGGCACCGGCGGCGGTATCTCGACCATCTTCGGTCACCAGGGTCTCGGCGGTGAGCTGAAGAGCGCCATGGGCAACATGTTCGGAGCGGCCGCGGGTGACGCGGGCGGCTTCGGCGGCCTCGGTCTGCGTGGCTCGGGTTCCGGTGGTGGCGGCGTCGGTGACACCGTCGGCATCGGCGGCATTGGCACCAAGGGGCGCGGCGGCGGCACCGGCGGTTCCGGCTCCGGCGTCGGTGTGCTCGGCGGCAAGAAGGACGTCGACATCGGCATCACCTCGTCCGAGCCGATGGTCATGGGCTCGCTCGACAAGGAACTCATCCGCAAGGTCATTCACGCGAACCGTGGTCAGATCCGCTACTGCTACGAGAGCCAGCTGAACCGGTTCCCGAAGCTCAACGGCAAGGTGGCGGTGAAGTTCGTCATCTCGCCCACGGGCACCGTCTCGACGTCGTCGGTGGCGCAGACCACCGTCGGCAACGCCGAGCTCGAGGCCTGCGTCGCGGGCCGCGTGCGCACCTGGCAGTTCCCCAAGCCGAAGGGCGGCGGCGTCGTGATCGTCACGTACCCGTTCATCTTCGCGCAGTCGGGTGGCCAGGGCGGCTGATCCGCTCCCTGCTGTCCTGAGTCGGTTCTGATGTCGAACGCGCCTCGCTCTTCACGGAGCGGGGCGCTTTCGTTTCGTTCTTTCCAGTCTTCCCAGTCGTTGGAGTAGGGTCCCACCTCCATGAAGCGCTTCTCTCTGATGCTCGGTGTGCTGTTGGCTTCGGTGGCGTCCGCTCAGACCGCGGCTGCGCCCACGCTGCAGGACAAGAAGGCGATCAAGTTCAACGAGATCGAGCGCGGTTTCTTCTTCGAAGGTCGCGGTGGCTTCTACGGAGTGATCAACCCCCCCACGCTCTCGGGTGGTCGCTCGTACTTCTCCGCGGGTCAGGCCATCGGCCTCGACATGGGCGTCGACATCGGAGAGCGCGTGTCTCCGAGCATCTTCCTGCTCGCTTCGTCGAACCGAATGCTCAGCGACTACACCGGCCGCAACACCAGCGGCGCCGCCTCGGGCGACTTCAGCGCGATGACCCCGGGCGTGGCGGTGAAGGTGCGGCTGGTAGGCTTTGCCGACTCGCAAGACGTGACGCGCACGTGGATCTACCTGCGCGCGACCGGCGGCGTGACGTTCTACACGCCTCCCTCGCTGCTCCCCACGCTCGATGTGCTCATCAGCGGCGGCGCGGGCGTCGAGTACTTCACCCGCCTTCGTCACTTCGTGATCGGTGTCGAGGCGAACTTCAACTTCATGGCGCTCACCCAAACGTTGGGCTTCTCGATCCTCCCGACGGTCAAGTACGCCTTCTGAAGCGCGGTTCTCCGTCCAGGTAACCGGCTCCGCTCCGAATCCGGGCCTTGACTGGGCCCGCATTCACCTGACAAGTGCGGCCTTTCGCGGCGGGCACTGACGCCTGCCGATGCACTTTCACGAGCGAGCGCACCAATGGTCGACAACAACGCGAAGGGCCCCGGGCAGGGTCGCGGCGGTAACGGGTTTTCTTTCGATGACGCGCGCGAGGACAAGCGCGGCGGCCGTGGTCCTGGCGGCCCTGGCGGTGGCCGTGGTCCCGGTGGAGGACGTGGCCCGGGAGGTGGACGTGGTGGCCCGGGCGGTGGACGTGGTGGAGATCGCGGTGGTCGTGGCGATCGCCGCGAGGGTGGCGCGAGCAGCGCCGGTTATCGCGTGGTCAACGAGCTGAGCTCGCTCGAGAAGGCGCTCACCAAGTCCGACTTCGTCGCGATGAAGGAGCCGCTCTCGGCGGTGCTCAAGGCGACCAAGTCGCTGCGCCTCAAGTCGCTCGAGCAGCTCGACATCGGCACCCGCGGCAAGCTCATCACCTCGCTCGTGCGCGCCCAGCGGCTCGCGAAGCCCGCGGCGTCCGAGGCTCCTGCTGCTCCGGCGGCCGAGGCGCCTCCGGCCGAAGCGGCTCCCGCTGCTGAAGGTGCTGCTCCTGCAGAGGGCGCTGCTCCTGCCGAGGGCGCGGCTCCTGCCGAGGCAGCTCCTGCTGCTCCTGCGGCGCCCGCTGCTCCTGCCGCGCCCGCGGTGGATCCGAAGGTGGCGGCGTGGACCGACAACCAGTTCACCATGGGCCTCATCTGGTCCTCGATGAACGAGACCGACCGCGCGAAGACGGCGTTCGAGAACGCGGGCCGTCAGCCCACCGAGGCTGAGCTCGCGATGCCCGCTGCTCCTCCGGAGCGTGCGCCCGAGGCTCGCGGTGATCGTGGTCCCCGTGGAGACCGTGGGGACCGTGGCCCCCGTGGAGATCGTGGAGATCGTGGCCCGCGTCAGCCGCGTGGCGATCGTCCCGAGCGTCCTGCTCGCGCGGCCCGTCCGGAGCGTCCTGCTCCCTTCGTGTCGTCGGGTGACTGGCAGGTCGACGTGAAGACGCTCGAGGAGGCTGGCCGCACCCGCGACGCCGCCCGCATCCACGAGAAGAACAAGTCGTTCGCCGACGCGCTCCGCCTCTACGAGGCCGGCGGCGACATGAAGTCCGCGCTGCGCAACGCGGCGCTCGGCGCCAATGACGAGGCCTTCAAGCGCCTCTCCGAGAAGCTCAAGCCCGAGGAGATCATCGAGGCGCTCGAGCGCGCCGAGGCGTGGGAGAAGCTCATGCAGTTCCACGTCGCTCGCGCTGACTTCGACTCCATCGCGAAGCTCTACGAGCGCGCTGGCCAGTTCGATCAGGCCGGCCTCGCCTGGGAGCGCGGCGGCAAGCTCTCGTTCGCGCGCAAGGCGTACGAGCGCGCTCGCGATCACGGCGCGGCGCACCGCGTGCGCGACCTCGAGGTGACCAAGCTCATCGAGCGCGGTGACCGCCTGGGCGCGGCCACCCTGCAGGTGGCGGCTGGCAAGAAGGCCGAGGCGCTCGAGACGCTCAAGCCGCTGCCTGGCCCCAAGGCGTTCCACTTCATGCAGAAGCTCAAGCTCAACGCCGAGGCCGAGGCCTTCGCGAAGGCGGAGCTGGCCAAGGCCGAAGCCGAGAACAACCCGGTGCAGCGCGCGCGTTGGCTCGAGCTGACGGGCAAGCTGGCCGAGGCCGCCGAGGTGTACCTCAGCGCTGATCGCAAAGACAAAGCGGCGTTCGTGTTCGAGGCGATGGGCGACCTCAAGAAGGCCGCTGAGCTCCTCGAGGCCGCGGGCCAGCTGGACAAGGCGCAGGCGCTCTTCACCAAGCAGGGCGACACTGCGAACGCGGAGCGCGTGAAGGCGCTGCCGCGTCCCGAGAAGAAGCAAGCCGCCGCCGCGGAAGACGCCGAGAAGGGGGAGGGGGACGCGGTGATGCCGCCTCCTGAGACTCCTCCTTCGAACGGGCCGACCCCCGGTGCAAGCGCCTGAAATCCTCGTCTTCTTGAGGGAGCGGACGGTAGAGTCCCGCCCGCTCCCACATGTCGAATACTCCCGAAAAGCCGTTTGGCGAGGTTGAGGCCAGCCTCGAAAAAACGGGCCGCGTCGACGAGCTGATCAAGCTGTACGAGTCCCGCTCGCGTGAGGTGCCCAAAGCCGAAGAAGCCGCGCACCTGTTGTGCCGCGCGGCCGACTTGTGCCGCGAGAAGCTGAAGAACCCGGTTCGCGCCGAGGAGCTCTTCCGCCGCGCGCTGATCTACTCGCCGAACGCGCGCGAAGCGCTCGAGGGTCTGCGCGGAATCTACGAGGGACGAAACGACGCCGCCGCGCTCGGTGAAGTGCTGGAGCGCCTGGGCCTGGTGCAATCGGGTCCCGCCGCGGCCGCGCTCTACCTGCGCGCCGG
>CBIHPJ010000574.1:0-6182 GCA_966211295.1 uncultured Myxococcales bacterium | reverse complement strand
GAGCAGCGGATCGAAGCCGATCAACACCAACGGCAAGCACACGAAGTCATCGACGAGTCTGAGTGGCCAGGGGAGCCGCCCCGCGAGCGAGAGCGAGAACGTGTGCCCGCTGTGATGCACCGAGTGCAGCGCGAACCCGAAGGGGTGGTGATGAAGGAAGCGGTGCCACGCGTAGAAGATGAGGTCGACACCGAGGAAGCAGAAGACCGCGCTGAGCGCGTTGTTCTCCCAGTGCACCGGCGCGAACGCAGCGACCGCGACGAAGACCACGAGGAAGACTCCGCGCATCGAGATGCGCAGCGCGCCGCCGACGATGAGGATGAAGAGGTTCGCCGCCTGCTCGCTCCAGGCGAACGCGAGCCGGTGCCGATAGAGCAGCCACAGGCTCTCGACCAGCATCCCGCCCCAGACCAGCAGCGCGAGCAGCGGAAAGAGAGGGTGGGAGAAGACGTCGTCCGGTGTCATGGTCGCGCGCGTGAATCGACGCGTTCGACCGTATCTCTTCTACGACACGACGTCCTCGCTCTGCTCCACGTGCCTGCGCACCGTCGAGGCGAAGCTCGTCATTCAGGACGACAACGTCTTCATGGACAAGTGGTGTGTGGCGCACGGCATGGAGCGCGTGCTGATCGCCGACGACGCCGCGTATTACCGCAGCGGCCGCGAAGTCTTCGTGAAGCCTCCGGAGCTGCCGCAGAAGTTCAACACCAGGATGCACTACGGCTGCCCGTACGACTGCGGGCTGTGCCCCGATCACATGCAGCACTCGTGTCTCACGGTGGTGGAGGTGACCGATCGCTGCAACCTCACCTGCCCCGTTTGTTACGCGGGCTCGTCGACGGATCACTCGCTCAAGCACAAGTCGCTCGAGGAAGTGTGCGCGATGCTCGACGCGACGGTGGCGAACGAGGGAGAGCCCGACGTGGTGCAGCTCTCGGGTGGTGAGCCCACGCTGCATCCGCAGTTCTTCGAGATCCTCGACGAGGCGCGCAAACGGCCCATTCGCCACTTGATGGTGAACACCAACGGCATCCGCATCGCGACGGAAGAAGGTTTCGCCGAGCGGCTCGCCACCTACCTGCCCCGCTTCGAGGTGTACCTGCAGTTCGATTCGCTCAAGCCCAGCGTGCACCAGGCACTGCGCGGCGCTGATCTCACGCGCATTCGCAAGCAGGCGCTGGAGAAGCTGAACGCGCTGAAGATCTCCACCACGCTGGTGATGACCATCAAGCGCGGCCTCAACGACGACGAGGTCGGCGAGGTGATCAAGTTTGGGCTCGAGCAACCGTGCGTGCGCGGCGTCACCCTCCAGCCGATTCAAGATGCGGGTCGCAACGAAGGCTACGACGCGAAGGAACATCGGCTCACGGTGAGCGCGGTGCGCCGCCTGATCGCCGAGCAGAGCGGCGTGTTCAGCAAGGCCGACGTGCTCCCGGTGCCGTGCAATCCCGACACGCTCGCGATGGCGTACGCGATCAAAGCGGACGGCATGGTCTTGCCGCTCACTCGGTACCTCAGCAGCGAGACGATGCTCAGCGGCGAGCGCAGCACCATCGTGTTCGAGGACGATCCGACCCTGAAGGAAGCGGTGTTCAAGACCTTCAGCACCAATCACTCACCCGACAGCCAGGCGCGCTGTCTCTCTGACTTGTTGTGCTGCCTGCCGCAGGTGAGCGCGCCTCCGACGCTGAAGTACGACAACGTCTTCCGCGTGCTGATCGTTCAGTTCATGGACGCGCACTCGATGGACCTTCGCGCCTTGAAGAAGTCGTGCATCCACATGGCGCAGCCTGATGGGCGGCTGATTCCGTTCGAGAGCTTCAACTTGTTCTACCGAGGCAAGGAGCAGGTGAAGCTGGCGACGATCCGTGCGGAGATCGATCGCATGCGCGCCGAGCGCGCCTAGGGAGTGCAGACGGCGATGCAGTTGTCGCAGCCAGGGCAACTGCCGCCGCAGCCGCAACGTTGACCGGCGGGACAGCCGCCGCCGTCGGCGAGATCGCACTCTGGAAGGCACTGCGGCATCGCTGCGGATCCGATGAAGACGCACTGCTGACCCGTCGGGCACGCGTTGGTCTGGCACGTGGTGCTCGAGCTGCACGAGGAAGTCACTGCGAGTGCGAGCAGCGCGAGGAGTCTCATTGGCACACCGGCACGCAGTTCTTACAGCCGAGGCAGCTCCCCGCACAGCCGCAGCTCTGGCCTGAAGGGCACCCCGCGTCGACGTCGAGCTCGCAGGCGGTCGTGCACTTCGGCGCCGTCGCGTTGCCCACGTAGACACAGTGCTCGCCCTGCGGGCACGTACCGGGCGAACATTGGCCGACTCCGCTGCACGAGAGGGCACTCGCAGAGAACGCGACGAGGAGCACGAGGGAGCGCATGAGCAGGAACCCTATCAGCCTCGCCTGCCTGCTCTTGCCGCTGCTCGCGGCGAGCTGTGGCTGCGGCGAGACACGCTGCGATCCGAGGGAATACACCGCGCACTGCGAGGGCGACGAGATGGTGTTCTGCCTTTCGGGACTCAAGCACGGCATCGACTTCGGCACGTACGTGACGCGATCGCCCTGCGACGACTTCAACACCTGCCACGACTTCGGGGGCGGCGAGATCGGCTGCATCCACGAGCCCCTCACGAAGTGTGACCCCTGGAAGTTTGAAGGCGAATGCGTCGGGCCGAAGACTCGGCTCATCTGCTCGGAACCCTCGACCTTCGTCTTCGACAACTACGTCTACGCGGTGCCAGCGCTCGACTGTGGGAAGAAGAACTGAACATGGCCACGTTCAAGTGCGCGAGGTGCAATTACCTGCGCGAGAGCGCGACCGCGGAGTGCGACAAGTGCGGCTGGGCGCCGAAGAAGGAGTCGTACGACGCGGCAACGCGCGAGGCGGGCGCGGGGATCGTCCAGGAGGTCGTCGCGCGAGCGGCGGCGAAGCGGCGCGAGAAGCATTTCGCCTTCGCGGTGGTGGGCGTCGGGCTGCTGCTCTACGTCGGCAACTACGTGAGCTCCGCCGCGCTCGGCGAAGTCTGCGAGGAGAACTCAGACTGCCGTAGCAAGTTGTGCCTGCAGATGTCCTCGGGCCCGAACATCTGCTCGGAACGTTGTGAGAGCTCGGAGTGTGACGAGGGCTACCTGTGCCTCGGCGCTACCGAGCGGACCACCAGCCGCAGGACGTTCTTCACGCAACAGACCTCCGCGAAGGTTTGCGTTCCGCTCAGCGCGGTCCCTCCACCCGAGCCGGAGCCGGACGAAGAACGCACGGAGTGATCCAGCTGACTTGCCCTCACCCCGACCCTCTCCCGAGGGAGGGAGACACCCGACCCACCGCGTGTGCGCAAGGACCCACAGCGCGCGCTGGCCGTCGGTTGGTAGCCTCACGTGCAGATGTCAGGGCCCACGCTCCTCGAGCGCGTCGAAGCCGCGCGCACGAGCCGAACGGTTCAGCGAGTCTTGTTCTCCGGCGCCGAGGGGCTCGGACGATCGCACACGTTGAGCGCGCTCACGGGCCTGCCGATTCTCCGAGTGGAGGTCGCGCACGGCCGCCTCGTGAGCCAGACGCTGCGCGCGCTGCTCGGCCCGACGATCGACGACGATGCCACGTGGAGCGCGATCACCTCCGCCGCTCCGCTCGCCTCGCTCGAGCCCGAACGCGCGGTGGTCGCCGCCGAGCTGCTCGCCTCGCTCGTCGGAATTCGTCGCCCCGACTTCCGCACCGCGAAGCTCGACGAAGACTCGCGGCGCGAAGGTGCCGGCCTCGAGCTCGCGCGTTGGATCACCGAGCGCGCGCAGCAGGACGGACTGGTGCTGGCGTTCGACGACGCGCATCTCTCCGACGATGACGGCACAGCTTTCCTCGAAGCGCTCTCGCAGCGCGAGGAGCCGGTGCCGCTGGTGCTCCTCGTCTCGCACGACGCAGATCTCGAGCGCTTCACACCCGCGTTCCGTGCGCGCCGCGACGCGTGGCTCACCAACGAGAACTGGACGCGCGTCGAGCTCGCTCCGCCGCAGCGTGGAGCCGTCGAGTCGTTGCTCACCTCTGCGGGCGCGACCAACGAGTTCGCCGCCACGCTCGCCACGCACGCCAACGGAAACCCCGGCCTCGCCCTCGGACTGTGGGCCCTCGCGCGCGGACAGGAGAACGTCGACGTCGCGAAGCTGCCACGCACGCTCGATGGTCTACGCCTCGCGCGCGTGCGTGCGCTCGGGGACGACGAGCTTCGCGCCTGCGCCACGCTCGCCGGTCTCGGAGGCGTCGCTCCACTCGCCGCGCTCTCCACGGTGAGTCCGCAACTTCCTCTGCAGCTTCAAGCCGCGCTTTCGGCGGGCGTGGTGCGCATGGTGCGCGAAGGCGCGCTCGAGCTCTGCCGCCTCGCGGATCCGCGCATGGCGCACTCGCTGAGTACCGTGCTCAGCCAGGCGCAGCTCCTCGGCGCTCGGCTCGCCGCGGGAGCGTGGGCCGCGCAAGCGCTCGAGCAACTCGACCTCGCAGGTTTCGCGCGCAACGCCGACGTGTTGGTGCCACTCGCCACTCCTGCGCTCGATGGAGTGACCTCGTCGCATTGGTACGAGGCGCTGGCGATGACCAAGCCCGGCCGCCCCGACGCGGTGGCGTGGCTCGAGCAGGCCGTGCGCACGGCGATGGGCGTGCGGCGGCTGGTGCTGTTGCGACGAATCGCTGAGGTGAAGTTGTTCCTCGGACAGCCTGATGCGGCGATCGCGGTGGTGGCGAGCGCCGGTCGAGTGGCCGCGGTGACTCACGAGCCGCTCCCTGCTTCCGCCGCGGGTTGGGTGCTCGGAGGACAGAAGCGCGGCGTGCTCGATCGCTGGGAGTCGCTGAGCGTCGACGAGGCGATGGCCGCACTCGACCTGGTGCGCGCTGAGTCGGTCTCGTACCTGGTGAAGAAGGAGGAGACGCAGAAGGCCTTCACCGATCTGCAGAAGAAGCTCGGGAAGACGAAGGGCAAGGCGGTGCCGCATCTGTGGATCCGCTGGGCGAAGGCGTGGAGCTGGTTCCTCTGCGAGATCCTCGGCCGCTCTCCCGAGGCGATGGAGGCCTGCGCGCTCGTTCGCAAGAACGTGAGCGAAGCGCAGCTCGCCGCGGATGAAGACGCGATCGCCTTCGTGCGCGCGGAAGAGGTCGCCACGCACAGCGTCGGTCTGTTCAAGCGCGCGATGACCCTCACCATCGAGCACATCGCGCTCGCCGAACGCGCGGGATCGTTGCGCGACGCGTGCCTCGGGTGGAACGCGCAGGGCCTGGTGCACTACGGGCAAGGCGAGCTCGGGCAGGCGCGCAAGGCGCTCGAACGATCTCTCGAGCTGGCCAGGAGCACGGGGTGGCTCCGTCGTGAGGCGATCACGATGCACAACCTCACGCTCGTACTCACCGAGTTGGGCGAGCTCGACGCGGCGTTCGCGGCAGAGACGATGTACGGCCGGCTCTCGGTGCTGTTCGGCAATCACGCGGGCAAGGCCGAGGCGCCGCTGGTGCTCGCCTCGGTCGAGTTGGCGCGCGGTCGGCTGAAGGAAGCCGAAGCGCAGCTCAGCACCGCGCGCAAGGCCGCGGAGGCGAACGGCTGGGACATGTTGATGACGCAGGGACGCGCGCTTACCGGGCGGCTGCGGATTCAACGCGCGAAGTCGGGTGGAGATGCGCTCGAGGTGACGAAGGCGAAGAACGATCTGATGGCGGCGATCGAGGTGCTCGAAGAGCGCTCCGTCGGATGGACCGAAGAGCTCGATCCCGGAGAGGTCGTCGCGTTCTACGCGCTGACGCTGAAGTGGTCGGGGCAAGCGGCGGCTGCGAACGAAGTGATCAAGCGCACGCTCGCGCGGTTGCCTGAGGAGAACGTGATCTCGCGGCATCAGCTCGCGGTCGCTACCGCGGTGGTCGCGGGGCAATCGCTGGACGCGTCACTGGCCTGGTTTGAAGAGCACGGCTTCAAGAGTCGCGTCGCGCTGTGGCGCAAGCTCGTGTGAGGTTCTCCCTCTCCCTGCGCCAGCGGGGAGACGGGCAGGGGAGAGGGGCGAACTTCGCGAACTGCTCAAGAAGATCTGAGCGACGTCGCGACGACTTGCTCGCCCCTCACCCCGACCCTCTCCCCGCTTCGCAGGGAGAGGGAGTTGGAAAAGAAGTCCCACGCAGCAGCGACGCGCGGCACTCGTCGCAGCGCCTCGTGAGTG
>CBIHPJ010000573.1:0-6186 GCA_966211295.1 uncultured Myxococcales bacterium | reverse complement strand
GAAGATGTCGAAGGGCGGTGCGGCTTTGTCTTCACGGGTTCCGACGCGTGAGGAGTCGCCGTGGCACTTGGTGCACGTTTGATCTGTTGGTGGTGATTCGCGTGGGACGAAGCAGCCAGTGAGCAGGAGCGCCACGACGATGGGTCTGTTCACGGAGCACCTCCGTGGCAGACGAAGCATTGCGGAGCCGCCGTCGATTCAGTGCTTCGCCAACCGACCGGATGCGGCGAGCCACCGAGCGCTCCCACTTTGTGACAGCGCACGCAGTTCGTCGCTGCACCTTGATCGTGACACGACGCGCAGGTGCCGATGTCTCGGCGTGCAGCGGGTCCATGCGTGTTCGAGCCCAGTCCGCTCGCCCAGCCGAACGGATGCGGGCTCACTCCACCGCTCACTGCGCCAGAAACGCCGCGCGTGATGTGACACGCATCGCACTCCGTCTTCACGTGACACGACGCGCAGCTCCCGGGCTGCGACCGCGCTTCGATCGGATGCCGCGAGAGGAAATCGAAGCGATGCACGTACTGCCGCTCGAGCTGCTCGGGATTCCGGGTCTGAGGTCCGAGGGGACGAGTCGAGTCGTGACACGAATCGCAGCTCGCCTGCGCGTGACACGTCGTGCACTGCTCGGGCTTCGCGCGCGCCAATTGTCCGTGTCTGCGAATCCACTGTGCGTCGTGCGCGAGGAACGATCGCGGCTCGAGCGAACGGAGATCCCGCTGCTGGTGGCACCCCGTGCACTGGTTCGCCTCGAATTGTTCCTTGTGGCGATGACAACCCAGACACGTCTCCATCGGAGGAAAGAGCGGCGCCCCGCCCTCCACGCCCACCGCTCCGCCATGACACTTCACGCACTGGCCCTTGAGCTCTGGCTGCCCGAGATGCAGCTCGTGCTCGAAGAGGATCTTCTTCCCTGCCGGCAGCATCGCGAGCGCAGGCCGCACCGAGTGCTGGAAGATCTGCTGATCATTCTGGTGGCAACCCGAGCACCGCTGCGCCGTCGGAGGCGACCAGCTCTGATGCCCACCTTCCTTCGACTGGTGACAGCTCAGACACGAGAGACACTCAGGCTGCCCAGGCGCACCACACTCGAGCGTCGCGAGGTGCGTGCGATGAGGGAAGTGCGTGAGCAAGCCGCGCGCGCACGCAGCACTCACCAACGCGATCGCCACTGCGATGAGCGCGGTCCGCTTCATGGCGAGTCCACCACCAGTCGCGCGAGGGCCTGCGCTTCGGCTGCCGCGTACGGGGTGCGCATCACGGTGCCCGAGAGCAACACGCGCACCCACGGCTTTGCTGCCCACTCCACGCTGGCCACTCCGGTCATCGACGAATCCACTCCGCGCACCGGGGTGTCGTAGAGAAACAACGCGGTGTCGAGCGAAGTCGAGATGGTCTCCGTCGCGCGGAGACGCGCACCCGCGCGGAGCTGCACGTAGCCCGAGGGCGGCGCCAACACGCGCGCCACCTCAGCGAGCACCAGCAGGCGCCGCTCGAGCCCAGGCCACCAACGCAGCTGCAGCTGTGCGCGACCACCGAGCTGATCTCCTTCGAAGAGCTGACCTGCACCACGCGTGGTGACGTGAAGCGACTCGAGCGCACGCACGGTCACTTCAGCGCCCAGCTCGTGCCACGCAGATCCACCGAACGCCGCGAGCACCGAAGTGGAAGGAAGGAGCAATGACGGCTTCTGGTACGAATAGTCGATCGCCACCGGCACCGCCGCGAGCTTGCGCACGTCGATCCACACCGCGGCTTCCGACACATCCATCGACTGGAGATCGAGCGCCACCCGCGCGCCCGTGCCCAGCCACGTCAAAGGCTGCGTCGTGAGATCAGCCGCGAGCACCCGCGCGGCCACTCCCACCGCGTCGTGTTGTTCGTGAAACGAGAAACCAATTCGCGTGTCGCGGGGGAACCGCGCCGCGAGTCGCCCACCGAAGGTCACCTGCCCCGCGCGGTTCTGCGCCTCGAGCAAGAGCGGATCGCGCAGCCCATCTCCCAGGAAGCCGAGCAACGAAGCACCGCGCGGCTGATTCCAGCGCGGCAACGCCACCCAGCCCCCGTACACATCGAGATCGAGTCCACCGAGCGTCGCGCCGAGGGTGGCTCCATCGAAGCGCACGTACCTTCGCGATCCCGGAAGCACGAGCTGACGGCCGAGCTTCGCCCTGAACGCTCCGTATCGATATTGCGCCCACGCCGAGGTGACGTCGCCGTCGCCCTGCGTTCCATCGAGCGGACCGATGCGACCCCACAACGCGAGCTCACCGCTCACGCTGTCCGGAGCCTTCGGCAGATCCACTCCGCCGAAGCGCACGAAGCCGTTGAGCGTGAGCGGAAAGGCCGGCTCGATCCTCGTCACCGCTCCTGGAGTTCCGGGGATCAGCGCCTGCTGGAAGTACTGCGCGTAGATCGCCGCGCGAGCGTCTGCCCACACCGGTTCTTCGGCACGTGCGGGTACGGCGGCACAGATCAGTGCGAGCGCGAGCCGTCTCGCGGCGCGGCGAAAGCGGTGCCGAGGCGCAGCGTTCCAGGAAAGACAGACGCGACGAATCACGGGAGGGCGCCTAGCAACTTTGGGGCACAGTCTCCTGCCTACTGGGGGTTACGAACTACCTCGCAGGATCAGCGCGATCCGGCGCACCCACGCAGGATTTGCGCAGTTACCGACCGTTCTCCCCTCGGAACTGGGTGGCCCCCGACGTGCAAACCGGGCGGTCCTCAACACCGTGTTCCGGGAGGTCGTCGTGTCTCACAAGTACTTGCTCGCAGCCTTGATCGCAGTCGCTGGTTGTCAGGGCCCCGCCGGCCCCGCCGGACCGCAAGGCGCGCCAGGAGAAACCGGAGCAACGGGCGCCACCGGCCAGAACGGAACCAACGGCACCGATGGCACTGACGGCGAAGACGGCCAACCCGGTGATGGCGGCCCGCAGGGACCGCAAGGACCGCAGGGCGACGCCGGACCTGGCGGACGAGATCTCCGCTACGTCGGCCCCGGCCTCACCATCACCATTCTCGACGCGGGCATCAGCGATGCGGGAGTGGCGACCGTCGACGTGCGCATGACCGACTCCACTGGTCGCGCGCTCGATCGCACCGGCACCTTCACCGAGGGCGCCGTGAGTGCGTCCTTCGTGCTCGGTTGGCTCGACGAGCGCAGCGACGGCTTGCCGCTGCAGTACGTGAGCTACACCAAGCGCAACGTCACCTTCGACGGCGGCACCTTCGTGCAGAACGCCACTGACTCGAACGGCGTGTGGACCGAGCTCGATCCGGTGGGCAGCGGCAACTATCGCTACCGCTTCGGCGCAGTGGCGAACACAGCCTCGCAGCTGAACCGCACTCACACCGTCGGCCTCTACGCGACTCGCACCTATCAAGCGCAGCGCTACGTCGAGAATCGCCTCTTCGACTTCCGCCCCGACGGACTCGCGGTCACCGCGAAGCGAGACATCGTCACCACCGCAGGCTGCAACCAGTGCCACACCCGCCTCGAAGAGCACGGCGGCGCGCGGCGCGAAGTGGGCCTGTGCGTGATGTGCCACACCAACACCAACGACATCGATCCCGACACCGGCAACACCATCGACTTCAAGGTGATGGTGCACAACATCCACCGCGGGAGCGGACTGCCCTCGGTCGACGCGGGCACTCCGTACAAGATCATCGGCAACGCGGGATCGATCCACGACTACAGCGCCGTGGAGTTCCCCACCAGCATCACCGACTGCGAGTCGTGCCACACCGGGAGCGCGGGCGCGCGCTGGAAGACCAACCCCAGCCAGGAAGGCTGCACCGGGTGTCACGACCGCACCTGGTTCGCGAGCACCACTCCGCCCGCGGGCTTCACCATGCACAGCGGCGGGCCGCGTACCGATTCGCAGTGCATCGTGTGCCACGCGGACAACTCCATCGAGCCGATCGCCGTGCGTCATCGTGACCCGTCGCGCGATCCGCTGCGCCTCGACGTGGTGAGCAACATTCTCTCGGTGCCGCGCGTGGCTCCGGGCGCCGTGCCGCAGGTGACCTTCTCGGTGAGCGTGAATGGTCAGCCGCGCGACGTGCTCAATCAGCGGCTCTCGCGGCTGCGCTTCGTGGTCGGCGGTCCGAACACCGACGTGGCGCGCAACTGGTCTGAGACCGCGGAGACTGCGCCTGACTGCGCCACCATCACCGATGGAGGCATGTGCATCGCCGCGGTGGATGCCGGTGTGTTCACCTGGCGCGGACGCACTCCGTTGCTCGCCAGTGACCAGGGCAGCTTCACCCTGGGCATGGAGGTCTGCGCCACCACCGATGCGGGCGTGCGCTGGTGCGCGGTGAACCCCGTCGCGCCGTTCGCCGTCACCGACAACGCGCCCATCGCGCGACGCAAGGCGGTGACCCTCACCCAATGCAACTCGTGTCACAAGCAGCTGCGCGCGCACGGCGGCATTCGCACCAACACCGAGCACTGCGTGACCTGCCACAACGGCAACCTCGTCTTGAACGCGGTGGTGCCGACTGACGGCGGCGTGGTCACCGCGGAAGCGGGCAACTTCAAGAATCTCATTCACGAGATTCACGAGGGTGCGCTCTACCCCTCGCCGCTCAACAACTGCGCGAAGTGCCACACCGCGAGTGGTTGGACCCTGCCGCTCCCCGAGGGCGAGCTGCCGTCGCGCAGCGAGCTGAGGAATTGCGCGCTGCAACCCGACGGCGGCAGCGGCGTGCCCGCGGATGGTGGCCTGGTCTGCTTGCCCGCGGCGGTGGCGGTGAGCCCGATCTTCATGGCGCCGACCAGCGCGGCGTGCACCAGCTGCCACAACACCCTGTCGGCTCAAGCGCACGCGGCGCTCAACACCACCTCGAGTGGAGTGGAGGCCTGCGCGGTGTGCCACCAGGCAGGACGAAGCGCAGGCATCGACACCGCGCACGCCCTGCTCCCCTGAGGGCCCTGACATGGGCAGCGCAGCAACACCGATGGGCGCCGCCGCGATCGTCTCTGCACTGATCGCGGCGTCGCTCTTGATTCATCACCTGGTGGTGCGGCCGAAGCTGGCCGCCACCACGCGGCTCAAGCTGCTGCTCGGGCTCGCGGTGTTTCCCTTTCTCGCCGCGGTCAGCACCACCGCGTCAGGAATGCAGCGCACCACCGAGCGCGAGTTCTGCGGCTCCTGCCACGTGATGGAGACTCACCTCAGCGACATGATGGATCCGAAGAGCCTCTCGCTCTCGGCGCGTCACAGTCGCAATCCGATGATGGGCGGCCACGCTTGCTACACGTGCCACGCCGACTACGGAATGCTCGGCTACCCGATGACGAAGCTCAAAGGGATGGGCCACGTCTACTACTACTACCTCGGCGGCTATCGGGACTGGTCGCTGGAGAAGTTCCACGCCGAGGTGCGCATCGCGAAGCCGTTCCCGAATGCGAATTGTCAGCAGTGTCATTCAGGCACGCTGAGCTCGTTCCTGAACGTGCGCGAACATCTGGGGATGCAGGAAGAGCTCGCGAGCAACAAGGTGTCGTGCGCGTCGGCGGGTTGTCATGGTGTGGCGCACCGCTTCTCCAAGCGGCCGGAGGAGCTCTGAGATGA
Organism: uncultured Myxococcales bacterium; assembly: GCA_966211295.1. Lineage (GTDB taxonomy): Bacteria > Myxococcota > Myxococcia > Myxococcales > Myxococcaceae > Archangium_A. The sequence continues at coordinate 604 of CBIHPJ010000573.1, read as the reverse complement.
TGCGCCGCTTCGTCTCGTTGCTCTCGAAGTTCCCGGTCGATCGCGCGCTGCGCGTGGCGTGTTGGTTGGGCTTGAGCGCCCTCGCGATCATGATCGCCGGAGTGGTGCTCGGAACGCCGATTCCAGTGGTGGCTTCGATGTCGGTGGCGCAGGGTCTCGGAGTGCTCGCCTGTTTGCTCTTCGGTCTCTCCATCGCGGCGGACGTCGCCGTGAAGCGAGCTGGCAAATGAGTCCGCGGTGGCTGACGGCCCTGGCGCTGCTGCTCGCAGGCTGCCAGGAGCTGATTCCCCCTTCGCAAGACGGAGGAACGATCACCGTCCCCGGCAGCTACCACCTCGCGCGCATGACGCCGGGTCATCGCGAGCATCTCGAGCTCAAGGGTGATCAAAAGGTGCAGTGCCGCAGCTGCCACGCGATCGAAGACGCGGGCTTCAGTGCTCCCTCCGTCGCGATCTGCGTGAACTGCCACGAGAAGCAGGAACGCCAGCACCATCCACTCGATGCGGGCGTCTCGATGTCCTGCCTCACCTGCCACGTGTTCAAGGCGGAAGCTCCCGGCGTGCGCTTCGAGCCGTGGGGCTGCATGAACTGCCACCGCGAGGCG
>CBIHPJ010000572.1:0-6207 GCA_966211295.1 uncultured Myxococcales bacterium | reverse complement strand
CGACTGCCGCGGCGACCGTTGGCTTTCTCGAGCAGCTCACGGAGCGCGTCGCGCTGCTCTGCCGTCCACTCCACTCGTCCCCGCGACTTCATCGAGCCGGAGCGTAGCGCTCAGCGGTTCAGAATCTTCACGCGCAGCACGCCCGCACCGCTCTTTCGCTCCACGATCTCGACCCTGGCGGACGGGTCCGCGCGACCGAGGGCGGTCTCCACAATCCCCGCGACCAGCTCCGCGGTCATCACCCGGTTCTTGAAGCGCACCAGCCACTGCCCCTGGGACTCGAGCTCCGCGGAGATCTCCATGCCGGGCTGCGGCACGTGCCAGAGCTGGGCGAGCCGCGCGAGCGTGCCTCTCACCCCGAGCACGCGAATCATCGAGGCGGTCACGCTGCCCAGGATCGTCTCGAAGTAGCCCTCGATGAGCGCGTGGCCGACGCGGCGGTGCGCGAGGTAGACCGGATCGCCCGGGAAGGCGAACTCGGTCGCGATGCGCAGCGCGCGCCCAAACACCTCCTCCTCGTACTTCGGCTCGAGGCGATCCACGTCGCAGCCCGCGAGCCTGAGCTTCGTCTTGAACGCGCCCTCAGGCCTGAGCACGCGATTGAACAGCCCCTCGAAGAAGCTGCCGTCGACGGTGAGCATGGGGTCCCCCAACGTGAGGGCGAACCGTCTGCACGTTACCGGCCAGTGACCTCAGGGAACGAAGAAGCCCGCGGCCGCGCCGGGTTGGATCTTTCCCTGGCTCGCACGGACTGCGCTGCGGCTCACGAGCTGGAACGCGCGGCGCAAACCTGACGGCGTGGCGTCCTTCTCCCAGAGGATGCAGCCCGGAGGGATGCCCATCGACTTCGCCACGTGCTCGAAGTTCACGTCGGTTCCCACGCCGACCAGCGCGAGCGTGAACAACTCAGACGCGAGGAGATCGCGGCTGATTCGCGCGCAGTCGGCCGCGGTGCGTTTGCTGCCGACATCCTCGCCGTCGGTCACCACCACCACCACGCTGCGCGTTGGAGTGCCGCCATCACGCAAGCGCTGCGCGTAGGCCACGTTCGCAGCGAGCGCCGCGCACCAGGTCTCGTAGAGCGCGGTGGAGCCGGCCGCGCGGTAGTTCTTCGCGTCGAAGCGCGTCGCTTCGGGCACCGGGACGTAGCTGTGGATCACGTCCATCGAGGCGCTGAAGGTCCAGCAGGCGAGGAGGACTGCGTCCTTTTCCTTCGCTCCCGCGAACGCGTCGATGAGTGCGTTCTGTCCCTCGCGCACCGACTTCTCCAGTCCTCGATCTGCGATTGAGGAGCTCGCGTCGATCAGCACCGTGACGAGCGTCACGTCTGAAGCAGTGATGTCCTCGAGCGCCTTTCCCGCTGCTCCTGCGAGCACCAGGTTTCCCAGGTTGCCTGTGATGAGTGAGCTCGTCTGCGGGGAGATGACTCCCTTCGTGGTGGCGGAGGTGAAGAGTGAGGTCGCTTCGTCTGGGGTCAGGGTCTTCTTGGTCATGATTCGCTCCTTCGGTTTTTGGGTGTGGCTCCGCCAGGAGGTGAGCGCTCGCCCCTCACCCCGACCCTCTCCCCGCTTCGCAGGGAGAGGGAGCAACTTTCAGATCGTCACTGAGTCAGTGGTGCGGACGACCTTCATGCCCGCGTCCTTCCACTTCGCGACTGCTTCATCCGCGAGCTTCGGGAAGTTCAGATGATCCGGCAGCGGAGAGAGCGGAGGAGGCGGCACCGGGCTCATCGCGTCCTCGAGGATCCAAATCTTCTCCGCCAACTTCGGATCCGTCGCGGCCACGTGCTTGTGAATGTCATTCACCGTCGACAACACGCAGTGACTCTTCGCCTGGCCGAAGACGTAGATGCGGTCGTACTCCATCAACATCTTGAAGAACGGCGCGTTGAACGCCCCCACCACGTTCCCCGACAACTCCGTCACCTCGGGCGACATCACCGAGTAGTTCTCGGTCATCGCGTGCGTGCCCTTCGTCTCGAAGTGCGTCTGGTGCTTGCGCGCGGACGCGTGGAACAGCGCGGCCTCCATCATCGCGGGCACCAGCGCGTGCGACAGACCCCCGAGGAGCGTGTGGTACGGCCACACCGTGAGCACGTACTTCCCGCTGCTCTCGAGCTTCTTCACGTACTCCATCGACTCCTTCGGGTGCGCGATCGGCGTCCACTTCCCCGCGCGCACTTCCTCGTGGAACACCGGAGTGAACGGCGCGGGATGCCGCCCCTGCTCATCGACCCACCACGCCGGGTGGAAGATCTGGAACACGCGGTGGGTGTCGAGCGAGAAGAAGAGCCCGGTGAGCTTGTCGAGGTTCCGGTAGATCCACTCGGTGGTGCGGGTGGTGTCTTCCACCGCGCCCGGCACGAAGAGCGACGCTCCCGGAGTGCAGAAGCCGACCTGCACGTCGATGCCGAAGGCCGCGATCTTGAACTTGTCCTGCCCCGCGGGCTTCACGTGGTGCTTCGCCGCGTACGCCTCACCGGCCTCGGCGATCAATCCTGCGCGCTCCATGTAGAGCTGCGAGACCTGCTTGGGATCGTAGTGATCGGGAAGTGGCATCGTCATGGCGGTCCTCCTTTACGTGAGCGTCAACTGCGTGATGTCGCGAGCACCGACGACGAACAGCGAGCCGTCGGCGTTGGGGAGCAGCTCGTCGCCCGCGGAGACGAACGGTTGAGTGTCGGGGAATTGCAGCGCCTCGATCAGCACGCCTGATTCGTTCTTGAGCGCGACGAGTCCGGCGTCGGTGGCGATCACCACGCGGCCTCCGAGGAGCGCGCCGTGACCGCGCGAGCCCCCACTCGTGCGCGCGAGCACCTGGCCTGACTCGTTGATGAGCCAGCGGTGCACCACGTCCTTGCCGCCGTCGTCGCAGACCACCGAGAGCAGCGCGTGGTTCGCGTCGAACACCGCCTCCGCGTCGAGGAGACGCCCCTTCCAGGTGATGCCGTCGAGCTGGCGGAGGCCCGACTTCCCCACGCGTGTGAGGAACGCGACCGTGATGCCGCCCGCTCGATAGAAACCGAGGCCGAGTCGCTCACCGGTCCACAACCACGTCTGGCCCTCGAGCACCTGCCCCACGCGCGCGCCGCTCTGCTGCTCGATGAGCCAGCTCTGCTCCTGGCGATAGGTCGCGGTGGTCGAGCTCGCGAGCACGGGCCACAGACCTCGCAAGCTCGTGGACGCTCGCTCCACGAGCTTGTCGCCCTGCCACTTCTCGACGCGGCCTTCTCCATCGGCGATCCAGGTGACGGGACCGGCAAGTGCGTAGCGGCGATGGGGACCCGAGAGCGAAGTCGCGATCACCGTGCCGTCTTCGCGGCGGATGATGCCGTTCTCTTCCGCGAGGTAGCGGAGTCCGCCCTGCATCGCGGCGTGCAACACGCGGCCACCCGTCTCGAACGCAGTGCGCGCCGTGCAGCGGCCGTTCGAGCGCAAGACCTGCCTCGTGACCAACACCCCGAGCGCCTTGCACTCAGGACACACCGCACGAGCGTGCTCGAGGCCGCACGTGCACTTCGTCCACGCGAGCTGCAGCAACGAAGTCGGGAACGTCTGCCGCGCGTCCTTCTCGAACACCGCGAGGAACCAGTGCAGCAGATCGTCAGGCAGCACCTTCGGAGGAACCGCGAGGCGCGGCACCACCACGTCGCTCTGCATCAGCGAGTGTCTCGCCTCCGCGCGGCGAAGGAGCGTGGGCAGCTTCGCGTGCGTGCCTCCGAAGGGATGCACCGAGAGCAGACTCTGGAAGAGCAGCACCGCGAAGGCGTACCAATCAGTGCCGTCGTTGAAGCTCGGCTTCGCGCAGAGATCGACTCCGTAGAGCCGAGGATCCAGGAAGCGCTCATGTCCCACCGGACACGCGAAGCCGCCGAACTGCATCGAGTCGGCATCAATGAGCGAAACATGGCTCCCTCTCCCCTGGCGGGGAGAGGGTCGGGGTGAGGGGATAAACAGAACGTTGCCGTCGTTGAAGTCGCCGACGACGACCTTCAACGAATGAAGCGCCTCAACCAGCACGTGCAACTCGAGAAAGATCTCCGTGATCTGATCGTTCGACACCACGCCCATGCGCCACTTGCGCTGCGCAAGCCGCCCGAAGTCCTCCGCGCCGGCGACGAGCGGCATCACGTAGCCAATCACCCTGCCCGCCTTGTCCATCGCGAGCTCAGTCGGTCCCTTCACCGCTGAAGGAAGCCCCTTCGGAAACGCCGCCAGCTTCTGCAGCTTCTGATCGAGCAGCTTCGGGTCGCCGCCAGGATGGAAGATCTTCAGCGCACTCGCGCCGAGCCGGTAGACGCGCGCCTCTCCTCCTTCGCCGAGGAGAGCGGTGTCGCTGACCGTCACTCGTTTTCCGGAGAGAAAGGCTTCCATGGCTCAGCTCCCCACCAGCGCGATGGTGGCGTCGTCTGCGAAGCGTTCCTTCTCTGCGAGCACGTTGAGGCGGCGCTGCAGGGTGAGCGGGTTCGGATTGAGCTCAGCGGTGAGCTCTTTCACTCGCTCAGTCGTGAGTTGATTCAATCCATCCGTCATCACTGCGAACCGCTTCGCTTCTCCGATGAAGTGCGTCTGCGCTTCGGGGCGCGAGCCTGAGGTGGTGAGCCGGTACGCGCAGTACGGCGGCGCGTTCTCCGGTCCCGAGTCGATCTTCACCAGTTCGTCGTCGACGAGGAATGCTCCGTCACCGAGACCGAAGATCATCCCGCGGTCTCCGATGCGAATCGCCGCGAGGTAGGTGAAGAGGAAGTAGCGCTCCAACATCGCTTCCACTTCGGGGCCGAGCGCGAGAACTGATTGGTACAGATAAGAGGTGAGCGCGTCGGTGGCCCGCTCCGGAAGATCGGCGCTGAGCTCGCTTTGCTTGCTCAGCCACTGTCCGAGGAAACGTGCGCCCAGCTGCGCTCCGACTTCGCTTTGAGGTTGTGAGGAACAGCCATCCGTCACGACTGCGACTTGAGACGCGGTGAAGACTCCGTCCTGGTTGTTGCGACCAATTCGGAGGTGCTCACGACCGATGTGGGTTGCTGAGTACATACAGGCCCCTCACCCCGACCCTCTGCCCGCTTCGCGGGCGAGGGAGATCAGGTTTTCCAGTTGGAGAGTTCAGTCACCAACGCCTGCGTCGCAGGCGACAACGCCATCCGCACATCTTCGACGCGCTCGGCTTTCACCGACTCGAGAGCGGGAGCACCCGTGAGGAGCGAATACCCCTCGGGCACCGCCTCGCCTTCCTGTCCGACGATGCCGAATGGGCCACTGGCCCCCGCGCGCCGACGGAACAGCACCGGCCTGCCGGGAACGGATTGCTTGCCGCTCCCGCTCTCGTTTCCGAACTTCATGGTGGGCCGCTGGCCCGTCTGCGTCAGCTTGTAGACAGCCGAGACGCGATCCCTGGTGAGCGGCGAGCCGCTCGTCTGCGCCACGATGAAGCCGCCGTAGCCGTAGACCTGCTCCTCGGGCTTCCAACCCACCTCGTGCCGGAGCGTCTCGAAGCGCCTGGTCTGCTCGAAATCGAAGCCGTCCTCGAGGATCTGCACGGGGCGAATACCCAGGCGCTTCGCCTCTGCCGCCGCGAAGCGGTACTGCGCTTCCTTGTCGCCGGAGTCGTAGCGAATCGAGTCCGACTGCCCGGGCCGCTCCGCGATGATCCGGTACGCCGTGGGAATGCCCGAGGAGATCGTGTCGAAGGTGTCGAGCAGGAAACTCGAGCGCTGGAAGCGCCGCTCGACCATCGCGCGAAACGCCGCCTCGTCACTCCCGTAGCGCTGAATGTGCTCGTGGCCCATCGTGCCCACGGGAACGAGGCCCAGCTCGCGAGCGCCGTGCACGTTGCTGGTGCGCAGGAGCCCCGCCTGCTTCGCACCCTCGAGCGCCAGCAGGTGCTGCTCTGGACAACTCGCCGCGCGCAGCCCGACCTCGAAGAGCCGCGTCGGCGAACCGAGGATCTGCGCGAGCTCCGCGACCCGAGCGCGCACGCGCGAGACGTAGCCCTCGCTGTCGACGGTGATCTCGGGAGCCTTCACTCCGACCGCGTCGAGCGTCGCGAGCACCAGCTGCTTCTGCGCCTCACACGTCACCGTCTTCACCGCGGCCGCGAGCTCGTCGGGACGGAACACCGCCACGCTCGCCACCTGGATGCGGTAGCTCCACATCAGCAGCACCGGCTCGAGCCACGAGACCAGCGCGGAGGGACCCGTCACCGAGAACA
>CBIHPJ010000571.1:0-6213 GCA_966211295.1 uncultured Myxococcales bacterium | reverse complement strand
TCGCGGGCTGCAATGCGCGGCAGGAGTGCGCGAGGACGTGCGAGGGCTGCTGTGACGTCTCGGGGGAGTGTCATTCCGGCACCGAGCCCTACGCCTGCGGAAGGACGGGTGACTGCAAGGCGTGTGAGGTGGGACAGGGCTGCATCAACGCGAGCTGCACGGGTCCTCAGAACGGCTCCATGCTGCAGCTGACCGGCACCAATCTCTTCGTGCCCGCGAGCGCGCAAGGGTTCAGCTACGCCCCCAACGAAGCCCCGTTCATCATCGTCTCGAACCGAAATCGCTTCGTGTGCCGCGATCCGAGCGTCCCTCCCAACGTCGAGGAAGAGGTGCTGATCGTGAGCTCTCCGTGGATGAACAACGTGCCGCTCGAGCGCGTGAACTTCAGCGGCGATGGTGGTGTGGATCGAGCAGCAGTGAGCGGCGGCTTTGCCAGCGTCAGGATCGAAGGTGACCGCGTGAAGACCTCGCTGAACATCGATACGGGGGGCTTGAAGCTCGTGGGCCCCATCGATGCGCCGTTTTGCGGCGTGTATCGCTAAGGCGACTTGCCCGCGGGCTTGCACTTCTGCTGCGCGAGCCACGCGATCAGATCAGCGCGTTCCTGATCATCCGGCACTCCGGCGTAGGTCATCGCCGTGCCCGGCACCACCTCCGTCGGCGCCGAGAGAAAACGGTTCAGCGTCTTCACGTTCCAGGTGAGGCCGCTCTTCTTCATCGCGTCGGAGTACTGGAACTCCTTCACGGTGCCGGCCTTGCGCCCGACCACGCCGCAGTGATGCGGACCTGTTCGGTCGTAGTCGAGCGCATGGCAGGCGAGGCAGCGCGCGTAGATTGCCTCGCCTTTGGATGCGTCGCCTTTGACCGGCCCCCCGGCGACGACCAACAGCACCACCCAGATCACGACACGAACGCCGAAGGAACGGGGGCCTCGCCGAGCGCCTGGCGCAGCACGGCCCAGTGCATCGCCTCGTCACCGAGGATGCTGGCAGCGGCCTTCGCGAGATCCTTGTTCGCGAAGAGCGGCACCGCGCCCAGGTACGCGCTCACCGCGCCCTGCTCGAGCGACGCCGCGAAGCGGAGCACGTCGGCCTGCGCCTTCAGCTTGTCCACCGGGAAGTCGTACTTGGCCTTCGCCGCCACGGGCTTGCCGCCCAGCTTGGTGATGGTGTCCGAGAGGAGCTTCACGTGCTCCTTGTGGTGACCCTGGAAGGTGACCGCGAGCGCGAGCACGGCTTTGTCCGTGAGCAGCTTGCTGTCGGCGCCGAGCTGGTACGCGGCGATCGCCTCGAGCTCCGCGCCGAGCGCGGTGTTGAGGATCTGCACGTCGTTGTCGGGAGAACCGCCCGTCGCCTTCGGAGCGGCCTTGGGATCAGCGGCGAGCGCCTCGTTCCCCGCGAGCAATGCCACCGCGGCACCGGAGAGCATGATGCCTGACGACGTGAGGAACGTACGCCGGGGTTGCGACGTCGGGGTCATGAGGAAGTCGAGGAACGAGGACATGGTGGGCTCCGTGGTGTGAGTGATGGCAACGATCGCGAGGAGGCAGCTCCTCAGCGATTCGTTACATCCTCAATTCACGAAAGCGCCGGAATCCCCAGAACTCGGGACTTTCTCACTTTTGCTTGGATATCCAATCGTCCAGGAAGCGCGCGATCGCCAACTCGCTGCGCACGTCGAGCTCGGTGAAGCGCAGGTGGAAGTCGATGCCCACGCCGGCGGCCTTCACCCGAAGAATCTCGCCGCGGGCCCGCACTTCCTTGGGCACCAGGGGAAGACGGAAGCGCACGTCGACCTCGGTGCCGTGCGGAGCGGTCTTCCCGCGCCACGAGATGCCACCCAGCGAGAGATCGCCCTGGCGCTCTTCCCACTCGCCGTCGCGCAGTCCCACGTCGCGCACCAGGAAGCTCATCGGCACGCGCGGACTGTCGCGGCGTTCGTCTTCACTCGGCTTCTTCTTCTTCTCGGCCATGCTCTTCCTTCTCCGTGCTGTGTTGATGCGCTCGCTGTAAACCCCCAGCGCCGCCTTCGGCGTCCAGGGACGCTCGCGGTGTTCGTTCTTCAGAACTTCTTGGCGATCTCTTCGAGGAAGTGACCGATCAATTTCTGGAAGGTGCCCGCGACGCGGTTCGCCGTCTCGGACACTTCGTCGTGCGAGAGCGCCTGCTTGCTGATGCCGGCGGCGAGGTTGGTCACGCAGCTGATGCCCGTGACCTTCACGCCCATGTGCGAAGCGACGATCACCTCGGGCACCGTCGACATGCCCACGGTGTCCGCGCCGAGCGTGCGCAGCATGCGGATCTCCGCGGGCGTCTCGTAGCTGGGGCCAGAGAGGCTGGCGTACACGCCTTCGCGCAGGGTCACTCCGTCGGCCTCGGCGGTCGCGCGCAGCACCTGCAGCGCAGCGGGATCGTACGCGGTGCTCATGTCGGGGAAGCGAGGACCGAGCGCCTCGACGTTCTTTCCCACGAGCGGATTGAAGCCCGAGAGGTTGAGGTGATCCGTGATCGCCATCAGGTCACCCACCTTGAAGTTCAGGTTGATGCCGCCCGCCGCGTTGGTGACCGTGAGGTGCTTGATGCCGAGCCGGCACAACACGCGCGCGGGAAACGCGACCTGCCACGGCTGATAGCCCTCGTAGAAATGCACGCGGCCCTGCATCACCACGACCGGCACTCCAGAGCGGAAGCCGAGCACCAGGCGGCCCGCGTGTCCGTGAACGGAGGAGGTCGGAAAGTCCGGCAGCTCGCGGTAGTCGATGGAGATCGGGCGCTCGAGCGAGTCGGCGAACGCGCCCAACCCGCTGCCGAGGATCACGCCCAGCTTCGGCGTGAAGCCCGGCGCCTTCTTCGCGATGACCGCCACACATGCGTCGAGGCGGGCCAGTAAGTCGTCAGCCATGACCCCAGATTACACAGGTGCCCGGAAGTACACAGTTTTTGGTCCAGGCAGGCACGGGTTTGTGACGCTTCCGGTATGAATCGAAACAGATTCGGCGCCGTCTCTTGGGCGTTCCAGTGACCTAACCCGCAGTCTTTCGAGGCCAAATTCATGAACCGCACCCTCTCTCTCCTCGCGCTCCTCTCGATGTCCGCTTTCGCCCAGGGCGCTCCGGCTCCCGCGCCGGCGGCTGGTGACGCGCCTCCTCCTCCGACCAACGGCGCGTCGACCTCGACGGCGAAGGGTACGGGCACGAAGAAGGAGAAGCCGGCCACTCCGCCTCCTGCTGAAGCGGCGAAGCCGGCTGAGAAGAAGTGATCAGTGCGCGGCTGCGGGGGCGTAGCGCTCCCGCCAAGCGCTGATGAGCGCGGGGGAGAAACGCTCGGGACGATCCTTCAAGCCGAGTCGCTCCTCAACCACTCCGCCCACGCCCGGTCGCACGACACCGTCGGGCCCAGCTGCTGGATCCTTCGCGAAGGTGACGAACTCGAAGGTACGCGAGATGGCCTTCGGGAAGGCGGACGCGACCTGCTGGTCGGCTCCCTTCACCATCACCGGCGCAGCGATGATCACGCGCTTTGGTTGGGACTCGGTCAGAAACTTCTCAAGGTGCGTTCGCACGATGCAGCCGGACGAGATGATCGCCTTCGCGACGACGACGGTCTCCACGTTGGGATGGTTCGTCAGTCGAGGGTCAACGAACTGTTGAACGACAGTTGCGAGGTCTCCGTCCTCGAAGTGTTTCCGTTTCGTCCAGTAACACACGAGTCGCGCACGTGATCGCGGCAGGCTCGAGAGCATGCCATCGACGAGAAAGTCTGCGTCCTCTGGCGTCGACACGATCGCAAAGGGCTTGTCGCTTCCAAGGCGCGACTTGATCGCGAGGCCCAGTGACTTGCCGAGGGACTTCATCGCTCTGCCGTACTGGGCGATAGGTGGCTCGTTGAGCAAACTCTCGAGGGCGATGCGCACCTCGGGGTTCGAACTCGCCGTCTCTTCGCGCTTCAACCGCTTGCTCACAGGCACTCCAGTAACTTCCTGACAGTGGAGACGCTCATCGCGCCGTTGTGAACCACGCCTGAGACAAATTCTCGGAAGGCGGCTGTTCTACAGGACACCCAGCCTTCAGTTCCAGCGCCGTCGTCGTAGTGAAGGTGGCCATCCTTCACCTCGAATGAAAACGCAGTCACCCGCGCGAGCAAACTTCTCGCCACTCGCCATTTCGGAGTGGCTCGCCAGGCTCGCCGAAGCGGCGGCGGATTCTGATCGTCGACGTGCTCAATCACCTTCCGCGCGGACACGAACTTCCCGGGCTTCCGCGCCTTTGACCACGCGTGTGAAACGTCCTTCCAGATCCACTCGAGATCTGACGCAGTCGGGGCAGGCAGCACACACGAGGCCCAAAGCGTGTTGCGCACGAGGGTGGACGACAATTGGCCTTTGACGCTGGTGTATCCCGGAAAATGAAGGACGCTGGCCCTCGGCACCGCGCGAGGGGAAGATCGTAGCCGCTTGGCGAGCTTTCTATCGCTGACGACGAGCGCGACCGAGCAAGTCTTCCCATTGAACTTCTTCTTGAGCTGCTTTCGGAAGTCCGCGCGGACGGAGTTCCAGCTGAGGTTCTTCGTCCTCTTCAGCTGAAAGTGATCTCGCGAACTCGGACGATCTTCTACCCAATCGTCGACATGGCAGTGCTTGAGCTGCATCGCGAGGCTCGAACTCTCGCCGCTGCGAAGTCGCTGAAGAGCGAGGAGCACGCGGTACACCCCGAAGAATCGTTCGAACTCACTTCCCGCGAAGTTCGCAAGACCACCCTGATGCTGCTTCGAGACCCTCTTGGTCGCCATCGGCTCAGGGCTCGAAGCCGATCAACCCCGCGTCCGTGAGGAAGCGATTGGTGAAGGTCACGCCAGCCGAGACTTCGGGCGCGAGCAGCACTTCCACACGCCGCACGTGCGAGAGATCGAACGAGGGGTTGCTCGTCGACCAACCGGATCCTCCCGCGAGCGGCACTCTCAACGTGTTGGGTCCGAGCGCGAAGCGCGCCATCGAAGGCGTGTAGCGCTGGAAGTTCTGGTCGGTGTCGCCGCACAGGTGCACCACCGCGTTCGGGAACCGGCTGAAGGTGTCCCAGACGGCGCCCGCGTTCGCCACCGCCGCCGACGTGTAGGGGAGCACCAGCGCGCTCGCGTTCGAGAGATCCCACCAGGTGCCCGCGGGTGCCTCGGCGTACCAGAGATGCAGTGAGCTCCCCGTGCCGATCCACGACGGGTTGAGCCACGCCATTCGCTCCGAGCCGGGAACGTTCTTCATGCAGCGCGCAGGCAGCGCGGGCACTGGCGTCACGCCCGCGTCGTAGAAGCTGAGCGCGCCGAAGAGGATTCCCGGAGAAGTGAGCAGCGAATCAGGGCCGCGGCAGCCGGGCCGATCATCCGCCACTCCAGAGCAGTCGCTGTCGATGTTGTCGCCGCACACGTCGACGCTGGCGAGCTGTCGCGCCACGCAGAGGGGCTCGAAGCGCGTCGACATCGCAGAGAACACGCACTGCATTCCTCCCTGCTGGCAGACGCCGCGCTGGCCGGTGTCGCAGTCGAAGGTCTGGCCGGTGGTGCCCGGGTTCTCCACGTCGACGAACGGTGGATCGTCGAGCTGGCCGTTGCAGTTGTCGTCGATCTGATTGCAGCGCTCCGAAGCGCCGGGGAAGACCATCGCGTTCATCGGAGCGCAGTCACCCGCGCGCGCGGCGTAGCCCATCGGTTGGGTGCAGGCGTCGAGGCGGCAGCCGCTCGCGCAGTCTTCGCCGAAGCCGTCTCCGTCGGTGTCGCGGTACCAGGTCTGGCGCGAGAGCCCTTCGTCGATCTCTCCGTCGCAGTCGTCGTCTTGCGCGTTGCAGCGCTCCGAGGCGAGCGGACCGATCGCGGGATCTGCGTCGTTGCAGTCGGTGGAGTCCGCGACCCACGGCTCTTTCACCGGCGCGCGGCAGAACACGCGGCCCGTGGCGAGCGCGCCTGCGCTGTCCCCGTCGTTGTCGCGGAAGAAGGTGTTGGGCATCGAGCCCTGGGGACACGTTCCTTCGAAGGGGAGCGTGGGGCAGCGCGGTTCACCGTCGGGCTTGCAGCACACGCCGTCGTCGCAGGTGAAGCCGTCAGCGCAGACCCCGCCGTCGCTGCAGGCCCAGGGACCTCCGACGTTCCACGCGGTGAAGCAGCCCGCATTCAGCAAACACATCAGCACGAACACGAAGCTCCCTCTCCTTGCGAAGCGGGGAGAGGG
>CBIHPJ010000570.1:0-6219 GCA_966211295.1 uncultured Myxococcales bacterium | reverse complement strand
CTTCTTCTCGACGGCGGCGATCAGACTTGCGGCCGTGGTGAAGGTGCTCACGTCGTCCACTCCACGCGTCGCGAGCGCGGTGCGGAACGAGGCCGCGGCTTCCGCTTCCAGCCCGAGCTTCATCGGGCGCAGCCGCGCGTCGTCGAGGGACCGGAAATACAGATCACGATCGGCGCGAGTGAGGAAGACGTAGCTCGAGCGGTAATACGGGCGTGTGGTGGCGAAGACTCCGCCGGTGCGGGTGCCGATCACCACGTCGCAGTTCGGGCCCGTGGTACCCCAGGTGTAGAGCACCCGCATGCCGAGCTCTTCGCCGAGCACGCGAGCGATGCGGTTCTCGAAGCCGTGTTCTGCGCGATCGGAGAAGGGCAGGTTGTCAGGCGCAGCGCAGACTCTGAGGACTCGCGTGCCTTTCACCTGCTGGCACGCACACAACAGCAGCACCGAAGCAATGAGCAGTCCCCTCATCAGGGGACGAGTGCTGCATCGCGCGTGCCCTCACCCACGAGTAGAAGCGCGGAATGCGGCGTGCACTCAGTCTTCTGTCCCCTCTGCTCGCAGGCTGCCTCGTCTTGACCGAGTCGTACCGAGTGGAGTCGTTCCGAGTGACCGATGACGCGCCGCTGCCGGTCCGGCGATCCACGAAGTCTGACGAGGCGAAGCCTTCGTCGCCCGAGGTCACGCAGTCGGCAATCATGGAAGAGGTCCTCGCTCACAAGCGCCAGCTCGGAGAGTGCATCGCGCAGGAGCGCCGACAGCACGGACTGCCGCACGGGAAGCTGCTGTTGGGTTGGGACATCCTCCCCAGTGGCGCTGTCTCCAACATCGGCGTGGTAGAGGAGGCGTTCGCGGATCGGGCGATCGCACACTGCATCGCTGGAGTGGTCGCGACGTTTCATTTCCCTCAGAGCGAATACGGAAGCAGCCCCCTCGTGTTCCCGTTCAAGTTCTAGGGTCGTAGAGCGTCAGCGACAGGCTCGAGGTTCGACGCGGAGCGAGCCACGCGCGATCGAGCTCGAGGCCTGCGGCACACACCACGATCCGTCTTCTTCTCGCTACGGCTTCGATTCTGTCGAGCGCGCGGGCCAGCATCTCTCCGCTGAAGGGCGCGTAGAGGAAGAACACCGATCCATCGAGATCCGTGGTCGTGACATCTCCGACACGGAACGTGACCTCTGAGAGCCCGAGTCCAGAACATCGCTTCCGCGCCAGCTCGACGAGCTGAGGCTGCAGCTCGATGCCACTCGCGCGAGCACCAGTCAGGAGGTGAGCGAGCATCGCGACGCGACCGACTCCGGATCCGAGATCGACGAACTGGTCTGCGGCAGTGAGCGGCGCCTCGCGCACCATCGCGAGGATCTCCTCCACTCCGCAGGGCAAGTAGGGGACCGACTCGCGAGGAAGATCCTTCGCATCGTCCGGCACCTCATCGATGCCCAGCAGCGCATCGACGAACGCGTCACGATCGACGAACGGAACCGTAAGCAGCTCTTCCAGCAGCGCTGCACCGCGTAACAAGCGTGCCTTTCCGGCCCGCGTGTGTAGTTCCTCGTTCACTTGGATTCAGACTACCGCCAGACTCCGAGGTCATGACGTCCAAGCCAGTTCGTGACGACGAAGACGACGTGCCCGAGCTCCTCACCTGGGAGGCCGAGGTCGACGGCGATGAGGAAGAAGAGGAGTTCGAAGACGAGCTCCCCGCCGACGAGATGATGTTCGCGGAGGAAGAGGGCGGCGGCGAAGAAGAAGGAGAGGAAGCGGGCTCCGAAGCTGACGACTTCTCCGGCGAGCGTCCCGCTGAGCTGCCGCAGCCCGATCGCGCTCGCAGCCACGCCGATCTGCCCAAGGTGAAGTCGAACGCCTTCAAGCGCATCATTCGCTGAACGAATTCGAGCAACTACGCGTACGTTCTCGCGAGAACCTTTCGTCCCCAACGTTCACCCAGGAGTACAGCAATGACGGTCTCTGGTTCTTCCCGGTCGGCGAGCTCACGTTCGGCATCCACGCGGTCGACGCACTCCGCGCAGCACACTCGGTCAACGCAGCGGGCGACGCAGCAGCGCTCCACGAGGACCACGCGTGCCGGTGCCGCCACCCGCACGAAGAAGGCGAACGGCGCGAACCCGAAGCTCGCGAAGATGGTGAAGAGCATCAACATCCAGCGCTTCGCGAAGAAGGGAAAGACGACCTTCTGCAACCAGGCGTTCAACGCCTACGCCGCCAAGCACGGCTTCAAGGGCTTCAACGGCCTCGTCGCGAACCAGATGTTCACCAAGATGAACACGCCCGGTAACGGCTGGAAGAAGGTCTCGGCGCAGGAGGCGATCGCCGCCGCCAAGCAGGGCAAGCTGGTCGCCGCCGGTTGGTACAACAACACCCCGCAGAAGGGTCGCCCCGACGGCAAGCGTCCGGGTCACATCGCCGCGGTGATCGGTGAGTACTCTCCTGGCGTGCCTGGCATCGCGCAGGCCGGCACCAAGACGTTCGAGTGGGGCTCGGTCAACCTGAGCCGGAAGAACCCGACCTACTTCGTCCGTCAGTAACTGTTTTTCTTTGGAGAGCTGCTGCCTCGGCACCACTTCGTGGCGCCGCGAGACGGCTCGCTCAGCGCTCGGTGACCATCGCCGCGGCGCGCTGCAAATGCGCCCGCACGCGAGTCACCAGATCGCTGCCTTCGAAGGGCTTGCGGAGGAAATCGTCTCCGCCCACGGCCAAGCCCTTCGCGCGTTCCTCGAGGCTGCACGCCGCGGAGAGGAAGATCACCGGACAACGGCGCCGACGATTGGGCATCGCGCGGAAGCGCTCGCACGTCTCGAAGCCGTCGATGCCGGGCATCATCACGTCGAGCACCACCACGTCGGGATCGAGCTGCTCGAGCATCTCCAGCGCCTCGGTTCCTGACTGTGCCTCGATCACGCGGAAGCCGTCGGAGGTGAGCACCGAGTTCACCAGGAAGCGGCCCACGCGCGTGTCGTCGACGATGAGCGCGGTCGGCGCCACTGAGATCGTCGACGTGCGCACCATGCTGCGGTTCGCCGTGGAGGTCGGCGTGTGGACCGCGAGCTGACTGTCGCCGGAGCCGTGCAAGCCCTCGACCTCGGGCTTCAGATTCCCCGCCGCCTCGGCAACGTGATCGTCGGTGCCTTCCGAAGAGGCGAGCAGCTCACGCATCAGCTGCATGCGCTCGGCGAACTGCTCCTGCATCCACCGCGCGCGTCGCTCTTCGGCGTTCGAGATGTCGGGCACCGCGGCCTGTAGCGCCGCCGCCATTTCACCCGCGGTCTGAAAGCGCCCGGCGGTGTCCTTCTGAATCGCCTTCATCACCAGCTCGGAGAGAGCAGGGGGCAGGGAGGCAACGAGCTGAGCGGGAGGCACGGGCGTCGCGTGGACGATCGCGTGCGCGGTCGCGATCTCGTCGTCGCCCTTGAACGCGCGCACCCCGGTGAGCAGCTCGTAGAGCACCTCGCCCGCGGAGAAGAGATCGGAGCGGCCATCGAGCTCTTCGCCACGGACCTGCTCGGGCGACATGTAGCTCGCGCTGCCTTTGACCGTGCCCGCGCGCGTGATGCTCGCCGCGCCACGCGCCTTCGCGATGCCGAAGTCGATCAACTTGGTAGCGCCCGAGTAGGTCACCATCACGTTGTTGGGCTTGAGATCGCGATGCACGACGGGGAGCAACCGGCCGCCAGGGCTCCGGTAGCCGTGCGCGTGCGAGAGCGCGAGGCAGATGTCTCGCACCACGGAGGCCGCGAACCACACGGGCAGACGTTCGTGCGCCTTCGCTGCCTTGCGAACGATGCGTCCGAGGTCGTGGCCTTCGATCAGCTCCAGCGCGAGGAAGTACTCGCCGTCGGACTCACCGAGCTCGAACACCTGCGCGATGTTCGCGTGACTGAGCGATGCAGAGATCCGCGCCTCTTCGAGGAACATCGCCACGAAGCCTTCGTCGTGCTTGAGGCTCGGGAGAATTCGCTTCAGGGCGACGAACTTGCGGAAGCCTCCCGGGCCAGAGACCGACGCGAGAAAGAGCTCGGCCATCCCTCCGACGGAGATCGGAGTGTGGACCTGGTAGCGACCGATGCGAGTGGGGGGAGCCTTCATGAAGCGATTGCCGCTCACACTGTACCGTCGCGGTCCGTTTTCAGGGGCGTGTTGCACCGCGCCTCCCCGAATGGATCGTTCAACCGCGCTTCACGATTCCGGCGAGCGCGTCGTCTTCAGCAGCGCGAAATTGGCGCGAGATCGAGGCCCACGAGAGGTGGTGCAACGCATGGTTGGGACTCTCTCGTCGGCCTCGAGCCGCACGCGCTCAGTACCGTACGGTGCCTCCACCGTGCGTCCCGTGAAAGGGGAGGCGGTCATCCGCATCAGGTGAGCGGATTCACATCGAGTCGATGTCGCGCAGCAGAAATGGGACCGGAAATCCCTTCGAAGTTGTCACGCACCTTGTCAACGCGAGGCGTCAAACGAGAAACCGTCGCGGCCGATAACGCGGCATGACGCTCACCAAAGTCGACCAGAACCGCCTGACTGCAATGAAGGCCCGTCTCGATCGCACCCAGACGCTGGGTGAGGGTGGGCAGGGTGGCGCCGTGCGCGCGCTGGAGAACGTGCTGGCGAGCCTCGGTTACAAGCCGGGAACCATCGACACTGATTTCTCCTCGGCGACGGCTGCAGAGCTGAAGCAGTTCCAGGCGGCGGTCGGTCTCGAGGCGACGGGCACGCTCGACGCGAAGACGCTCAACCAGCTGAAGGCGGCGCTCGGTCGCGTGCGCAACGCGCCTGAAGACGTGCAGCTCGGAACGAAGAGCGATCGCAACGCCCTCACCGAGCGGCAGCTCGCTCGACTGGGTTACCGCGTGGGCAAGGCGGACGGCGTCGCGGACAAGGCGCTCGGCAAGGCGATTCAGGCGTTCAAGCGGGACCAGGCGAACATCACCGATTCGTCCGCCGCGCTCGGTGCTCGTGGGCAGGAGATTCTCGCGAAGGAGTCGGTCAACCTCCGTCACGCCGTTCGTCGCGATCGTTTCGCGCTCACCAATGAGATGAAGCGCGCCGATGGCGTGCTCGCTGAGCTCAGCAAGCAGGTGCACGCGGACGGCACCGTGGGTCTCGGAGAAGGAGCGAAGCGTCCTGCGGTCGTCGAGATGCAGCTCCGGCTCAGGGCCGCGGGTTTCGATCCCAAGCGCAACGACGGCGTCTTCGATGAGCGCACGCGTGGTGCACTCGAGGCGTTCCAGCGCGCGGCCGGAGTGACCGTGACGGGCCGCCTGGACAAGGCGACCTGGGGCCAGCTGAAGAAGACGATCATCAACTCGGATTCGCCGACGGCCCCTCTGCAGACGCTGAACGAAAAGTCGGGCGAAGTGCGGAGCACGGAGCGCTTGCTCAAGAAGGCCGGCTTCGACACGGGCGAAGTCGACGGTCTCTTCACGGCGCGCACTGCGCGTGCGGTTCGTGCGCTCGAGCGGAAGACCGGACGCACGGTGGACGGCAAGCTGGGCGCGGGAGATCTGGCTGCGCTCAAGAAGCTGCTCAAGCCCGCGTTCAGCGAGCCCAAGCCCAACTACAAGCACATCAGCTTCCGCGGCGTGACGTTGAACGGGCGCACCATCGAGATGGTTCAGCAGGCCGAGGCGTGGGCGAAGAAGCACGGTGTGCCGCCGGGCTGGGCGATGTACCAGGGCAGCTATCACTCGGGCACCGCGGCTTCGGCCGGGACGCACGATGGCGGCGGCGCGATCGACTTCAAGACCACCGCGCAGGGAAAGAGCGCGAAGCAGATCCGCACCATGGTGGAGGCGCTTCGTCGCGCTGGCTTCGCTGCCTGGCACCGTGCGGCTCCGTCGTGGGATCCCGATCACATTCACGCGATCGCGATCGGTGATCGCGATCTTTCCTCCGGTGCGCGTTCGCAGGTGCGTGAGTACTTCGCGGGTGGAGATGGACTGAGCGGCAGCGCTCCCGATCCGCACACGGCGATCGGTCGGCCGATCCCCGCGTGGGCGAAGCGGTTCCGCTAAGCGTCGAGTGGCAGAGCGCGGCGCTTCTCAGGCCCGCGCTTCAACACCTGCTCCGTGACTCCGGCGTAATCGACCGCGCCGTAGCGGGCGAAGACCTCGGCGACGACGTTCGGCAGCTTGCGATACGGCGAGACGCCCAGTTCATTGAGCAGAATGTCGAGGTACTGCTGATAGCGCGTGTTGATCGCGCACGATC
>CBIHPJ010000569.1:0-6222 GCA_966211295.1 uncultured Myxococcales bacterium | reverse complement strand
CAAAGACTCGAACAAAGACGCGGCCAAAGAGCAGCGCGCGAACTCCTGAGCTGACTCATCCTGTAGCACCGTGTTTCAGAGCGGAATCTTCGGCGATTTGCTTGATCCGATCGCCAAGCGGCTCTCACAATCACAGCTCAGTCCCCTCAAGGAGCGCCCATGAAGACCCGCATCTTCCGCCTGCTCGCCATCTCGATGGTCAGCGTCATGTTCTCCACCGGCTGCATGATGTCGCGTCTCGTCGATCGCGCCTTCCTCGGGATCTCGGTGCGTCGCCCCACGTACGTGGATCGCAAGACCACGGGCGTCTTCCTCCTTCCGCTGACCTTCGTGGTCGACGTCGCCACCTTCCCCATCCAGGCGCTGCTCGTGGTGATCCTCGGCGACAACTTCCCGTTCCACGATCCGCCGGACGCGCTCAGCTCGATGCAGGCGTCGCTGCAGGGCAACCCGCGCTTCCAGAAGCTCGGCGAGAAGGAGCAGAAGATCGCCCGCGCTGAGCTCGAGCAGCTCTTCGTCGACCAGAAGGTCAGCGCGAACACCGCGCTCGCGCTCAACGACGACGGCCACTGGACGGTGGTCGAGCTCACCGCCGACACGCGCGAGCAGCTCATCGCGCGCGCTCAGCAGCCGGAAGCGCCTGAGACGCTCGTGTGCGCTGCTGAATGATTTTTCAGAGGTGCGTTGAGAGGAAGGAGAAGGTGTCCTTCCAACAGCGCAGCGCCTGAGGCGTCATCACGAAGGCATGAAATGCATGGGGCCCGCGGGGATACTCGCGGGCTTCGCTCTTTGTAGAGCCCAGCTGGTGCAGCGCCTTGAGCATGCGCCGGCTGTCCCCCATCAAGAGATCCCACGTGCCGCAGGGCAGGAAGAACGGCGGCAGCGGGCGATCGACCTGCTTCAAGCCCTCGAACGCCACCACCGGGTTCGCGAGATCGAGCGTGCGCCGATCGCGCAGCGTGACGCCGTGGAGGTACGCGTCGGTGACCTCCTCGATGCGATCGCGCAGGAAGGTGTTGTGGCTGGCGAAACGCTCGGGGTTGCTCACCTCGAAGAGGCCGCACGCAGCGACCACCGCCTTCGGAGTGACGTTCGTGTCGAACGCATCGCGCGCATAGGTCTCGTCGCGCCGCTGGTGCGTCATCAGG
The DNA here is from genome assembly GCA_966211295.1 of uncultured Myxococcales bacterium. GTDB lineage: Bacteria > Myxococcota > Myxococcia > Myxococcales > Myxococcaceae > Archangium_A. The sequence continues at coordinate 5,074 of CBIHPJ010000569.1, read as the reverse complement.
GTGAGCGAAGCCACCAGGTTCGCTCCTGCCGATTCACCCGCCACCACCACGCGGGAGAGATCGCCTCCGAGACGCTCAGCGTTCTCGACCAGCCACTGCCAGGCGGCGCTCACGTCCTCCACCGCGCTCGGGAACGGGTGCGCCGGAGCGAGGTGGTAGTTCACGTTCACCACCAGGTAGCCGCGGCGCGCGTAGATGAGGCCGAAGAGCCAGTGCGTGTCCTTCGACATGAAGCGAAAGCCACCGCCGTGCACGTAGAAGACGATCGGGAGCTTCTCTCCGTCGGTGTTCTTCGGCCGGTAGACGTCGAGCGTGTGCTCCTCCCGACCGGTCTTGCGGTACGCGATGTCCTTCTCGACGCTGATCTTGTGAAAGCGCGGCGAAGAGACAGGCAGCCACCCTGCCCCCACCGCCGCTCCGAGGAAGAAGCCGTCGGTGACCGCGGCGCCGATGCGCCTGCGAAATTTTGCTCCGAGCCCCAGCGTGGGTCTCTCGATGCTCAGTGATTCAAGATCCAAGTCTCAGACTCCCAATGCAGCTTCGACGGCAGCGACCACGTCATGCTCCGTCGGGAAAACGCCCAGCGATTTCTTCGAGACGACTTTTCCGTCGACTGCGACTTCGAAGATTCCGCCGGATCCCTTGATCAACTCAGAGTCGAGCTCCAACTCTTCCTTCAGCGCGGCCGCCGCACGGGTGGCCCTGGGCAAGTACCCTCAAGCGCCGCAGTACGTGATGGTGATCTTCGCCATGTCTTTGATCCCTCAAGAGGTGTGCAGCAATTCGTAACCGAGCTTCGAGACGAGCGCCAAGACCACCACGAGGACCACCCGACGCACCAGCGTGTCACCACCCTTGACGGCAAGCTGTGCACCGATGGTGCCCCCGATGAATTGGCCCGCGGCCATGGGGATGGAGAGCTTCCAGATCACGAGGCCCTTCCAGGTGAGGATCAGCATCGCGGCGAGGTTGGAGGCGAAGTTCACCACCTTCGCGTTGGCGCTCGCTTCCTGCATCGAGAGGTGGAGCAGCACCACGAAGCCGATGATCAAGAAGGTGCCGGTGCCCGGGCCGAAGAAGCCGTCGTAGGCCCCGAGGGCCAGCGCGAGGATCGCGGTCTTGAGTCCCGCGCTCTTCGAGGGCTCTCCGGCCTGCACCGGAGGCGGACGCACGAAGGCGACCACGAAGCCCGCGACCACGAGGAGGATGAGGACGATCGGCCTCAGGATCTTCGGATCGAGCGCGAGCAGCAGCGCGGCGCCGACGAACGAGCCGAGCATTCCCAGCGGGAAGAGCACGCGTGCGCGCTTCGAGTCGATCAGGCGAGCGCGCCAGAAGCGAAGCAACGCGGCTCCACTGCCGAAGACCGCGGAGCCCTTGTTGGTGCCGAACACCATCGGCGTGGGCATGCCCGTGGCCATCAGCGCGGGCACGGTGAGCAGTCCGCCGCCGCCGGCGATCGCGTCGACGAGGCCCGCGATCAGCGCCACGAAGAAGAGGCCGACGATGACGAGCGGAGAGAACTCCAAGGCGAGGAGCCTCTACGCGGTGAGCAGACCTCAGTCGATCTCCACGTAGATCTCGGTCGCGCCAGTCACCAGGAAGCGGACCTCGGTGTAGAGCTGGAAGAAGCGGCCGGCGTAGATGATGTTGCCGGCGTTCTCGAAGCGCTCCCACTCGGCGGCGTCGGGAGTCCAGGCCGCCGCTTCAGCGTTGAGCTGGGTGCGGATCGAAGCGACGACCTCGGGGGTCTGACCGTCGAGGACGTTCGAGCGGAAGGATGCGCCCTCGGGGTTCGCCTCGTCGAAGAGCACGTTGTCGATATAGCTCCGCAGCGCGGCGCGGCCCTTCTCGGTCTCCGTCAGACCAGCGGGAGGAGTCACCGGCGACGTAGGACCGCTCCAGCCCGTGCCCGCCCAGCTCTTCAACACCTGCATGGTGGCAGGGCCGACGCCGCTGACGGCGGCCACATCGGCGAGCGTCGCGTAGCTGCGGCCGGCGATGATCGCGGTGGCAGCGGCCGACGTCACGCCGTGAGCGGTGAGCTGCTCCTTGAGCGCGCGGTTGGCGACGTCGAGCGCGACCGTGGCGGTGTGGAGATCGAACTCCACGCCATCGAAGGTGCCCGCGAGCGTGGGCTCGACCGGTCCCGAGCGCATCGCCTTCCACCAGGTGGCGGCCTCGCGCTGCAAGCGAGCGAGCGCGCTGGGACCGACGTACGCGATCGGGCCCATCTGGGTGACGGTGGAGTACGGGCGGCCCGCGATCAGCGCCTGCGCGGCACGCGCGTCGAGCATGCCGTTGAGCACGCCGGCCGAGACGGTGTTCACGGCCCACACCACCGACTGCGACTCCCAGCCGAGGAAGGAGACGCCTTCGACCACTTCACCGGCCGGCAGCGGGTTCGCGCGGGCGAAGGCGAGCAGCTTCGAGAAGGCCGCGTCGGCGACGTACGGGACGGCGTCGAGCTCCTCGAGGGTCTCGAAGAGGTCGTCATCGGCGGAAGGCGAGATGCCGTCAGCGCCGTCACGCTTGATGATGATGTTCTTCGCGGCGCGGACATCGAGACCCGCCTTGCCGTCGAGCGTCGCCACGTCGGTACCGGGGTAGTTGACCAGCGCGAGGATCGGCGCGGCGTCTCCCGGAGCAACGCTCAACGATGACGCGGTGGCGCTGAACTCTTCACTGCCCTCGATCAAGGCATCTTGGGGACCGCAGGCGGCGAACGCGACAACCAGGGTCAGCAGCGAAGCGCGGGAGAGCATGCGTCGCTTTGAGCAATTCTCGCGCCTTACATCGACACACCTAACCAGCTGAGATCACGACACACGAATCACACGCAAGACACCATAGTTGCAACAAAGCAACTTTCATTGCTCGCAGATGACGTCGCCGCGCGCGATGCTCTTCGCATGACGGACGGTGCGGCGGCGTGTGCAGTTCATTCTGAGCGGGCCTCGGTCTCGACCTGCTCGCGATGTGGCCGCTTCACCTGCGAGGCCTGCGCTCGGACGAATCCGTGTCTGGAGTGCCAGGTGCGGCAGCGCGATGCCTGCCGCCAGCTTCCGCCGATCCTCGATTGGCTCATCGGCGTGACGGCCGCGATCTACGCCGTGTGCACGGTGGTGATCGTACCGGTGATGGCGCAGATCGATCTGACGAAGATGAAGCGCGCCGACCTCTTCAGCGGACCCATGATGGTCTTCATCGCGCTGGAGAGCGTCTACTCGGTGGTGTGGACGCTGCTGGCGGTCTTCTGGCTCATCTGGTTCGTGATGTTGCTCGACTGGGCGAAGGGCCATCAGGTCGACGCGCCCAGCAAGCCGATGGGGATCGCCGGTTGGGTCGTCCCCGGTCTCAACTTCGTCCATCCGTATCTGGTGCTGCGGAAGATCGCGCAGGGAACCAGGGTCGATGTCGCGGTCGGTGCGTGGTGGGTCTCGGGCTGGCTGTCGCTCATCATCGCGGTCCTCTCGATGCCGACCGCGCTGCGTGGTCATTACGACGCGCTCGTCATCATCGCGTCGGTGCTCGAGCTGCTGTCGCTGTACCTGTGCTGGCGCATTCCGTGGGCGTTCCGGAAGGCGGACCAGGCGTGGGATCCGAAGGCGCAGCTCGCTCTGCGCGGGTAGCGATCAGAACGCGAGGACCAGCGCGTCGCCCAGCTGCTTCGTGTTCTTCGGCGCCGTGTCGAGGTCGACCACGATGCGAGTGCCGGTCGGCTGTTTGCCGATTCGAACTCCACTTGCGTACGGAGGAGCGGCGGGAACCGTGAGGCTGCGAGCGGCGGCGCCGCCGGTGAGATCGCAGACCGCGCGCGCGGGGCCGGGGAGGACGCAGGCGCGTGAGTGCTGCACTCCCTCGGGGAGCTGTGGCGCGAGGCGGAGCTCCGTCCCGGTGACTTCCCAGTGGAGTTGAGGTGAGGCGCCTGCTGCGAGTTTCACGTCACCCTGGCGCTCGGCCTTTTTCTTCTTCTCGACTGATGGAGGCAGAGACTTGGGCGCTTCGACCTTCAGCTCGACCGGAGCGACGGACACCTTCGCGACCGGCGCCGGCCCAGACTTCGGCTTTGGCGCCACAACGCCGGGCTCGGCTGCAGGCGGCGGGACAGGCGCTGACGCAGGCTTCGGCTTGGGAGCCACAGCGACGGGGTCGCCTGGCGGCGGCACGGCCACCTCGGGTTCCGGCTCAACGGGAGCAATGAGCTTCGGCTGAGGCGGCGCGGCAACATCGCGCTCGGGCGCAGGCGGGGCAACGGAGAGCTCTGGTGTCGGAGCGACCTGTTCCGACGCAGCAAGTGACGCGACCACCGCGGGCGCAGGCAAAGGAGCAGCGGGCTCCGGCGCGACAGTCGGAGCGGCGATCACCGGGTCAGGCGTTTGCGCGGAAGTGGCGAGCGGGAGAGGGAGGACGATTGGTGTCTGCGCTTGCAGCTGAACCGCTGGAGTTTCCTCGGGCTCTTCGACCGTCACTTCGCCCGGGTCCCAGAGGATCACCGCCGCCGCGGCAGCACACGCGAGCAGCGCGCCTCCGCCAGCGAATGGCAGCCACTTCATCCACCGCTTCTCCGGCGGCGCCAGCGCGAGCGGCTTGCCGGTATCGAGGTTCTTCACCAGGTACTGCACGAGCTCCTCGGCGCGCGGGTGCAGGAACTCGGTGAAGCGCACTCCGCAGCCGGGAAAGCGCTCGGTGATCTCAGTCGCATCGGGCCCGTTCCAACGAACTTCAGCCTGCGCGAGGGCGAGCGCGCGACCGCCCGCTTCGAGCGAGAGGGCGACCTTCATCCCCGGCGGCAACGGCTCGGGCATTCGAACGAACAGCCCGTCGCGTGAGACGTTCGAGGTCAGCGTGCGGATCACCCGCGGCTGCCCTTCGAGGGTCACCACCCGAATCGGGTGCTGAAACCGCACTCTCTCCTCGCGCTGCGTCTGTTCGATCAGCACAGGTGAAGTGTCCGCTACAGGCAGCGACAGGCAAGTTTCCGGCGCGAAGGAAGCCCCGCCCCCCGACCCTCCTCCCTTGGGACGCTGCGCCTCGTCACCGCTTCGCGGCGCCGCGAGACGGCTCGCGCTCC
>CBIHPJ010000568.1:0-6232 GCA_966211295.1 uncultured Myxococcales bacterium | reverse complement strand
GACTGCGGAGGAATTCTGGTTCCACCCGCTGTTCATGTCGCCCACATACCTGCGGATCGATCCAGACGGCCGCTGGGAGCGGAGAGTGATGGGAAAGAAGCGATGACGATCCTCTCCGTGCTCTGCGCGAGCATCGCCGCGTCCTCGGTCGGCTACGTCCCGCCCCAAGGACTCTGGGAGCTCAGCTCGAACGCCGAGCTCATCGTGATCGCGACGGTGGAGTTCGGCGCTCCGGGAACTGCGATGCCGACCACCTTCACGCAGGCGGCGCAGTGGACGCCAACCTCACGAGAGCGAGTGATGCAGCTCCGCGTACGCGAGACGCTCAAGGGCGCGACGGCGGAGTTGATCGAGGTCCTGGGCGAACACCCCGCAGGAGAAACGGTACTGGCCTTCCTCGAGGGTGCGCATGGTCGCTGGCGTTTCGTCGCGTCGCGGTACGGCCAGCTCCATCCGCCTGAAGACGAACTCCCGGTGTTCACAGATCGGGTGCGCGAAGCACTGCGGCTCCAGGCGAGCTCATTCACCAAGGAGCAGAAGATCGACTGGGCCGTTCGCACCGCGGCACAGCGAGCCACGCGGTGGCATGGAGTCTGGGAACTGAGTGCTCCGACCGAGAGCAACTGGTTCAGTCGCAACGGCCGCGAGTCGGTGACGCAGGTCGACGAAAACCAGCGTCGGCTGCTCGCCGATGGATTCATCGCGGAACCTTCGGCGGACGACACCACCGCGATCATCGCCGCGCTGCTCAAGCAACACACGGACCCCCGCCTCGATCTCGCGTTGATCAACGCGGTGGAGACACTCCTCGAGGGAACGAATTCTCTCTCCGCCTTCCAGGTGATGGACGAGGTGATCAAACGCGCAGGAGGAGCCCGTCGACTCCTCTACGCCGGGATCAATCCCTTGGCGTGGGAGCACGACATGACGACGCTGCGAACAGTGTGGGCGAAGGCGCGGAAAGAGCTGCGCCTCCCGAAGTAGTCACCAGCTCGTGGGCCGGTAGTCCTCCAGGAAGTTGCCGTACGTCTCCTCGGCGCCGGTCGCGACCATGACGATCGGATCGATCCCCCGCGCCGCGCCGTCGACGATGTCGAGCGGAGGCTGGAACCCGAGCGACTCCTTCTTGCGCGTCGCGTGGTGCGCGGGATCCTCATCGGTCACCCACCCGGTATCGACGGCGTTCATCAAGATGCCGTCCTTCGCGTAGTCGGGCGCGCTGGTGAGCGTCATCATGTTGAGCGCGGCCTTCGCCATGTTCGTGTGCGGATGCTTGTCGGTCTTCGTTCCGCGCGAGAACGACCCTTCCATCGCAGACACGTTCACCACGTGCTTCGGCCCCCTGGGGCTCTTGCGCATCAGCTCACGCAGCCGCCCCGCGAGCACGAAGGGCGCGACCGCGTTCACCAACTGCACCTCGAGCAACTCCGGAGTCGACACTTCATCGAGCGTCATGCGCCACGAGTTCATGGTGCGCAGATCGATCTGCTGCAGATCCGCGTCGAGTTTCCCCTCGGGGAAGACCTCCATGCCGTACGTCGCGTCTTCGTAGGTGTAGCGGACCTGGCTCAAGCGCGCGGACGCGGCGACGCCAGCACCCGCGCCGTGGCTCACGTGCCAGTTCGACAGACCAGTCACATCAGGTCCACCCGCCGCGAGCTGCGGAATCACGCCCATCGCGCCGAGGCATTCCTGCCGGCCCTGAAGGATCAGTTGAGCGCCTTCGGGGAGCTGATTGAACGGCTGCTCCTCCAGCGACATCAGGTGACTGAAGAATCCCACCGGCCGCCGCACCGTCTGCGCCGCGTTGTTGATCAACAGGTCGAGTCGCGGGAGCCGACGCGAAAGCCAACGCGCGAACAACTCCACCGACGGAGAGTGACGGAGATCGAGTCCGTGCACCTCGAGGCGATGGCCCCAGTCCTTGAAGTCGGGCTCGCGCGCGTAGCGAATCGCAGCGTCGTGCGGGAAGCGCGTGGTGACGAGCACTCGCGCTCCAGCGCGCAGCAACATCAGCGCAGCCTGCTGACCGATCTTCAAACGCGCGCCGGTGATCAACGCGATCTGTCCATCGAGCTTCGCGGTCTGGAAACGCTTCGCGTAGTTGAAGTCGCCGCAGTCGACGCAGAGCGCGTCGTAGAAGTGATGCAGCTTGTTGTACGAGACCTTGCAGACGTAGCAGTAGCGCGACTGCTCGAGCGTCGGCCCCTCGCGGCGTTCACCGGGGAGCATCGGGAGCGGAGCCGTGAACACCGCTTCCTGACGCGCCACGCGAATCGCGGTGCTCTCACGCACCTCGCGATCGCGCGCCTGCCGCAGCTTCAATCGATCGCGACGAAGCGCCTTGCTGAACGCCTGGATCTCGTGACGGAGAGGACTCGCTGCACGGCCCGCGGCCATCAAGAACGCACGGCGCTCGTCATCAGGCATGTCGGCGAGGAGCGCGCGATCTTCGACCACGGCTTCCAACACGGACGTTGCGGACTTGAGCTCCTCGAGGGTCAAACGGCGCTTACTCATTGCACGAGCGCGCATAGCCCGAAGAGCGAGTCAGCGATACCTACCCGTCCCCATGAACCCGTCCGGCCCGGTCCACCCCGAGGTCGCCGGCTCTCGGCCGGGCACGTCGAAGGCCGTGATGCTCGCTCCGTCGCGCGTGAGGTAGAGGCCCCTGGTGACTGCGATTCCAGTGGCCGCTCCGTAGGGGCAGCGCTCGGTCACCTGGCCTGAGCCACTCACGGTCACCAGCTCGGTGCCGCCGTCGCCGGAAGACAGGTACGCAGCCGTGGCTCCATTGGTGAGTGACCAGGTCTGCTCGACGGTGCCGGCGCCGAGCTGCGTCGACCACAGCCACGTGCCCGCATCGACGTCGTAGCGATCGAGCGAAGCGCGCGTGAGCGCATCCGTCGTCACCAGCGTGAGGATCGATCCATCAATGCGCGGATAGGAGCCGTACGGAAGCTGCTGCGAGGGGCGCAGGTTGATCGGCGTCACGTTGAAATTCGGCTCGAGCCACGCGAGCTGATTCGCCGTGCGAATGAGCGATCGGTCCTGAGAGAAGGCGAGCATCGAGGTGGAGAAGAGCTTCTGGTTCAGCGTCGCTCCCGAGGGAGTGATTCGGCTCACGCGGTACTCCGAGCTCCAACATGCGGCTGAGCCTTCCCACACTTCGCCGTTGCCTGACGCGCCCGAGGACATGTGACCGGGGCGCTGCGTCTGCCAGACCTTGAGGCCCGTCGCGGTGGAGAGCGCCTTCACGTACGCCTGATGCAGCGACTCGCCCTCGACGAGCGAGATCGCGAGCACGTTCGGCGTGAGCAACATGAAGCGCGTGAGATCGAGGTGCATCTCGCCGTCGCTCGAATTCAGAATCGGAATGTCCTGGTGAAGATCGGACTCCCAGATTCGCGCGCCATTCCGCGAGTCACGAGCCTGCGCGACGATCACTTTGTGTGGAGTGGCGGTGCCGTAGTTGTACGTGCGCGCCGCGAGGTAGAGGACCTCCGCGTCGGGATCGATCATCAACCCAATGCCGTTCTCGAGGCCTGGAGTTTCACTGCTCAGGTTCACTCCGAAGCGCGGGTGGCCATCGCGATCGAACGAGTAGAGCCAGAGCGGGTACGGCGGCGAAGTGCCTCCATCCTCGGGGTACACGATGTTCGTGCCGACGAGGGCGTACGTGTTGCCCGCGCGATCCACGACCACGCGCATCACGTTCATGTCGGTGGAGGGCGTGTAGCTCCAGCGCGGCGCGGGGACCTGAGGAGTGCCGGGCTGGCACACGTTGCCGGCGCAGTGGCCAGCGCTGAGGCAGGTGCTGGGCTCTCCACACTCCGAACCTTCAGGAGCGGGACGCAGCTCGCAGCTGCCTGAGATGCACACGTGGGCCATCTGGCAGTCGTTCTCTCCACAGCGCGCGCCGTCCACCGCGGGCTCGGTTCCACAGCCCGTGTCGGGTCTGCACACCGCGACCTCGCACGCGTTGAGCGGCTGCGCGCACTGCACGGGAGGATGAATGCAGCCCTGCTTCGGATTGCACGCGTCGGCAGTACACGCGTTTCCGTCGTCGCAGCTCACCATCTGTCCGCGGCAGACGCCCTGCTGGCAGGTGCCGTTGGTGATGCACAGGTCTTCCGCGCCGCAGCTCGCACCGTCGGTGAGCGGAGTTTCCACGCAGCCGCTCGCGGGATCGAAATGTGACTCCACGCAGTCCGCGCTCGGAGTGCAGCTCGGCGCGAGCGAGGGCGAAGCGAGCAAATGCACCTCGAACACGAGTTGATCAGCGGTGAGGTGAAGGTTGTCTTCGATGGCTCCCGCAGATTCCGGAGCGAGCGCGATTTCGAGTTGCACCGTCGACCCACCCGGCACGCGCACGTGCTCGAGGGTGGTGAAAGGTTGGGTGACCGAGACCTCGAACTCCACCGCGGCGCGGCCCCGATTGATCAGCTCGACCGATTGCGTGGAGGAGTAGCCGACGTAGACCGTTCCGAAATCCACCGACTCGGGCACTGAGAGATCTGTCGCCAGCGCGTTGAGACTTCGGTCCTTGCAGCCGCTCACCGCGACGAGCATCAGCAAGCTGAGGACGCGGTTGAACATGGCTTCGGCATGACACCTGATTCAGCGGGTGTGTGCAGATTTCGGCTTTGGGGATAAGGGCGTCGGCGATGTCACCGATCTTCAAGGGCTACGTGCTGCCGGGGCCCACGCCTCCCGGAATTCCCGAGAGTGAGTGGCCCGAGGGGACGTCGCTCGATTCCATCTCGGGGCAGTGGAAGCTCTTCCAATACAAGAAGGGTCACCGCTTCTCGACGGATGACGTGTTGGTCGCCTGGTACGGCACGTCGACTTCGCCGGGCGCGCGCACGGTGCTCGATCTCGGGAGCGGAATCGGCTCGGTGGGAATGGTCGCCGCGTGGCGGCTGCAAGGCGCGCGCTTCGTCACCGTGGAGGCGCAGGACATCAGCATCGCGCTCGCGCGGAAGTCGGCGGCGTACAACGGGCTGACGGAGCGGTACGAGATGCGGCTCGGTGATTTCCGAGACACGTCGGTGCTGCGAGATGACGAGAAGTTCGATCTCGTGCTCGGGAGTCCTCCGTACTTTCCGCTCGAAGACGGAGTGCACGGAGATCATCCGCAGAAGATCGCGTGCCGCTTCGAGGTGCGCGGGGACATCGGCGACTACTGCTCCACCGCGGTGAAGCATCTCGCGCCGGGTGGTTGGTTCTCGTGCGTGTTCCCGGTGCATCCTGCGCATCAGTTGGAGCGCGTGCTGAGCGCGACCTCTCGCGCGGGACTGGCGATCGTGCGGCGGCGCGACGTGGCGCTCAAGGAAGGTGAGCCGCCGTTGCTCGGTCTCTTCGCGATGGCGCGCGCGACGGATTTGCCTGAGAGCTTTCGGGAGAAGACGTGGGTCGAGCCGGTGCTCACGATTCGGCGAACGGATGGCAGCGTTCATCCTGAGTATTCGGCGATCAAGCTGTCGTTCGGCTTTCCTCCGTAAGTAGTCTTCGCGCCGTGACTCGGACTCTCTGCGTCAGCGTGGCGTTGTTGGTTTCGGCGTGCGCGCACACTTCTGAGAAGAAAGAGGCCTCGATGAGCGCGCCCTGGAGCCGCATCAAGATCGCGGATGGATCAGCGAACGGATTTCTCTTCGATCGCCAGCCGAGTGGGCGAGTGCAGTTCGAGTACGACCCGGTCACGCGCGAAGAGAGCTCGACGGGGATGTACGACGGCGGGCCGCCGCGGAAGGAAGAGCTCGCCGCGGATGATGCGCGACTGACCGAGCTCTGGGTACTCTTGCAGCGAGTCGAAGCGGATAAGTCGATTCAGCAGGAAGATCGCAACAAGGGCACCGGAGCGATCTCGTGGGAAGCGCCCGATGGAACGCACTCGTTCATCCTTCAGATGAACTCGGCAGGCCTCAACGAGCTGCTGGCTCTGCTGAAGCGCTTCGGCTCCTAACTCCCTCGCCCTGCGCAGCGGGGAGAGGGGCAGGGGAGAGGGGCGCAATTCGCACGTACTCCGAGCGCACGGTGAGCGGAGCGACACAATCGTTCACATGAATACTCGCGGGGAGTTCGAAGGAGTCTCCGACGCGAATGGTCTCCATTCGATCGATCATCGGCCCGGCGCGCAGCTCGAGTCCGGCGGGGATCGCGGTGATCGTCAGCAAGAGCGGCTTGAGCGGATCACTCTCGAATTTGATCACGCCTCCGAAGTCGGTCGTGC
>CBIHPJ010000567.1:0-6232 GCA_966211295.1 uncultured Myxococcales bacterium | reverse complement strand
GCCGCCGCTCGTGAAGCTGCCCGCCGTGCCGCTGAAGAAGCCGCGAGGAGGCGCGCTGAAGAGGCCGCGAAGAAGGCGGCTCAAGAGGCTGCGAAGAAGGCTGCTGAGAAGCAGGCGCAGGCCGCCGCGCAGAAGCGCGCTCAGCAACAGCAGCAGGTGAAGGCGCTCGCGAAGAAGACGGGCGACGCTCCGACGGCTTCCGCGGTTCGTCAGATCGCCGGTCGCGACGAGATGAGCAAGGGCCGTGGCCAGGCGCTCCGTGCCTCGTCGGCCGCGCGGCTCGGCGCCACGCCGATGAGCTACCGCGCAGACACCGACGTCAGCGTGAAGAGCACGCTCGACAAGAACGTGAAGATCACGCCCGACACCATCTCCGCTTCGGTGAGCGGTGGATTCTCGGGCGGCGTGAAGAACTCGAAGGGCTACGGAGTGAGCTTCGGGATCAACGCCCAGGCCTCCGTGGTCGCTGACCAGAAGACCGAGAACGGAGTCACCACCTTCAACGTCGCCGGCGAAGCGTCGGTCACCCTCTCGGGCGGAGTGAACACGCCGCAGGCCGGTCTCGCGCTCGCGCACTCCGAGGGGATCAAGGCGAATTACTCGGTGTCGATGCCCGAGGCCGCCGCGCAGGGCGTGGATCCGAAGACGGTCAACCCGTTCGATCCGAACTCGATGCCCACGGGCACGGTGGTGAAGCTCGATGGCTCGCAGTTCTCGAGCAACGAGTTCAAGGCCACCTTCAAGAACCTCTCGGTGGAGTCGAAGATCACCGAGTCGGAAGGCGTGAGCATCGCGGTGGAGAAGACCGAAGCGAACAAGGTGCGCGTCACCGCGGGACCGACCGAGGCGATCGACGCGTACAACGCGGTGGGCGTGGACTTCGGAGTGGTGAGCGCCTCGCTCGGCCGCACGGACAACCTGAGCAGCGCGACGCTGAAGACCGCGGAGTTCGACCTCTCCACGCCCGAGGGCAAGGCGGGCTACGCCGACTTCCTCGCGAACGGCACCATTCCCTCGCAGAACGGCAAGGGCGTGGAGGACGTCGCCACGGTGGAGAAGATCGACTTCTCCTCGCAGAGCAGCGCGGGCGTGAGCGTGGGGCCGATCGATCTCTCCTTCAAGGGAGCGAAGAACACTGGCGCGCGCGTCGACGTCACCTATCCCGATGGGACGAAGGATGTGACGGTGAACCTCGACTACGGGAGCAACGTGCCGCTCCAGCTCACGCGCAAGTACGACGCGCAGGGCAACGAGCTCCTCGCGGATCGGCGCTACTCGTACACGCTGCAGACCGATGAGAACTCGGCGGCGATGATGAACGCCGCGCTCACCGGGAGCGTCGAAGGACTCGATGGTGATTCGGGTCCGGTTCCGGCGAACGCGAACGTGACGCTCACCTTCACGGAAGCGCAGATGAGCGCGTACATGAAGCAGACGCAGGCCGCGTCGGATGCGAACCCCAGCTTCGACAGCAACGACGCGCTGGTGAAGGACTACGACGACAACTTCATCAACAGCCCCGAGGATTTCGCAGTGTCTCTCGCGCGCAACCTGGGCGGCACCGATTACGAGCAGGCCGAGCGCATGTTCAACATCGCGAGCGGCGCCGATGGTGACTTCGGAAGTGGCTTGAGCCGCATCGACGCGACGGTCACGGTGAACTGAGCTCAGCGAGCACGGCGGCGGATCAACAGCAGGGCGAGCGCGAAGCCGAGCTCCGTCACCGATTGGCAACCGCAGCCCATCGGGGTGGTGCCATCTCCGCCACCTCCTGAACCGTTGCCCCCACCGGTCGAGCTGCCTCCACCGTTGCCGCCATTTCCACCGCCCGCGGCCGTGCCTCCGCCCGAGCCACCTGAGCCACCTCCGGAGCCGCCACCCACCGGCGGTGCGCCCATCGCGTCGACCGCGAACAACGCATCACCCTCGCCATCATCAGCCACGAAGTAGAGCGTGTTGCCGAGCAGCACCGGCGACGACACTTCCGAAGATGCAGGCCCGGGGAAGAGATCGATCAGCGGCGTGACGGTGTTCGCCCCCGGCTCGAGGCTCGCCGGCTCGAGTCCTCCTTCACGAGTCCAATGGCCGATGAAGGCGCCCGCGCCAGGCACGCCCAGCACGTTGTCGAGCACGGGAGCGGCGGAGCCGAGAAGCCGCTCAGGAGCGAGCCCCTGAATCCTGCGCGTGCCCGCGGAGGTGCCGTCAGTCGCCCACACGACGTACGCGCCAGTGATCGCTTCGATGCTCACGAAGATCGCGCCATCACCCCACGGCTTGAAGCCATTGAGGAAGTTACCGATGGGAGCGAGCGGAACCGTGCCCGCCGCCGTACCGTCGCTCCGGAAGATCGAGAGGCCCATGCCGCCCTGAGGCACCGCGGCGAAGTACAGGCCACCCGAACTCGCGAAGAGTCGCGAACGCGGGATCACTCCGAGATCGACAGTCGAGGTGCCGGCGGCGGTGCCATCGCTCTTGATCACCGCCCCGCTCAAGCCGACCGAGGCCCACGCGAAGCCGGCGTACACCGCGATGCCCTGCGAGAAGGAAGGAGGCGCAGAGGCGAGCTCGAGAGGCGCCGAATCATCTCCAGTGCTCGAGAGCATCATCGGCCCAGCGTCAGCCACCGAGCCGATCCAGACCAGTCGATCGTTGAGTCCGGTGAGCTGCGAAATCGCGCTCATCACTCCGGGGCGCGGCGTGGTGTCGGGGATGGTGCCGAAGCCGGCGTCGGGCCGATAGCTGATGATCACATCGCCCGCGTCCTGCACGTACGTCAGGTAGAAGAACGAGTCGTTGTTGGTGGTGTCCGTCGTGTTGCCCACGTTCAAGTTCACCGAGGGACCGAGGAGCACCGTGCCAGCGTCAGTGCCGTCGGTGCGCACCAACTCGAGGCGCATCGCGCCGTTCGGACCGTTGTTGGTGAGCGTCGTGAAGTACGCACTCTGCCCATCGAGGGTCGCGCGGGGCGTGCTGCCAAGCCCAGTGCCGATCGGCAGCTGCGCCGTGCCCGCCTGCGTGCCATCGCTGACGAACAGCTTGTTGTCGGGCCGCACGAGGAGCAGCCGATCCTTCACCTTCGTCACCGAGCGGATGGAAGAGGGCGAATAGTTCGGCGCCGAACTGGTGGCGACGCGCGTGCCGGCGGGCGTGCCGTCGCTCACGCACACCTGGGTGCCGAGCGAGGGCAGCGAGCACGACCACCACACACGCTCACCGTCGCTGAAGAAATTCTGGTTGGTGGGGATGCTGTCCATACCGCCTGGATTCATGTCGGCGAGGATTCTCGTCCCCGCCATGGTGCCGTCGGTCACCCACGCCTCTTGCCCTTCGGCGGCCGAGTCGCCGCGGAAGAGGGCGAGGCCGTTGCGAAGCACGGCGAAGGACGGCGTGGTGATCGTCACGGTCGTCGAGAGACGCGTCGTACCGGCCACCGTACCGTCTGAAGACCACAGCTGGCCGATGCGGTTGAAGACGAAGCGATTCCCGAGGACGGTGAAGGAGGTCACGGTGATGCTCGGGTTGAGCTCGAGCGTCCCCGCGTCGGTGCCGTCGCTGGCCCAGAGCGCCGGCGTGCTGCTGGTTCCTGAGCGAGTGGAGAAGACGTGCGTCGAGGTGACCGCGTGAATCTGGTGCACGCCGGAGCCCGTGCCCGTGACGATCGTCCGGGTGCCCGCGTCGGTGCCGTCGCTGAACATCAGTTGGTCGGAGCTCGAGAACTGCCGATTGCTCCACACCACGCCGCCGTCGAAGGGGAAGAGTGAAGTGGCGTCATCGACGTCGATGGGAGTGGGCTCCGTCCCTGCGGTCGTGCCGTCGGTGCTCCACAGCTCATCGGGACTGGCGGTGCGGAAGAAGAAGCGGCCGCGCGCGGGCACGAACCCAGGGAGCACCTCGCTCACTCGCCCCGCGGTGAGCGAGCGCGTCCCCGCATCAGTGCCGTCAGTGAAGAAGACGTGCGGGCGTGACGAGGTGTCGTCCTCCGCGAGGAAGATCATTCCACCACTCACCGGGGTGAGCTCAGACGGTTCGAGCGAGTTGGAGCGATTGGTGAAGAACACCTCGGGCTGCGTGCTCTCGTCGACGAAACGCGAGGTGAAGCCCACACCGCTGGGCGAGCTCTGACGGAGCAACAGGCCGACTGGGCTCGACGCGCGCGGGCCGCTGAACGCGGCGGTGGTGACGTTGAGCGCAGGCCGGGTGCCAGCGAGCGTGCCATCGGTGCGCCAGAGGGTGGCGAGCGGACCTCTGAAGAAGGCGGACCCACCGTGACTGACGATCGCGTTCGTCGGACCGCCTGAGAATGGCGTCTGCGCGCCGGGCTCGAGATCGAGGAGGAAGAGCGGTCGACCTCCGCTCCCATCGGTGAAGTGTGGCTCGGGCCCGAAGAAGACCAGCCCGCCATCGACGGCTGCGGGGAGCTGGAAGGTGACGTTGCGTGGAACGTCGGTCGAGTTGAGATCGACGACCTTCAGGGGCGATGAGAGAGCGCGAGTCTGTGCAGCGATGGGCTGCTCGTCACTCTCGGAAGAGGGAGAGCACGAGACGAAGAGGAGCGTCGAGATGATGACCGGGCGCATGGGCGTGGCCTCCCAAAGAAAGGACGATCCTCAGTCGACGCAGACCCGATTCCCAGCGCATTCGCGATGTCGAACGTCAGTCGTAGATCAGTCGCGCGAAGGCGCTTCGTTCTGATTGGGAGGTCCAGGAGGAGCGGTGGCGAGCGCGTTCACAACGCGCGGCCGATATTCGAAGAGCGCCTTCTGCCGAGCACCCCACTCGCCGAGATCGATGCTGTGCAGCAGCATCTTGGTCACTCCGTAGACGATCGCTGCGAGCAACGCCGTGCCTAAGAGCGCGGTGGCGACGATCACTCCGGTCTGCACCACGGGTCCCTGACCAGAAGTTCCTGAGGTCGGCTGCAGTAAGAAGCCGATTGCCAACGCAGGTGCACCGGCGAGCGCAACCCACGGAGCAGCCTCGCCGCTCGACTTGAGGAAGATGTCTCCGCCGGTGATCGTGAGCGACTGCTCGAGCAAGTAGAGCTCGCCGTCGAGCTCGAGCAGATGCGCTTTCAGCGTCGGCTTGGGTTTCTCCGCCAGCTCCTCGGGAGTGAAGAGCGAAACACCTGACGCAGCGAGCACCAGCGCGAGCAACATGAGCGGAGTCTACTTCCGGGGGAGGGCTTCCTTCATCTCAGGAGTCAGCAGCTGCCACATCAGCGAGTGCGTGGCCTGCGCTTCGTGACCCTCGAGCTTCTTCATCACCTCGTCGTAGCCCTGATCTCCGCGCACCAACGAGGCCTTGAGCAGCAGCGCTTCGGGATCGAGCGGATCCGTCGCGAGCAGCTTGTCGACGAGCTCGGTCGCCTTTGGCCACTGCTGCTCCTTGATGAAGCAGCTCGCTGAGATCATTTCGTTGAGCCGGGTGCGAGGCGCGTTGGTGAATAACTTCTTCGCGGGATCGCAGTCACCCTTCGCCGCCGCGGTCGCTGCGCGCAGCTCGGTCAGCCACAAATTCTTCTCGTCAGCGCACGCCTTCGTCGCGGCCTCGAGCTCTCCGGCGCTGGCCTCGAGGTAACAGCTCAGCTGATCCTTCGTGCTCGCCTCGAGCTTCTCCGTGTTCAACGCCGCGCGCGCATCGTCGTAGCGGCCGAGCATGGTGAGCACCTCGACGTACTCCTGCGTGTACGAACCGGCCTCCTGACTGCGTAGCTCAGTCAAGACCTCCAGCGCTTTCTCGGGACGACGCGTGGACGAGAACACTCGCGCTTGCAGCGCGCGCACGTCGCGATCCGCCGGAGCGATCAGGCTCAGCTCGCTCATCGTCGTGTCCGCTTCGGTCGTCATTCCTTTGAGCAGGAGTACCCAGACCTTCATGCGCAAGAGCACGACCTGCTCCGGTTCGGCCTCGAGTCCGAGGCGCAGATCCTCGAGCGCGTCGTCGTACTTCGCGATGCCGGCGTGCACCTGCGCGCGCAAGCCGGCGAGCGCCACTGGAGGACCCGAGATCGAACCAAGCAACGGAACGGCCTCGCCCGAGCGATTCAGCATGGTGAGCGCCACTGCGCGATACGAGGCGAGCCGCGGATCCGTCTTCACCGCGAGCGTCTCCGTCTCGTTTACCACCGCGCGCCAATCCCCCTTTTCATTCGCCACGCGCGCGCGCTCCACGGCGAACCAGTCATCGTGCAGGCCCGGCATCGGCCGCAGCGAGACCCAGACGGTGAGCGCGA